>CALCZA010000029.1 GCA_937906475.1 uncultured bacterium
GCTCGCCGTCACTCGGGTCTGCACCTACATCCGCATCAACAGGATCCGCATCCTCCGGGGCCCGAGGCCCCCATGCAGGAGTTGCACAAGGTAGACTCAGCTAGCGTGCAACGGGCTCGCGTCCCCCATCGCCCTGCCAAGCGACGTGTGCACGGGCGTCGCGGAGGGCAGCGCAAACGGGAGGCCGTGCGCGAGATCGGATCGTCAGACGCATTCGCAAAGTCGGGCGACGCCAGTGGAAGAATGAGTCTGGCTATCACCGGCAGTCTCGTGCCGAGAACACGTTCATGCGCGACAAGAGGATCCTTGGCGATCGGCTGCATGCGCGTGATGCGGATGGGCAGTCGGTCGAGGCTCGACTTGCATGCAGCATCCTCAACCGAATGACCGAACTCGGAATGCCGGCTTCGTTCGAGGTCCGGATGTGAGTTTGGGTTCTTGCGACCACGGTCTTGTCGGCTCTGGCTTTGTGCACCCACGCCACGCCGACCGCACATTGAACCGCGAGGTGCTGAGGTTGTCGGTCGGGCTGCCGAAGATCGCTGGACCAGTAAGCCGGGCAGGACGCCTCCAGCGGTCGTAAAGCCCAGATTAACAATTGATTCAGCGTAACTATCACAACGAATACGATCGAATCGGCGATAGTTCCCCGTGTCGAGATCGCAACAGGTGCCTGTAATGGCTACAGAACACATGTGCGTCCACTCCACATGTGAAGGTCGATGCAGTCACTTACTGTAAACACGCCATGACGCGCTTCCCCAACGCCATTAGACGAGCGAGGATCGATAGCCATGCTTGAGGTTCGTTGCTACCACTGCGAAAAATCTGATGTCGTCGACGAGAGCGCGACCTTCGCGCCGTGCTCGGCTTGTGGTCAGCCGATGCACGTCACGACCGCTCGTCGCCTGCTCGCTCTTGAGAGAGTGAGCCAGCTCGCACGCGATGACACAGAGTTCAGTCAGAGTGTGTGTTCCGACCTGCACTCTTTGGTTGGCTACCACCGCCGCGAGCTGCTTGCGTTAGCGCCAACGCCCTCAGTGATTGCGCCTGTTTCACCAAGACCTCTGCCGGTACCACCGCCGCTGCCTACCGCGAGTGTCACGACGCTCTCTTCCGCTGCTCCCGAGCAGCCGTTGGCTCTAGGGGCGCGACCTCATCCGATCCCGACGGGCCCTAGCCTGTGGTCGCGCCTTGGCCCACTGTTCGCGGAGAACCTTCTGTTCGCACTCGCGGGCTTCTTGTTGCTCGCTGGCGCCGTCTACTTCACCACCACTGCGTGGACGACGATGTCTGGCGCCACCCAGAAGCTGGTCGTCGCCGTCGGGCTGCTATTGTTCGCGGGCATGCTGCACGGCGCCAGCACCGTGCTCGGCAGAGAACAAGGTCTACGCACCGCGGCGCGCGTGCTGTCGCTGGTCGCCATTGCGCTGGCACCGGCGGCCAGCATCGTGGCCGGTCGACTGCTCGACGAAAACGTCACCCTCGCCCTGGTAACTGCTGCCGCCGCAACCGGCGCCGGCCACTGGTTCTTGCATCAACTTTTAGCCCGCGAACGGCACGCGCCGCCGGCCGCCGTGCATGTGCTGATCGGCGGACTCTTGTTCGCCAGCGTGTTCGCCAACGCTCTGCTACCCCTGCGTTTGCTCGCCAGTTGTGCAGCAGGCGCGGCGACGATCCTCGTGGCGGTGCTGCAGCGCCGCTCCGCACGCAACAACGATACTTCGCCAAACGCATCGTCGGCATGTGTGCTGCTCGCTGCCTCGTTCGCCGCCATTGCGCTGTGCAGCGGCATAGCACTTGCCTACGACGCACCGATCGCGCGTGCCATCGCTCCACTTGGCATCGTGATCGCGGCGGCAACCGTTGCGGCAGTGATGCTCGAATCGACGCGAAGCTTGCGCGCTCCGTCGGTGCTCACCGCCGCGCTTGCCGTCGCCATCTCGGCTGTGCTGATCGCGACCGGCGATCTTCGGTGCGTCATGGTCGCGGCGTGGTGCGCCGCCGCCACCTGGCATGTGGTCAGTCTGCGCCTCGACCGAGCACGCGTGTTAATACCAGCCTTGGTGTTGTCGGCGATCGGCTACTTGTTATTGCCAGCACCGATGCGCGAACTGGCAGCGCAACTGCGCGCCGAAGCCGCGTCGCAGCTTGGCTACGAGCCACAGCGCCTGCCGCTCTCGTTCTACGGCATCACCTTCCTGCCCTACCTGCTCGGTCTGGCGATCCTGGGCCTGTGGTTCCGACGCGCAGAACGGTCAGCGCATCGCACAGTCACCAGCGTTTGGGCAATGATCGTGGCGGGCAGCCTCGCAACGATGTCGTTGACTCTCGGTGACGACCTGCGCGCGCCGATGGCCGTCTTGCCGGCCGACGGCCTTCTGTTGGTGCTAGTTGGCTACCTGGGTCGCAGCAGCAAAGCCGTTCTGATGGGTTGCGTCGGAGTGATCGGCGGGCTGGTCTGCGCACTGTGTTGGTTTGAAGCTCCACCAGGCGTCGCCGCCGCATTCGGGAGTGCCGCTACTCTGCTACTGCTCAGCCTGGGACGATACGCGAGCAGCCACGGCGGCTTCGGCATCCACGCAGCGCGCAGCATTCGGCAAGTGGCACTCAGTGTCGGGGTGGTGACGGCTGCATGGGCGCTGGTCGGGGCTTGGCCCATCGAACACCAACGCCCGTGGAACGTACTGTTCGCCGCTGTAGTCGTGGCCGTACTCGCGTTACTGCGTACGCCATCACCAATGCGTCGTGCTGGTCGACGACTAGCCTGGCTGCTGCCGCTGCTGCTATTGCCCTCTCTGTGGGCTACCGCGATAGGCGTTGCCGCAGCGCTCGAGTGGACTGGAGTTGCTACTGTGCGCGCGTCACTGCCAGCAGCGCTGGCTCTGGTCACTGCGGTCATGCCGATGTGGTGGTGGTGGCTGCCCAGGGGCGCAAAGCAACGCGACAACCGCATGCCGCTCGTGGGGGCAATGATTGCCCTGCAGGCAGTGCTGCTGCCAGACCTCTTCGCCGGGTATCAGCAACAGATCTACCCTCTCAGTGCGATCACCGGCGCCGCTCTACTGGCCGCGGCGACCGGTTGGCTGGCCTTGCGCACACGGTGCGATCTGCTGCTAGGTGTCGCCATCATCACCGCTGCATTGCCGCTTCACTTGATGGCAGGAGCCTTGCTTGGCAATGCTGCCAGCCCCGCCGGCCTGGTTGGGCCGACGGCGCTGGCGCTGGTCGTCAGTTGGCGAAAGAACGTGCGCGTATCGCTGCAATCGATCACGTGGGGCATGTCCGCGATTGCCGCCGCGTTGCTGTTGCTGATGCGCATGGCAGCGCTGCCACAAATCCCCGTAACGGAACAGACCCTCGCCAGTTTGGTTACGGCGCTGCTGCTGATCGTGACCACGGTGCGCCACGCATCAACGCTACAGTCGAATGGCAGCGCACGGAAAACCGCGCTCACCATTGCGGGCGCCATCGGTGCCGTGCTGCTGCCGATCTCGTTGCTGGACCTGATCGCTACGAGCCACCTCGGCTATGCCATCGGTGCGCTTGTGGTCGCGGCGTTCTCTATGCTGGCCGCGCACCTCTGTCGACGCTCTCGGGTTCTCGCGACAGTGCTATCGCTGCACGGGTTGTCGTTCGTAGCGCTCGCAACGCTGCTGCTATTTTTCTGGCAGCCAGCAGACACTACGGAACACGTCTACCGAATGTTGCTGCTGGTCGCAGCAACGATTGCAGCCGCCGCCTGTCGCCCTCGCTCGCTGCGCACTGCGACTACGCTGATTGCCGCGATTGCCAGCATCGGGGCGTTCGTCGTGCAACCGCTCGAACTGCACTGGTTGCGCTACGAGTGGTCGGTTGCTCTGACGCTATCCTGGTGCACGCTTGCCCTGTTCGCGTCAGCACAACCTCGCTGGCAGTCTCGCGCCTTTGCGCTCCGACTGCTGACGTTGCCAGCCCTGGTCATCGTCGCGCTGGGCTTCTCGGCATGGAGCATCTACATGGTGCTAGGCGAACACTCTCGCCAGGCCACGGACGCGATCGTCATCGACTGCACCGCAATTGCGTTCGTCGCCGCAGGGCTCGCGTCGAGCCGCCATCTCGCAACACGATGGCGCACAGCCACGTGCGCCTTGGCGACGGCAATCGCTTTGTGCGCCACGACACCAATTAACGGATTACTGAACGGGCATCGCAACACGCACTTCAGACCTGACGCCGAACTGGCACTGCTGGCGATCGCGTTTGCAGTGTTCGCACTACGAAATGCGAGGCTTTCGGCGTTTGCCCTCGCATCCTTGGCGCTGCTGCTCACGGCCTTTGACCTATACGATTTGTCGACGCCGATCTCTTTGACGCTGCTCGCTGGCGTGCCACTAGCTCTGTTGTTGCGCGGGCAATCGGGGCCATTGGCGCTGCTTCATGGCGTAATATTGCTACTGGCAGCATGGAGTTGGATCGCGTTCGCTGGCCACGATGCTGCGCCGCTTGCACCCTGGCTCGCCCTTTCGGCGGCGGTGCTCGCGAGCACGATCGGCCCGTGGCTGCGACACGTCACGGGCGATGCGCTGCCCGCCGGCCAGCAAGCGGCCCTGCGAGCCGGCGTGCTGGTCGCGGCTTCGGGCGCGCTGCTCTGGACCTGCGTGCAAGCCATCGCACCGATGCCTGCCGGCCAACTCGGCGCTGCGCTGTTGACTTGCGGCATGCTCGCTGTCAGTGGTGCCAGGGCGGCAAGCAGTCCTAAGCAAGCGCCGATGGTTCAGTTCACGCTATTTGCTGTGATCAGCACTTGGCTGCTGCTGGCCCGCGGCACCGCTGTACTCGCCGTGCTAGACGGGAGCCATCACCATGCCTTGACCGTGCTCGGCGTAACACTCTTCCTGATCTCAGGCCGTCGACGTTCGCCGAACCAACAGCAACTGCGCGGGGCCGCTGTGGCCGCGACGCTGGGCGCATCGTTGCTGTCAGTTGGACTCGGCGGGTTGACGTTCTCGCTGCTCGCCGGCGCGATGGTGCTCGGCCTCGGCGCGGTGCTAGGCCGTGCCCGCTGGCTTGGAGCACTCGCGCTGCTACTCGCCAATTGGGGATTATTCCACTTGTGGCTGCGTCAGGGTGTGTTCGACCCATCGTTCTATGGGGTGCCCGCAGGGTTGTCGCTTGTGTTCGGCGCCGAACTAGCACGACCTGCGCTCGAGCGGGCGAAGACAACCGCGTTGCGCGTGACAGGACTCGCCGTGCTATACGGCTCGGTGCTGGTGCAGATCGCACGCGTCTCGGTGCCTCTGCACGCGCTCGGGCTATTTGTGATGGCAATGGCCGCAGTCGCGTGGGGTGCGCGCCAAAAGCACACTGCCCTACTCGTCACGGGCGCGATCGCGGTGGTGCTCGACGTCATCGTTTATTTGGCGCAGCGCGGGTTCGAACAGGACTTCACCGGTTCGGTGCTCCTGGTCGGTGCCGGCTGCGGGCTGTTCTTGGTTGCGGTGCGCACGGCCAAGCGACGTGCGGCACGACCCGCTGATGAGTAGTGCGGAGAGGCGTTGGTGCTCAAAGCCAAAGTCGGCAAGACCGTCGCCAGAAGAACCCCAATTCACATCCGGACCGCGAACGAAGCCGGCATTCCGAGTTCGGTCATTCGGTTGAGGATGCTGCATGCAAGTCGAGCCTCGACCGACTGTGCATCCGCATCACGCGCAAGCAGCCGATCACCAAGGATCCGCTTGCGATCACCAGCAGCGACCCGATCCTCGGGCCACTTGCCCATCTGCCGCAGACAGACCGCCCCCGCAGCCGCCCCTGAGCGAGCTAGCGGGGAAGTGAGATCGCTGATACTTGCAGCCGACACACTCCGTCGCGGTTAACGCAGCGGGCGCTGCGCGGACGCATGTTTGACACATGTGTGATGGCGTCAGACGCATTCAGGTGGTTGACTGCTCCTCGCCAAATCTGGATCCAGTGATTGGTTCCAGTGATCTAGGGGTTCGGAAGGTCCGAGCTGCTGGCTTTACTGGCGCTCGTTGGCCGCAGTAGCCTGCGCAGTATGTCGTCCCGAACGCGAGTAAACAGTGATTGCCCTACCTAGTTTTCGTGCTAAGGCGCCTTGGTTCGTGGTTGCCCTGCTGGGCATGGGACTTGTAGCTGCGATTTTGCGGCTCGCCTGGCTGAGCGATGATGCCTACATCACGCTGCGCACGGTCGAGAATTTGCTCGCTGGTCACGGTCCGGTCTGGAACGTCGGGGAACGTGTGCAGACCTACACCCATCCAGCTTGGTTCTGGTTGCTCGCTCTGGCTCGTTGGCTCAGCGGCGAGCATTACTTCACGACGATTGCGCTGTCGGTGCTGTTGACGACCATCGGGGTCGTCATGTTGGCGGTGATGGCGCGCTCTGGTCGAGCAATTGTGCTGCTGCTGCTGGTGCTGCTCGGCTCACGCGCGTTCGGGGACTTCGCTACTTCGGGGCTAGAGACTCCCCTGGTTACCGTGTTGTTGGTCTGGTTGGGCTGGATCGATCATCGCACTCCCCATGGCGAACAACGGTTACTGCCGATTGCGTTTGTCGTAGGCTTGTGTGGCTTGACTCGTTTGGACCTACTGTGCTTGGTCGGTCCAATGCTGTTGGCACACTTGCGGAAGGATCGCTTGATGGCGCAGCTTGCGCAGGTGCTGCTCGCGATGTCGCCACTGATCGGTTGGAGTCTGTTTGCGACTTGGTACTACGGTTCACCCTTTGCGATCACCGCCTATGCGAAGGCGTTTTCGCCTGGTATCCCGAAGGGAGACTTGCTTGCGCAGGGAGTGCGATACTTCGCGCACACCGCGACGCACGATCCCCTGACGCTTGTGACCATCGCGGGCGGCATGGTCGTGGGCTTCGCAGTTCGTGACGTCCGTGGACGGATGCTGGCTCTGGGCATGGTCCTGGGTTGCATCTACGTCGCGTCTGTCGGAGGCGACTTCATGTCCGGTCGCTTCTTCATGCCGACGTTCGTCGCCGCTTGCGTGCTGTTGGCGCGTTGGCTTCGGACGGCGCCCCCAGCGGCTGCCTGGTTTCTCGGTGCGCTTGTTGTTTTGTTGGTGAGTCTGTCCGGCAAGCCGGCATGGTCACAATCGCCAGCCGCAGATCTGCCGATCGCTGCCGAGCATGGCATCGTCGACGAGCGACGCTACTACTATCGCGGGCTTGGTCTATTCAGCCCGAAGCGCGAGATCCCGGTTGCGGGCCGCATGTCGCGGGCATTGGCCCGGCAGGGACGGCAGCGCCCGATTCTGCTGTCCGTTAGCATTGCTGGTAATATGCCGTTCGTCGCGGGCCCGCAGTTCCACTTTATCGATACCTGGCTTTGCGACCCACTGATGATGCGGCTACCTGCACTCACTCCAGAGCGTTGGCGTATCGGGCACTTCACCCGTGGGATTCCGGATGGCTATCCTGAGTCTCTCGCATTCGGGGACAACCGGTTGTTGCACGCCGGGCTTCGCCGCTACTACGAATCGTTGCGCACGGTCCTACGTGCGCCGCTGGATAGTGCCGATCGGTCGGCTGCCTTGCCTCGTCTTTTGTTTGGCTCCAATATCGATGGTCTGCGTGACTACGTAGTTGACGAATACCGCCAGCCCCAACGGCGGGCCTTGGCACTGAGCGACATGGCCACTCCCGCTGCGGTGGGAACGTTCTGGTTCGATGATCCTACCGTGCGTTGCATCGGGCGAGGTGGCCTGCGGATGACATGCGTGACCACGCAGAAGCCACAGAAGATGATTGTGCATGTGACGCGATTGGTTCATTACCATTTCGTCTTCCGTAGGAATGGGCAGGAGGTTGCTCGTGTCGAGTTGCCGACCATTGTCGATCCGGGTCTGCCACCGCGGGGGGATGATGGCGACATGCTCGGCTACCTGCAGGGCTTCGTGGGGCTGCACCGTTTTGAAGTGCCGATGCCAGACGGCCCCTTCTCGTTTGATGCCATCGACGTCGATGTCGAGCACCCAGCTGGGATCCAGGCGGCGCTAGGTAGCATCGTATTGGAACGCTGATTTCTGCAGCCCGCAGTGTCCGAAAAGTCGGCCGAGCTCGTTTGCCATCGAATTGGCCAATTCGACGCCAAACAGGTTCGGCTGAGTTTTCGAACACCACGCGGTTGAGTTTCCGGACACTGCGGACCTGACCAGACTAGGTCCACGCGTGATCCGAATCGATGGTTCGCGCAGCAGCAAGAAGCTCAGAGCACACCGATCGTCAACGACAACGCGTTCGTGCTCGTCACGGAAATGATCGAACCGAGCGCCCCCCGCTCCAAGGCGGCGACCTGCTCCTGCGGGCAGAGTCCGAAGACGCGAGCGGTTCCGGTCAGATCGAGGTTTGTAGGTCGATCGGGTTTGCCGGTTGGCACGCGCTAGTCAGGGCTGAAGAGACCCTCAAGGATTCTCCGCCACTTGCTGAGTGAGGCGTTTGATTCGTGGCAACTATGGTTGTCTGCAGACATCATGTTGGCATGAAGCAGTTCGTAACCTTCGTCTTAGCGGCCATTGTCCTGCAGGCGCTTGTTGGTTGCTCTAGTGATGCTAGCGGAGACAGCTTGGTAAGCGCGCCAGGGGGCGTCAGGCTAAAGAACGCGGCCAATGTTGTCGGAACGTATCAGCTCGACAAGGACGCTCTCAGGACGGTCGTCATGGCCCAGCGACCAGTTGGAACTCCAGATGTGGGGCCGGCTGCTGAAGCGAGCCTCAAGATGGTTGATCAGATGCTTGATGGCATGGCAGGATCGATCTTCCTAGATGCTGACAACTCGTGCCGCATGACGATGGCGATGATGGGGCAGAAGAAGTCTCTGCTTGGTTCTTGGAAGCTTACCGGTGAGCGTCTTGCGATCACGGCTAGCGAGCAGGGTCTCGAAGAGCAAACTCGACTAGCTAAGTTTGCCGACGGCATGATCACGATTGAGCAAGAGTCGAACGGTCAGTCGATGTCAATGCAGTTTAGGCGGGTCGTAAAGTAGGCCGCGCTAAGCGGCCTACTTGCCCAAGTCATCTCTACTGATGTCTTGGGTTAGCGAGCCCAGCGACTCTTGATGCGAAGGGGTCTCAATGCGAGGGAGGGCGTCCTATCCGGAAATGCGGCCTAGGCCGTTCTGCGTCGAATTGGCCATTCGAAACACGTCGATGACCAAAGAGTAGTTGGCGGTTTCGGCCGAGTCGACAGACCGGTGGCGCGATTCGAAGTCGGAAACCAGCCTGTCCACGAGGACCCAGGCCGTCAGGCCGAACGACGGAAACTGCGAAGCAGTCCGCCGAGTGGCGTTGGGCGCATAGGACATTCAAACAGCTGCTCGGGCCACCCGAAACCCACGCCCTAGACAGACCGCGCCCCCAACTCCGCCACTAGGCTTTGTCGGAGGAAGTCGGAAGCGCCTTATTGTTGCCCGAGCGACGAGTCGCTTGGGAACTGGCCACCCCCTCTACCCTGCTTATTTCTCAGTGGCGCGACGTTCGCTATTCGCAGGTATCATCTCGTCCGTGAGACAAGTGCAGACATGCGGCGCGGTCATTCTGGCGGTGCCATTAATCGGCTCTAGCGTCAATCACGCTTTTCAACTCGTCGCCCCTCCGATGGACGATGGATCACAGGGCGCGCGAATGTGGGAGATCATCCGCGATGGCGGGCTGATGGATTGGCTTGCAGTAGGACACATGGTGCTCGGCCTGCTGCTACTGATGCCGAGAACACGCTTCGCTGCAGGGCTAGCGCAACTGCCGATCACCATCGGCATTGTCGCCTTCAACGTAACGATGTTTCCGTCGGGCGTGGTGCTGGCGCTGCTCATGCTTGCCGTCAACCTTGCCGTCGTGCTGCGCCGGGCGGATCTACAGCGTCTCATCGCCCAGACTTCAGGCTGAGACGGCTTCGCCCGCAGGCCTACATGTATGCAATCGTGCAGACAAACGCGCTCATTAGCAGCATGAGCATCGCTGGCACTGATTTGGATGGCGGATCGCCAACCTTGATGTGCATCGCCAGCGCCCCAGCCATGAGAACTGCCACGACTCCTGCTGCAGGAGCCACAACCGGTGCGTAGGCGAGCCCTGCTAGCAACAGAACTCCCGCCAAGACCTTGAGACTGCCGACCATGTAGAAAACCGGACTCGGCAATCCGTACGTCGCGAACTCATCCTTGAGGTTCCGAGCGTCGCCGCCACGGTAGGAAGTTGCGCTGCTAGCGCGTATCAGCCACACGTTGAGTAGTCCGAGGCCGATGATGACTTGAAAGATGTTCCCTAGGATTTCGGTCATAAAACGAACTAAGTCGAGATTACGAGTACGTTCTTCGCACGGTGGTCTAAAGACAAGTTCGTGGTTCCTTTTACTTTCGAAGTTGCCAGGATCGTCTCGATCGCCGCATTCCTCTTCTTCGGCATTACTTGCCTGACCTCGCCCCACATGGTTGATGAGTTCAAGCGCTACCGCCTCGCTCGATTTCGGAAGCCCATCGGCATCTTGCAACTGCTCGGTTCCGCGGGGCTGATGGCTGGCTTTGCCTCGCCTGCTCTACTGATCATCTCTGCGGCCGGCCTGACTGTGCTGATGCTATTGGGGATCGTCACACGCATCCGAATTGGCGATTCGTTCTTAGAAACTCTCCCAGCAAGCATCTTCTTCGTCGTCAACGGGTTCATCCTGCTGATTGCGGTCCAGCAGAACTGAAGCGCTTGCTGGTGATCGGCTGCATGCGCGTGACGCGGATGGGCAGTCGGTCGAGGCTCGAATTGCATGCAACATCCTCAACCGAATGACCGAATTCGGAATGCCGGCTTCAGACGCGGTCCGGATGTGAACTTGGGTGTTTGCGGCCACGGTCTTCTCGGATTTCGAATGACGCACCAACGCCCCGCCGCCCCGCCGAGTGGCGTTGGTTGCGGGGCGCTGGACGTTTATGGCGAACCGCGCCGCTCAGCTTAAGACGCTGACCGAACGCGCAGATTAACTGCTCATTCGGTCGAGTTGCATCACCTTGCACCACGCTGCGGCGAAGTCCTTGACGAACTTCTCTTTCGCATCGTCACTTGCATAGACTTCGGCGATCGCGCGAAGTTGCGAGTTCGAACCGAATACGAGATCGACCGAGGTCCCTGTCCATTTGATCTTGCCGGTGGCTCGGTCCCATCCTTCGTATACGTCGTCGCCGACTTTCTTCCATGTCGTGCTCATGTCGAGCAGGTTGACGAAGAAATCGTTGGTTAGCGTGCCTGGGCGCTCGGTGAAGACGCCGTGCTGAACATCGCCAAAGTTTGCGTCAAGGGCACGCAATCCGCCGACGAGCACAGTCATCTCAGGCGCCGTTAGCATCAGTTGCTGAGCCTTGTAGAGCAAAAGCTCTGCAGGCGGCACTTGGCTCTTAGGGTTCTTGTAGTTGCGGAATCCGTCAGCACTCGGTTCGAGGTAGGCGAACGATGTAACGTCAGTCATTTCCTGCGATGCATCGGTACGACCTGCATGGAATGGCACTGCTACATCAAACCCTGCGCGCTTGGCGGCGTCTTCAATTGCTGCGGAGCCAGCCAGCACGATGACGTCGGCTAGTGACACTTTCTTGTCAGCTGCTTGGGTGTCATTGAAACCTTGTTGGATGTCTTCGAGTTTGCCCAGCACCTGCGCTAGTTCGATTGGCTGATTAACCTCCCAGTCTTTTTGTGGCGCAAGACGGATTCGGGCTCCGTTAGCACCACCTCGCATGTCGGTGCCGCGATATGTCGAGGCTGATGCCCATGCAGTTGAGATCAACTGAGAGTTGCTGAGGCCTGAGGCTAGGATTTGACGCTTAAGTAGGGCGATATCCGTGTCGTCAATCAGCAGATGATCAAGCGCTGGCACGTTGTCCTGCCAGTTTTGGGGTGGGGGCACTTCTGGGCCAAGGAGCCGGGCGTGCGGCCCCATGTCTCGGTGAGTTAGCTTGAACCAGGCTTTTGCGAACGCCGCGTCGAACTCTTCCGGGTTGTCGTGGAAGCGCTTACTGATCGCGCCGTAGGCGGGATCAAAACGTAGCGCGAGGTCTGTAGTCAGCATCACGACAGGGTGCCCCTTAGACGGATCATGAGCGTCGGGTGTCTCGCGCGTTGTTTCGCCATCTTTTGGGATCCACTGTTGCGCGCCTGCAGGGCTCTTTACCAATTGCCACTCGTAGTCGAACAGATTGGCGAAGTAGTCGTGAGACCACTTTGTCGGCGTATAAGTCCAAGCACCCTCTAAACCACTGGTGATTGTGTCACCACCGTTGCCTGTGCCATATGCATTCTTCCAACCAAACCCTTGTTCTGCGAGCGATGCGCCTTCGGGTTCGCGTCCGACGTGCTTGCCCGGATCGGCAGCGCCATGCGTTTTGCCTAGGGTGTGTCCGCCAGCGATGAGCGCCACGGTTTCCTCATCGTTCATGGCCATTCGCGCGAATGTAGTTCGGATGTCATTCGCCGCTAAGCGTGGGTCAGGGTTGCCGTTTGGGCCCTCGGGGTTGACGTAAATCAAGCCCATCTGGACAGCCGCTAATGGGTTGTCGAGGTTGCGGTCATCGTCGTAACGATTGTCGCCGAGCCATTTGGTTTCCGATCCCCAATTGACCGTCTCTGGCTCCCACACATCTTCGCGACCGCCGGCAAAGCCGAGTGTCTTGAAGCCCATAGTTTCCAGCGCCACGTTGCCGGCGAGGATGTGTAGGTCAGCCCATGAAATCTTGTTGCCGTATTTTTTCTTGATCGGCCACAACAAGCGACGCGCCTTGTCTAAGTTGCCGTTGTCAGGCCAACTGTTGAGTGGTGCAAATCGAATCATACCTGAGGCTGATCCGCCATGTCCGTCGGTCACGCGGTAGGTGCCGGCGCTGTGCCATGCGAGACGGATCATCAGCCCGCCGTAGTTGCCATAATCAGCCGGCCACCAGTCTTGTGATGTCGTCAGCATCGCTGCGATTTCTTGCTTTAGATCTTTGAGGTCGAGCTTTGCAAACTCTGTTGCGTAGTGGAACCCCTCAGTCATTGGGCTGCTTGCCGAATCGCTTTGATCCAGAGCCTCAAGGTTGAGTTGGTTCGGCCACCAATCTCTATTTGTATAGGCACCAGTTGCATCGGCGACTCGACTTGTAGCGGTGCCTCCGCCCATTACTGGGCATTCAGCAATGTTGCCGGCACTCGTCACGATGTCTGAGTCACCATGTGCTGAATCGATTTGTGTTGACGTCGAGCATGCAGCAACGAGTGCCGCCCAACCAAAGAGGAGGCTTTTCATGCGTGTTGATTTTGATTGGCGAAGGTGCCGATTCGAATCACCCTGGGTTTCACTATTCGCGATGATGTCCGCGTCTACATGTGTCTTTGCTGGCATCTGGTTATGTTCGATTAACTGGTTCTTTGGGGTTCGTTTGATTGCGAAGTTGATCATCGCAATCACCGGGTTGGTTGGCTTTCTAGATCGGTATGGACTCCGAGCGAAAGAACTTCGAGCAGCTGCTTCATGACGTCACTTTTTCATGACGTCACTTTTTCATGACGTCACT
>CALCZA010000030.1 GCA_937906475.1 uncultured bacterium
GTGCCGCCGCCGGTCGAGACGACGCTCGAAGTATCGGTTGAATCCGAGGCCGCTTATGATGGCCCCAGGGATTCCGTGCCGCCTGGATCCGTAGCCATTCGCGGCCGTCAAATGGGCCAAGCTCGCAATGGTCGGGACCGTGAATACCTCATGCGCTTGTCCGAGCAGAAGTCTGTTGGCGAGGTGTTGCCGTTAGTCACGCTCGAAGGTCTCGCTGTTCGCTTCGAGTTGGCTAAGGAAGCCGAGGCGCTGTTAGCGGATCGAGAGCGAGCCGAGTCCCAAGCGGAGTTTGATGACTTCTACCTGGGGTCGACGGCTAAGGCTCAAGCATTGGTGTTGGACCGGTTCTTCGATACACAGATGCAGCCCGAGGTCGAGTGGAGCCAGGCCGAACGCAACCGCGACGAGGTCGATGTTGCGACGCATGAGCAGTTGGATGCGGGCATCGTGTCGATTGGTGGGCTGCAGTTGTTCGCGGTTGGGCCTGCGGCCAGCGAGGCGAAGGCCAAACCGCTGGACGATGTAAGCAAGTCGGCGACTCCGGGTGAACGGGTTGCCAATGGTGGTGGTCTTGAGCAACGCGACTGGTTGGTGGTTGGGCCTAGGTCCGAAGTTGCCAAGTTGTTGATCGCGTTGCGTAAATACTCGGACAACGTCAAGACCCGCCAGTGTCGCACCGGTGAAGTGCGTCTCGTTAAGCCTGATCTGAAGCGAGGCGATGGCGCGGGCCGCGGTGGACCCGAGCCGAGCGCGACCCCGGGCAAGCCGAAAGCGCTTCGCGTTCCGGCCGTCAGCGATCCCGCCAGCGAAGCAAAGCCATCTGCTACCGCTAACCCGTCACCGGCAGTGAGCGCGGAACCGACGCAGCGCGTTGTGATCCGCTTCCGCGTTCGCCGGTGACGTTTTAGGTGACGTTAACTTGGCGCCTGGTAACTCGCATTCGAAGGGTTGCTTGGTGCTGACTTTGGTTACGAACTGCTGCCAGCGGTTACCTACGACGAGTCGCAGTTCTTGCGACTTGCCATGCTGCAGGTTGACGACAACCCGCAAGTGCTGCGGGGCCTCAAGCCGTTGAAGTGACACCGTCAGTTCGTGCGCGAGCCACTGGATCCCGCGCATCTCGAGCGTGTCAACGCCGTCCGGTAGCCATGGTGCTAGCCGCAGCCACCGTGGGCTCAGCCCGGCACCGGCAGCCAATCGCACGCCCGTGAGCGCCTGCAGGGCAGCATTGAGGTTGCGCGCCGCCGTGCCGGGGTCCTCGGCACGTTGCTTGACGACAATTGCGTAGGCTTCTGAAGTGGCGTCGTGATCGGAGACTTGCGCCGCGGCCGTTAGTAGCAATGCGGCGGTGTTGTTTGGCGATAGGTTTGATTGCCATCGCAGTTTCGAGTTGCTGCGCGCCGCGGCAAGCGTGTTCGTCAGGTGTTGGGTCATACGATCTCCCGAGGCGAGCAACATGCCGAAGGTCAGCGGTTGCAGCAACGACGCATCGGCGGGTGCGGGAACGAGCAGTTGTCCGCGGCAAGGAGTTGGCCGGTAATGGCCTCGCCCGGGTTGCCACGTCTCACTTTCGAGGGCTAGCAAGCGCGTCGTGGCAGTGCCTTCGTGGTGGCTTCGCATTGCGTCGTCATCTAGCTGGGCCAAGCAGTAGCGGCCATGAATCTGCAGAGCGGCATCGCGGAAGCACGAGAACGGCTGTTGCTCTGACTCGTTGAGGGCGCGTTCGAGGGTGCGCCGGCGGGCACTCGACAGCAGGCTTTCGCCAGTGGTGCGCTGCAGCGTGGCGAACGCCGCCAAGATGAACTCGGGTTGCTCTGAGCCTTGGTGCTGCGTCAGTAAGGCTCGGGCCTCGTGGGGTTGGCCGAGGCGCAGGTGCGCAACCATCATGTGCCACAGGTCTGCGCTGGTCTTTGCGGGTTGCTCCCGCAGCACTGACTTGGTGTGTCGGGCTAACTGCGCCAGTTCTTCGCTGCCATGGATTGTGAGTTGTGCTGATAGCGCGGTCGAGGCCGCGGCGAACACCATGGCGCGCAGGAGCACTCGGGAGAGCAATGTGTGCATGTCAGCAGTGGCTTGTGCCGGTGCACTTCGGGCCGCTTTTCCTTGGCGATCCAGCGGCGCGTGCAGGTAGAAGCGATGCTTGCATCCAGGACGGCGTAACTTCCGAGCGGCATGGCTCAGCCTGTTCACAACGGCGATGGGCCTGATGGCGTTCTTGCCGGTGCTAGCGCTCTATATCGAGGAAGAGTTCGAAATCAGCGATCCGCAGCAGGTCGCAATGTGGGCTGCGCTGATCTTCGCAGTCGGTCCGTTTACGGCTGCCTGCATGGGGCCGATCTGGGGTGAGTTGGGTGATCGCTATGGCAAGAAGCGCATGGCGGTTCGAGCCAACATCGCCATTGCCGTCACGACTGCTTGCATGCCGCTGGCGCCGTCGCTGACGTGGCTATTGGCGATCCGCGTTTGCCAAGGCATGTTCGCTGGCTACGTCGCGCCGGTGATGGCGTTGGGCACGGGGCAACTACCTCGCTACGTGCATGGCCGCGTCATTGCGCGTCTGCAAACAGCGATGGCGCTTGGCACGCTGTTGGGGCCGTATTTGGGCGCGGAGATCACCGGGTTGTTTGGTCGCAGCGCCTTGTTCTGGGTCGCGAGCGTGTTCTCGCTGGTTTCGGGAATCTGGCTGAATGTGCGAGTGGTGGACGTACCGCCATTGGCTGCGGCACGTCGTCACTCGTTCTTCGGTGGCTTCTGGCGCGCTTGTAAAAGCATGCTTGGCAACCGGGTCTTGGCCACGCTGCTGTTGTTGGTGATGGTGCTGCGGCTTGGGCAGAACATCTTTGAGCCGATGGTGTCCCTGTTCGTGCGCGAACTGGGACCGCAGAGCGTGCTACTTGCGATCAGTGCTTCCAAAAGCCTGGCGATCGATCGCACGATTGCCTTGGCGTTCGGTGTGTTGGCGATCGCGCAGTGGTTCTGCACGCCGATTTGGGGGCGCATGGCGGATCGGCACGGGCCGCTGCTGTGCCTGATCGTGCTCAGCATGGCGCTCGCCGTTGTGCAGGGGCTGACGGCTTTGGTCGGCAATATTGATCAATTCTTGCTGATGCGAGGTGTCTGTGCGTGCGCGATGGCCGGTTCGATGACGTTGGCGTTCGCGGCCATGAGCAAGCGCGTGCCCGACGAACATCGCACCCTGGCGTTTGCGCTGGTGCAGAGCTGTATCCAGTTCGGGCTGGCTTTGGGACCGTTGTTGGGGGCCTTCGTGGTTCGCAGCGACGACGGTCCGGACTTCCGCTTTGCCTTCGTTGTCGGGGCACTGTTGTGTGGCGTGGCCGGAACGGGGATGTTGTTGTTGCGCAGGGTCGAGCGTCGTCCTGCTACCTGAGAAAACCAACATGTGCTCGCTGATCGTGTTACGAGGTTTGTCGGTCGATCACCCGCTGATCATCGCCGCGAACCGTGATGAACAAACTGGCCGCAAGGCAGCGCCGCCAGGAATCTGGGAAGGCGAACGCCGACGCATCTTGTCGCCGCGCGATCGGGTCGCGGGCGGCACGTGGTTGTGCGTCAATGATCTCGGTCACTTCGCAGGTTTGACGAACGTGTTCGGCGAGCCGCTGCTTGCGGACGCGCCATCGCGTGGTCACCTGCCGCACGTCGCGCTCGATCACGGCGATGTCGAGTCTGGTGTGCAAGCCGTGCTGGCGACGGTGCGCGAACGTCAGCACTCAGGCTTCCAACTGGTGGTCGCGGATCGTGATCGCATGGTTGTGATCCGCAACGCCAGGGGCCAGTTGAGCTGCGACGAATGGCACGACCCGGTGCTATCGCTGACGAATGAACATGCGGCCGGCGAGTGGTCGCCGCGCAATCTTGGTCCGGCGTTGGTCGCGGGCTTGGCCACTGATGATCGTTTGCAGGCGCTCGCAAGTGCAGTGGTAGATCGTGGCGGAGATGGCTTTCATGCTGTCTGCAAGCACGGCGAAAACTACGCGACGGTGTCGAGTTCTCTGGTCGCCATCCCGCGCGATGACCTGGGCGGCTTGATCTGGCGCTATGCCCCGGGGCCGCCGGATGTGACGAGCTATCGCAACTACAGCAACCTCGCCGAACGGTTGCGAGCAGGCTCGTAACGCGTCGCCGGTTTGGCGAGCAAGGGCTCGCTGGGAAGCGGGCTACTTGCCCTTCGATAACTTGTCGAGTTCGGCGATGTTCGCCCGCGCGTTGACCTGAGCCTCTTCGGCGAAGGTGCGCTGCTGTTCGCTGATCGACTTGTCGGCGAGTGTCTTGGTCGCGAGTTGCAGCGACTGCTCATACATCGTGCGTGCCTTGGCCAAGTTCTTGGCCGTTGGTAGGTGATACTGCAGCACCACCGCGGCGTCGTTCCAGAGCTGTGCCGACGTCGGCTCCTTCTCGATCGCGTGTTGATACGAGGAATAGGCACTCTTGAACTGCTTGGTCTCGCGACATAGATACGCGTGGTTATTCCAAGCGTCTGCCGAGTCCTTGAGGCACGCGATGACGTGGTTCAGGTCGCGGCTGTTTTCGATACGCTTCGCGGTGTAGGCGCGATTGCCAAGGAAGAGAATCATCTCGGCAATCTGCACGCGATCGCTCGCGGACACGGCCCGCAAGACATCCGCAAACGCAGGCGCTCCGGCGCGGGCATAGGCTGCAGCGTGCTGCTCCGAGTCGTCGTAGTCCTTTAGGTAGTAGGCAGCGAGGAAGCAGTAGTAGTGGGCGTTCTTGGCCTTGGGGTCACCGGCCATGGCGAGGCGGAACGAGGCTCGCGCCGCCGCGAACTGCAAACCATCCAGTTGCGCACGTCCTTCGTGGAACTGCAGTGTCGCGATCTTCTTGGCGCGCATTGCCGTTGGCAGCGTCGATGCCTTGGTGAACGTTTCGCGCAGGCCTTGGTAGAAGGCGAGTCGCTGTTGCTGACTCATGCCAGCCGTCAACATGTCGTGGTCGACCGCAACGTCTGGGTCAATCGTGAGCGCGGTGCGCAGATGCGCTTTGGCCTCTTCCGACTTGCCATCGATGGAGGCGAGTTGGCTCAGGGCAACATGCGGGTGAGCACGTGTTGCGTCCAGTTCGGCAGCCTTCAGGAACGCTTGCTTGGCGCGAACCCGCTCGGCGTGCAGTTTGGCAACCAACTCACTCTGTTCCCGGCCGGTGGCGTCGCTTTCTTGGTAGCCCTTCAGTAAACGGCGGAACCGATCCGTCGCGATGCGACCGAGCAGCACGTGCGCGCCCGGGCGTTGTGGATGTCGCGTGACTGCTTCTTGAGCTTGGCGAACCGCTTCATCCCAGTTGCCCATCAGGTAGCGCGCTTGCGCGAGCAGCAGACGGCAGTCTTCGTGGTCCGGGTGGGCCTTCAATACTGCTTCGGCGATCTCGGCAGCGTCCGCCCAGATGACCTCGGGGTGCACCATGTCGGCGACGCTCTCGGTCTGCAGTAGCAGCGTGCGCGCGAGCATTGCCGAGATCTCGATGTCGCCATCGAAGCGCTTACGGCCGGCGTCGAGCAAGTCGATTGCATCGGCGAAGCGGCCACTGCGGCCGAGGCACCGGCCGGCAGCAATCGTCCAGTCCAGGCGATTGGGGGCCGACTTCGACAATTTAAGGAACGCGTCGCCGGCGATGCCGTAGCGGCCCTCGTTCTCGGCCTTGAACGCCGTCGCTCGCAACTGGTTTTGTTCCTGCTGCGTTACGATAATGGGGTCTTGCGCTGCCGCTGCCGCCTGGGTCGTGGTGGTCGGAGCCAGCCTTGTCGGAGGCGTTTCCCCGCGTTGCGCCGGCAGAGCGGCGAGCAGCGCGAGGGGCAGGAACAAACACGAGGCGATCTGCATACCTACTTGCCTTGCAAGAGTTGTTCCGCGCTGCGCAGATGCCGGCGTGCCCCTGGGCGACGCTTGCCGGGATAGTAGTCCTGGCTCTTGGTCGCGGCGGCCTTGGCGGCAGCACCATCCTTGGAGTGCTTGAGGTGCCACAGCGCGAGGTTCTCGTAGCTATCGCCGACAGCTTCCTCGAGTTGCTGCTTCTCGTCGGCGTCATCCGGTGGCGAGTCCTCCAACGTGCGCTCGCCATCCGTGATCGCTGAGTCGAGCAAGCTCTTGACCTTGTCCCAATCACGGTCGAGGTGGTAGATCGCGATCAACGCGAGGTCGTTGCGCAGGCGAACGTTGGTGCCATCAAGCTGCACAGCGCGTCCATACGCCTTGTAGCTCTGCTCATACATCTCTTGCGCTTCTTTGACCTTGCCGTTGCGCTCGATCTGGTTGCCGTAGTCGCGCGCGAACAGTCCCGAGTTGTTTTGCAGATCGGTGTCGCTGAGCGCCGATTCGGCGGCTGCACGGCTGATCGACTCGCACTTCTGGATGTCGTTCTTGCGGCGGTAGTAGTCGACCAAGAACAGGATGCCGCGCTTGGTCGTCTCGGTCAGTCCCAGGTCCTGGTTGATCAGGTCGGGTCGAGCGGCAGTTGCTTGCAGCAGCAGCTTCTCGGACACGTCGTACTGCTTGAGCGAGAAGGCGATGTTGCCCTGCTTGCCGAGGCACATCGCGATCCATTGCTCGCAGCTATCCTTGTAGCCAGCGTTCTTGGTCATCGACTTGGTGAAGCTTGCGATGGCCGCGTCGATGGTCTTCACCGCATCGTCGGTCTTGCCGTCTTGGCGTTGGTCGCCCGCAACGTAATATTGCGCCTTGCCGAGATACCAAATGGTGCCCGCATCGTCGCGCTTTTTGAGCGAAGCGATTGCTAGTGGCAACTGCTTCTGTGACGCGGCGGTGCTGACCACCAGTTCGAGCATGGCGAAGTCAGCTGGCGCGCGTTCGCTGGCGCGAACGTAGACGTTGGTCGCTTCGGCAGGGGCTTCGGCCCACTGCTCGGTCGTCGACCACAGCTTGAGAAGCTCTGGCGTCAGCTTGCTCTTTTGCTCGAGCCAGCGCATCGATGTGCGCGATGACGTCAACAGACCGACGTCATTGTTGCCGCCGTTCTTGGCCGTTGCATAGGCGCGTGACGCGGCGTTAGCCCGCAGCGCGTGCGCCGCGAGCACCTGCTCCTCGGTGCCACCACCCTTGGACTGCATGTGCATCAGCAGCGAAGAGATCGTCTCCGCAGCCTGCTGTGGTTGGTTGCTGTCGAACTGCGCCTGCGCCAGCATCTGGCGTGGCTCGATCGGTTCCGGATCGAGTTCGACGGCCTTCTTGAACGCATTCATCGCGTCTTGGTAGAACGCCGCGGTGCCCTTGCGGCCGCTGTCGCGGGCCTGGTTGGCGAGGCGCCACGTCATCTTGCCGAGCATGACTCGGTAGGGGGCGTGGTTCTTGCAAACCTTAGCCAGCTTGTCGAGCACGTTGAGGGCCGAGTCAAAGTCCTCGTTTGCCGCGTGCTTTTCGAGTTCGGGCATCGCCTTCTTGAGCGCCTCGGCGGCACCACTCTGCTGCTCGCTCCTTGCCGCGCTGGCGTTGGATGAACCCGAGTTGCTGCCCGATGCCGTGCCGCGCGCCGTTGAGCCAAGGTTGTTCTCGCCCTTGTTGCGCAGCATCGCCGCCGCTTCGCGACGTTGGTAGGGGTAGAACTTCACAGCTTCCTCGCAGAAGCGCTGGTAGTCCTCAAACGGCGCCTGCTTGTGCGTGCGCAGCAATACGGCGATGTTCTGCCATGCGTCGCCGACTGCTTCTTCGAGCAGGTGACGTTCTTGTTCGGTGACGTCATCGCCCATCTCGGCGAGTTGCGTCGAGCCGATTTCGATCGCGCGCTCGCATAGCTGGCGGGCGTTGTCGAGGTCGCGGTTGAGGTAGTAGATCAACATCAAGCCGCAGTCGTTGACGATGCGCGCATCGGTCGGCGACAGCTCTACAGCTTTGACGTAGTGCTGGTAGCTGCGCTCCCACAGTGCCTTCGCGGCCGACTCGTCGCCATTCGACGCGAGTTGCACGCCGAGGTCGCGCGCGGCCAAGCCTGCGTTGTTGTAGATGAAGCCCCACTGGTCGGGGAAGCGGCTGACGATTGCTTCGTTGAACTTCAGCGTGCGCTCGAGTGCCTTGTCGGGGCTCTCGGTCAGTGCCAGGTGGATCGCGAAAGCAGCACCCGTGAAGTGGTTGCCGTAGGTGTCGGGCATCACCGGTTTGCCATCGACGTATTCGGTGGCCTTGGGTGAAGTCTCGCCGGCACTCAAGAGGTGCTTCTCAGCAGCTTCGAGGTCGCCGTTGTCGGCAGCGCAGCGCGCCATCGACAAATCGCACAGTGCTTGCCATTGGCTGATCGTTTCGCGGTGCTGTGGCGTCAGCGCGAGATACTCGGCAAACACGTCGCGCGACTTTTGGTAGATCGCGATCGAACCTTGGAAATTGCCTTCGCGGCGCAGGCGGTCGGCGCGCTTGTAGATCGCGCGACCTTGGAACCAGCGTAGGATCGTGGCATTCGGCTTCTCGCGAACGAAGCGGCGGTAACCGCCAACAAGCGCGTCTTCCTGGCCCAGATCGCACATCCAGTTGATGTAGGCATCGTGGATCGCGGTTTCGGTTGGGTTGTTGATGACGCCGCGCTCATAGGTGCGGATCGCCTCGCCGTTCTGCCCAAGCCAACGTTGGATGATGGCCAACTGATTGTTGCAGTGAGCCGGGTAGTCGAGTCGCGCTTCGGCGTAGCCGGCGATTGCGACGTTGGCCAGTGCCCGGGTGCGCGGCTCCGGTGGCACGATGCCGTTCATGTCGGCTTTGCCGGCCTGCATCTCAGGTTGGCGCGCATCGACAAACAGGCGGTAGTCACAGTCGGCACCGACTAGTCGCGACAACGCGTATTGCTTGGTGTTTTCGAGGCCCTGGCGTTGCTGGAAGCCGTCGGCCGAACGAATCGCGGCTTGGCTGCCCTTTAACCACTCGCCTAGATCCCGGTAGCCCTCTGCGAGCAGACGCCACTCGCGGGCGTAGGGTTCGTTCTCGGTGTCGTTGAGTGCGTCGTGGAAGTTGCGAGTCGCATCCAGCAGGTGCAGTTTCTTGCCTGCAAAGTCTGGGTTGCGCGACATCGCCAGCGAACTCTCCGCTAGCAGGAGCCGGGCCTCGCGCAGCTGAGGGTTCTGCTTGAGCAGATCCTCGGCGGTGTCGGCGGCCCGGTCGGGCGTCGAGTCGAGCAAGCTCCGAGCGTTCGCAATTTGCTCAGCCTCGTTAGCGGTTGGGGGATTGGTGCTGGCGCAGGCTGCCAGAACGGCACAGGTCACCAGAGAACTGGCTATCCACAGAAGGGTCGTAGGCTTCATGAGTCGGGTCACCCGCCGGACGGGTCGGGTTAGCTCGGACGGGGCGCGTGAGAGGGATATTGCGACTAGGACAATTCTTGCGTCATTAGGTCCCGAGCGGAAGGGGCCACCCCGGCGGAATGACTGCTTCGGTGGTCAAGCGGCGGTGCCGATTGGCCGATAGCACCGAATACAGCATCTCATCCCCCCCGTTTCCCCCGTGACGTACCCGACAATTACTGCCGGGGCGACGTTGGACCGCGCCAACGTGACCGCCCTGGAGACCGACCTGGACCGCGCCCTGCGCGGCAAGCCAGAGCGGGTCTACGTCGACTTGGAGGCCGTGGAGAGCTTTGACTCGGCTGGGCTAGGGGGCGTGGTGGCCGGGATGCGTAAGGCCAAGACCGCCGGCTGTGAGATGGAATTGCGTGGGGTCAGTCAGCCGATGCTCGACTACTTCTCGCTGGTTTCGATCGAGCGGCTGGTCGCCGATGACGAGGTCGCGGCGAAGCCGGACCCGGTGACGCGGCTCGGGGCGATGGTTGAGCCGATGCTCGATGGCGCCCTGGCGGTGTTTTTGACCGCAGTCGATTCGTGTCGTGAACTGTTTGTCGGTCCGTTCCGCCGCCGCTTCCTGCGCCTGGATCGCACCGCGATCGAAGTCGATCACTGTGCCGCGGGGGCGCTGCACGGTCGCATTGTTGACTGCGTCGAGGCGCAGGCTGAGCACGGATCAGAGGCGCGCGTGACGATCGAACTGTGGCTGGAGCGCGACGGCCAGTTGGTGTTCCGCGACGAGTTCCGCCACGTCGAACCGCTGCAGAAATCCGGTCCGGCTGCCGCGGTCGTCGCGCTATCGCGTGGCCTGAATCAGATGATCGAAGGCGTCGTTGGTCAAATGCGATCGCTAGACCTCTTCGCCACGGCCTACCAAGACCAACATGCGGCGTTGCTCGCTCAGCCACTTCGCTAACTCAGGGATAAGATGCAGTTGCACAGCATGATTCAATGGGGCGCAGTAGCGCTCTTCTCGACGTTGTCGGTGACGGCGCAGGCCGAACTTGGTGGCAAGATTGGCGTGGCGCATTGGCACAAATGGTTGCAGGGCGAACCAGTAGAGGTCGCTTCCAGCGACGCGCCGGTGTGCTCCGTTTGGGCATTCTATTCGCAGATGCCGCACTTGTTGCAGGCTGACGCGGGCTACCTGTCGCAATTGCAGTCGCGCTATGCGGCGCGCGGCGTGCGCGTGATCGCATCGGTCGCTGGCGAACCGCAACTGGGTCTCGAGCGATGGGGTCGCTGTTCGGTGGTGCTGGATGATGCGGGCCGCACCGAGCGTGGTTGGTTGACGGTCAATCAGGAGTATCGAACCAACGTGTTGGTGCTGGCCAAAGATGGCACGGTCTCGTTTGTCGGTAGGCCCGGTGCAGGCTTGGCGGATGCCATCGAACACGTGCTCGATAACCAGTGCGATCTCGTGGCTGAAGCGCGCGCCGCTGGCAAACGCGTGCACTTGCCAGATTGCTTTGACGATGCCGTCGGGCCGGCGACGGTTGCGGCGCTCAAGCCAATGGTTGCCGCATCGCCACGCGACGGCTTGCTCAGTGGCTTGCTCTACTTGACGTTGGCAACCAAGTCGAATGATCCGGACGCAGCGAAGCAATGGTTGGCGCAAGCGACCAAACAGCTTGGCGACGACCCGCGGCCGTTGGCTGTGTTTGCTGACCTAGTGTTGCGCGGGGACTCGCGCCGGGCCTCGGTTCTTGCCGTGCTGCGAGAACCGCTCGCGAAGGCGGCTAAGGCGACCAAGTTTGATCCCGGCGTGCAACTCGCGTATTTGCGCGCCTTGGTCATGGCTGGCGATGGTCGTGAGGCTGGTCGTCAAGCGATGCGTAGTCGGAAACTCGTCATGCAGTCGGCCGAGGGCTGTCTTGACTACGCGATGTTGTTAGCGCGCGACGAGAACCCGCAGATTCACAGCGACCTCGCGAAGCACGCTCTCGATACGGCAGCGAAACTCGGTGCCGACAAGCGACTGTTGGCCGCTGGTCGTTACATCGTGGCGCTGCGATGCGCCGCCAACGAGAAGGCTGCGAAGGGCGTGATGACGGTCTACCTGAAGGATCAAGGCTTGCGCGTGGGCATCAACAACGACAGTTGGCACTTGATGACTCAGCTGTCGACGATGGGGCGTTACGACTGGTTTGCTGTGGGGCTGGTCGAGCGCATGCTCGAGGAGCGCGACTCGATGGAATATTTCGAGTTCGATACGGCGGCATTGGCCATGTTCTTGGTCGGCCGGATTACCGACGCGGTCGAACTGCAGGAACTGGCGCTCAAGAAGGGCGGTAAGGGCATCGCCGAATATGAAGAGCGTTTGGCGCGCTACAAGGCGCACGTCTCGCCCGCGCCCAGGTAGCCAGGCGCACAGACGTAGGCTGCTAGCTGGTCGAAGCGTGGCGTTTAGAATGCGCTCGAGCGCTCCAGGCGAGCTTGCCTCGTTGTTTCGGATTCGCCAGCCACGCGCGGTCTGGTTCGATTGGGCTCTGGTTGCGGCTTTGAGGGCGCCGGGAAGGGGCCTGAGCACGGCCGAGTCTTGCGCCTAGCCGTTGGGGCCAAGGGGCTTCGGCTGTGTGGATCTCGGAGGCTCGAACCTCTTGTCGGTGGGATGGTTGCCGGTGTTGTCGATCGAGGCCCCGGGGGGCATCTGGGGCTCGACCGGCTGGCGGCTGGCAAACATCTAGCGATCTCTGCCCTTGCGTTTGCTCTCCGTGTGGCTATCTTGTTCGCCCCTTCCGAACCCCGAAGCCCACCATGTCCAGAGTTTGTGCAGTTAGCGGTCGTCGCACCCGAGTTGGTAACAAGGTCAAGCGCCGCGGTCTGGCCAAGAAGGACGGCGGTGTTGGTCGTCGCGTCACCGGTCGCAGTAAGCGTAAGTTCAAGCCGAACTTGCAGCCAGTTCGCATCATGACGCCGGAAGGCACCGTGATGACTCTGAGGCTTTGCACCAAGGTCATCAAGCGTGGCCTGATCACCCTGCAGAAGGGCGACAAGACCGTGTCTTTCCCACTGGTGAAGGCCATTCGTGGTCGCAACAGCGCCTTTGCGAAGGCTCAAGCCCTAAAGACCTAGGGCCCGATCAAGGCACGGCCTCTGGGCTGTGTCTTTGGCCTGATGGGCTGTGTTTTGAACCGGATCGGTGGCAAGCGCGGCCGGTCGAATTAGGCATAGGACCGCGAATTAGGCAGGGGACCGCAAGATGAGCGAGACTCCACCAAATCTGACCGACGCCGAGCAAACCCTGCGCGCCGTCGGTGACACCTCTCTGCGGTTGTTGGCCGGGACTGTGTCCAAGGCCAAGATGGAGCAGCTTCGGCGCACCGTCGAGCAGAGCGCTCCCGAGTTTCCCTGGCAGGCGGTCACCCAGGCCGTTCTTGCCGAGGACGTGGATGAGCAGCGACTCGTTCAGCAAGGTCTCGTCGCGCACCGCGATTGGATCCTGCGTGGGGGGCGAACCGCCAAGGGGCCGTCGCTAGCCCACCGTGGCAAGGGCTTCGTGGCCCGTATGACCGCTCAGTTGATCTTTGGCGCGATCTTCGTCGCCGTGATCCTGATCGCGTTGCTTGTGCTGAAGTACAAGGAACCCGAGTTCGACATCTACCGGATCCTCACCTGGGTCCAGGACCTGTTCGGCGAGTAAGCGGACCGTCTCGGGCCATTTCTGGCCGCCTTGGTAGTTTGTGAAATGTTGGCTTTTCAGCGAGCAAGTCTGCACTGATTGTGGCAAGAGCTTGCCGCTGAAGTTTCGGTGACATCGGCTGAAGACGATGTTTCAGAGCATCTTATGGTCATCTCGACCCCATTCTGAGTGACGTATTAGGCTGATGCTCTCTGTCGAAAATACCGTTAGGTGGGTGTTGAAATCTCGTGGAGTCCTGGCATGATGACCCTCTGGCCCGAGTAGAACGTGACTAGCCTGGTTGCGATCGACGAGGACCGGGGATGACTTCATTCGTGAGTGTCATTCGCAGTGAAATGCTCTCTGACTGATTCGTTAGCTAAGTCCCTGATTGACCATTGGGGACAGTTCGAGATCCTGACCCGATCTTGATCCAGCAGACACCGTCGGGTCTTGGCTGTGTGGTGGAGACCAGTATCCCCCTCCCTAACCGCCCTCTCCATTGCGTAGCCTGACCCGCATTCGCGGGCCTCAGTTCTGACCGGCTGAGGCCCGTATTTTTTTGTCGAAGAGGTAGTTACTGAACTTCTGTTCAGCCGAATCAGTAGTCTGCTCGATGACTACTGATAGTGGTAACTTAGCAGCCCAACGCTCTGCCGTCGGGTTGCCAACTAAAGATGACTAGACCAGGCTTCCGCAAGGGCCGCTCTGGAGGGGGCCGCCAGTCACCCGTCGATAACGACGGGCTATTGAGCAGTTCGTTGTTTTCTCAGGCTCAGATTCTGCACCTGATGAAGAACGAGTTTGCTCGAGCGCGTCGACACGGCATTCCCATGGGGATTGTGTTGCTGCAGGTCGATCGTATCGCGCAACTCGCCGACCTCCATGGCAGCAATCTGCGGCAGTCCGTAAAGCACGCTGTGGCCCTGCTGGTTCGCGAGAAGACTCGCGGTTCGGACATGCTCGGCACGACCAACGATGACCGCTACCTATTGGTCATGCCACACACCGATCTTGACCAAGCGCGCATGGTCGCTGACCGTCTGCACGAGGCGTTCTTCGAGGTCGAGGTCACGGTCGACGGCAGTCCGCTGTCGCTGACCGCCAGCGTCGGTCTGACCGCTTGCGATGATCAGGGCACGCTGTTCTTTGATTCTTTGCTGTCGCAAGCTGAGACGGCACTGGAATACGCCACCAGTGGTGGTGGCGATCAGGTGGCCTCGTTTGGCGAGACCCAGCTTCGCGATGGTGGGCTGGGCAATTCGTTGCCGCTGGGTGACGACGACTTCGCCCTCGACGACGAAGCAGTCGATCGAGCACCGGTGGACGAACGGCGCGATGGCTCATGATCAAATGCGGATCTTGCTGGTCGAAGATGAGCAGACGATTGCGGTGACCCTGACTGATGATCTCGAGGGCGCTGGCTACGAGGTCAAGCACGTTGGCGACGGCAAAGAGGGCATCGCCGAACTGCAGAAGCGCAGCTACGACGTGGTCATCACCGATGTGCGTCTGCCCGGCGCCGATGGCTTGCAGGTGTTGCAGGCGGCCAAGCAGGCGCGGCCCGACACCGAAGTGATCATGATGACGGCCTACGCGAGCGTCGAGCACGCGGTCGAAGCGATGCGACTCGGGGCCGACGACTACATCCAGAAGCCGTTCCTCAACGAGCACGTTGTGGACCGCTTGCAGCGCATCGGCAAGTTCCGCGCGTTGCTGAGTGAGAACCAGCGCCTCAAGGAGCAACTCCAGACCAACGAAGGTGGCCTGCCCGGAGTCATTGGCCAAAGCCGTGCCATGCAGGCCGTGGTCAAGATGGTGCGCACCGTGGCGGTCACCGATGCTTCGGTGCTGATCGAAGGGGAGAGCGGCACCGGCAAGGAGCGCATCGCTCGTGCCATCCACCATCTGAGTCCCCGCAAAGATCGTGCGTTCGTCGCGCTGTCGTGTGGGGCTCTACCGGACACGCTGCTCGAAACCGAACTGTTCGGCCACGAGCGCGGTGCGTTCACCGATGCTCAGCGGCAACGCCGCGGTCGCTTCGAAGTAGCCGACGGCGGCACGATCTTCCTCGACGACATCGACGACATGCCGATGGCCGTGCAGGTGAAACTGCTGCGCGTTCTGCAAGAACGTGAGTTCGAACGTGTCGGCGGCGAAGACCTCGTGAAGGTCGATATTCGTGTCGTCACCGCGACCAAGGTGCCGCTGCTCAATCACGTGCGCGATGGCAAGTTCCGTGAGGACTTGTACTACCGCCTTAACGTCGTGCCGGTGACCCTGCCGGGCCTGCGTGATCGCGAGGGTGATGTGCCGTTGCTGGTCCGTCACTTCGTCGACAAGCTTGGTGGTGGCCGCAACTATACGATCAAGACCGACGTGCTCGAGGCGATGAGCGGCTATTCATGGCCCGGCAACGTGCGCGAACTCGAGAACCGGGTCAGCCAGGCCATTGCTCTGTCGGGCAGCGCCACTGTGCTCAAAAAAGAGCACCTGTTGCCGGTCGACAAGACCCGCCGGGCGGCCCTGGAGCCCGCGGAACAGCTGCAGACTCTGCGCGAAGTGCTGGTTATCGCCGAGCGTGCCCACCTAGAGCACGTGCTGCGTGGCGTCGGCGGCCACCGCACTAAGGCGGCTTCGGTGCTCGGAATCTCCCGCAAGGTTTTGTGGGAGAAGCTGAAGGACTACGGAATCGAGTAGCCTTTACGCCTGCTGATGCCCTGATTTGGGCCCGGCATGCGATCGATCCAAGTCCGTCCCCCGTTCCGACCCCGAACGCGCAACCAAACTGCTAGCAGTCTTATGCCCAGGCTCCGCGTGAACGTTCGATTGTCCCGCCCGAACTCGCTGTCGTTGCGTGCCGACCTAGTGGTGGGCCTTTTGCTCGCCATGCTTTGCGGCATCACGGCGTTGCCGGCGCAATCGTCGTCCACTCAGAAGGCAAAGGTCGCAGCACCGCAGCGCTTCGAGCGCATCCTGTGGTGCGCCGACGGCAAAGCCGGTCCTGAGTTGGCGCGCAAATCGGGCTACACCGCGGTGCAGCTAGGGCGCGGTGGCGACGCGACGCCGCTACGTTCACTCGGCCTGCGCTTCTACCTCGACCAGCCGATCGGCAAGGGCTTGCTCGAACTGCGCGACAAGGAGTGGCAGCCGGTCGTACAATTGTTCGAGCGCACGCGCGATGCGTCGCAGTTGGTGCGGCCAACGTGCTTTGCCGAACCCGATCGCATCGACAAGGCCGCCGCCGCTGCCGCGCGCGAAGCTCGGCGCGTCGGTCCGGAGGGCATGTTGTTCGTTGCGCTCGCCGACGAAGCTTCGTCGACGCGCCACAATGCGCCGCTCGACAGTTGCCAGTGCGCGCATTGCTTGCGCGACTTTCGTAGCTACGTTCGCAAGCGCTTCTCCGATGTCGACGCGTTGAACACCGTGCTCGGCACGCACTATCTCAACTTCGAGGTCGCGGTGCCGGTGTCGACCGACCAGTTGCGCAGTCGCGAACTCGGCGACCGGTTGTTGCCGGCTGACATGCGACCGTTCTCGTTGTGGCTCGACTTCGTCGACGACCAATTCGCGAACGCCGTCGGAACCATCTGCGAACGCGTGCAAGCCGCTGTGCCGGGTGTGCCTGTTGGGCTCACCGGGCTCGCGGTGCCGGGCCCCTTCGGTGGCCACGACTACGCTCGTTTGATCACGTCGCACACGATCGCGGAGCCATACGACATCGGAGGTTCGATCGAGTTGGCTCGCAGTTTGTTGCCGCGCGGTGCGCATCGTTACGCAACTCTGATCCCGCCTGGCAAAGACACCGACGCGGGCAAGATCAACATCGGCCAGTACGTGCGCGCGCGTTTGATGGCGATGGCGAGCCAGGGCATGGCTGGCGTGGTTGTTTGGAACGACCGAACGATCGCTGGCGACGACGGCAAGGAGACCAGGTTCGGCACGGCGGTGCGTGCTGCCTGCGAGGAGCATGGCGCTGAGTTCGATGCGTTGGCTGGCGCGCAGATCGCGCCGTCGCCTGTGTGGGTGGTGGAGTCGCATGCCTCGGTGCGCGCGTGGTGGATGATTGATTCGGCCAAGGATGGCATGACCTGGGTGCGTCGCTTGGCGTCGTATGAAGCAACCCATAGCACCAGCCAGGCGGCGCGCCTCAGTTGGATCCGGTTGCTGCAGGATCTCGGCCATCAACCGCAGTTCGTCACCGCGAAGTCGCTGCCCGAACGCCTGCTCAACGAATCGCCACGCTGCGTTGTGTTGCCAGCCACACTCGCGCTTAGTGATCGTGCGGCGACCGCTCTGAACGTCTATGTGCGCAACGGTGGTTCGCTATTGGCCGATCATTCCACGGCCATCTACGACGAGCGGTTGCAGCGTCGTGAACGCGGCGCGCTCGACTCGTTGTTTGGCATCGAGCAGCGTTCCTTTGCCTGGGATGACCTGTTGGTTCGCGAGGGCTTTTCGACGGCGCGCGATCCTGGTCTGCCGGTTGCCGAACGTTTGCTGCGCGGCGAGACGAGTCGCCAGGAGGCCGATTCCGATACGTTCCTCGAGCGCTCGGTTGGCTCAGGCTATGCCTACTACCTCAACTCGCCGGTGGTCGCCTACAACGAATGGCGCCTCGACCAGGGGCAGTTCGATCGTGCCCGCGAGTTGCGCCGCCGCGTGCGTGCTGCGCTGCGTCGTGCGCGGGTGCGGCCGTCGTGCGAAGTCACCGGCAAGGGTTTGCCTACTTGCATCGAGCGGGTCTCGCTGAAGTTGCGCGATGGCCGCAACGTGTTGGCCATTCGGCTCAACGCGCTGGCTCGCCCGCTGCTGATGCGGCAGATCAACAAGAACGGTGCGATACCGATTGAGATCACCTTGCCGCGGCAGTTGAAGGTGCGTGAATTGAACGGCAAGGACCACGGCAAGACCGCTCTCGTCAAGACCATGCTCGATCCGTTCGGCGCGGTGTTCCTCGAGGTTGCTCGGTGATCGCTGTGCTCGGTACGAAGGTCGTGACCGGCGCGCCAGCGGAGCGCGCGGTGTTGATCTCAGACTTGCATGTTGGAACCGATGGTGACCGCGTGCTCGGTGCGTTGGACGCGGCGATCGCCGTTGCGCATGAACAAGCGGATGCGTTGTTGGTGCTCGGCGACCTGTTTGATTCGTATGTCTGTCGCGGCCAGATCCATGTTGGTGTCTGGCGCGATGTCGCGGCCCGATTCCGGGCGGCGGCGACGGCCGGTTTGCGCGTGGTCGTGTTGGTCGGCAACCGCGACTTCTTGCTCGGTGAAGAGTTCGTGCGTGCCAGCGGTGCCGAACTCGTTACCGGCGGCTACCGGTTGCTGCTCGGTGGCGTCGATACGCTGCTCGTGCACGGCGATGAATTGTGCCAAAACGACCTGCCCTATCAGCGGGCGAAGCGTTGGTTGCGCCACCCGATCACCCGTTGGATCGCGCGTCGGCTGCCAGTTTCTTGGGCTCGTCGGGCGGCTGAGAAGGCGCGCCGAAAGAGCCAGGCCGTGATCCATAGCGGCGACCAGACGCGCTTCTTGCCGTCGGCGCGGGCCATGGCAGCGGTCTTTGGCGTCGGGATGCAGCGGTTGATCTTCGGCCACATCCACCGGCACGCCCGTGGCCCGTTCCAAGCGGGCGTCTACCACGTGCTGCCAGCGTTCGATGCGGAAGGCGTTGGCTTGGTCGTAAACGGCCACGACTGGCGGCCGGTGAGCTTCCGGAGTGGCCCAGATCAGGCGGTCGCCGATGCCGTGGACATGCCGCCGGAATGTGACTGGTCTGCGTGACCCGCTTATACCGGGCCCCAAATGGATGCGGCCGCGGGCTTTTCCGCATTGCCTCGCGGTGCGCCTGCTCGCTATACTATCTGGCCCAATTTGCCGCCGGATGCCTGTGTAGGGCTTCGGAAGTCGGCTGTTCCTGATTCATTTCTGGGCATCGACACGGACCGCGATCCCGATTCTCTAACCCCGACGTCTGGCCGAGCGCGAGCTTGACCGATAGCGACAGCTTGACCGAACGAACGGATTCCTCGGAGCGCGCGCCAGGTACTGGCAGCAGCGCAGCGGTTCCCACGGATGTGGTCGCTATCGATGGCCCATCAGGCGCGGGTAAGAGCACGATCGCCAGGCTGCTGGCTCAGCGACTCGGTTATGCGTTCCTCGATACCGGGGCGATGTATCGCGCGATCACCTGGCACTTTCTCGAGCGTGGTATCGCCCCGAGTGAATGCGCCGGCGAATCCGACCTCGGTCACACCCGCATGCAAACTGCGTTGGTTGATGCCGAGCTTGGCTTCGAGGCTGGCAACATGCTGCTGAACGGTCGCGACATCAGTGCACACTTGCGTACTCGCGAAGTCGAGTCACAGGTCTCGGCGGTCTCGGCGTTGTCGTTTGTCCGAGCGAGCATGGGGGACTTGCAGCGTGGTGTTGCGATGCAGGGACCCGTCGTCGCCGAAGGCCGCGACATGGGGTCGGTGGTGTTCCCGGGCGCACGCTGGAAGGTCTACCTCGATGCCGCGCCGAGTGAGCGCGCCCGTCGTCGCTGCCAGGACTTCGAACGCCAGGGCCGCAAGGTCAGCGAAGTCGATGTGCTCGAAGAGATCATGGTGCGCGACCGCCTCGACTCGACGCGTTCGGATGCGCCGTTGAAGCAAGCCGCCGATGCGCTCTACCTCGATACTACGGGCCTGACGACGGCTGCCGTGATTGAGCAGTTGCTGGCGCTCGTTGCTGGCAGCGGCTCAGATTCCTCTGGATCGGATACATCTTCACCTCGGGGCGAGTTGTGAGTGGTGCCGACAAGTTGGTGCGTTTGCAAACCGTTCGTCGCAGTGTGTTCTGGTGGACGGTATCGCGCTTCCTCGTGCTGGTGTTCAGCAAGGTGTGGTTCCGCGTCCGTTGCGAAGGTGCCGACAAGTTGCCCAAGGAAGGCGGCGTGCTGTTGGTCGCCAACCACTCCAGTTACCTCGATCCGGGTATGGTCGGCATTACCGCGACGCGGTGGGTCGGGTTCTTGGCGCAAGCCGGACTGGCTTCGCTGGCGCCATGCCGCTGGTGGCTGTCGCAGGTCGGCGTGACGCTGATCGATCGCGACGCGCCGTCGAAGCAGGCTATGCGCTTGATCTCGGAGTGCCTCAAGGCTGGCGAGGTCGTCGGTCTTTTCCCCGAAGGAACCCGCAGCAAGGACGGCAGCGTCGGCGTGTTCAAAGGAGGCGTCGAGTTCCTCGTTCGGCGCACCAAAACTACCGTCGTCCCGATTGGCATTGACGGCTCCCACCGCGCCTACCCGCGCGGCGCCTGGTTCCCCCGGCCGCGCAAGATCGTGGTGCGCTATGGCGAACCCTGGACGGCTGAGCAGGTTCTGGCCGAGGGCGGTGTCGAGGCTCTACGTCAAAAGGTCGCCGAGTTGGCAGGGCTACCGTTGGCGGAGCAGGCCCCCGAAGCCTCTCAGGACGCCGCTGGTCAGGCTGCAGTCGTTCCGGTTGCAGCCACTATGGCTGCAGTCGCTAAGGCTGAATCGCCCGAGAATCGTGAAAACGTGCCCGCTGATGCGGGTCATCCCGCAAACTCTCCGGTGCAGCAATGCCCCCCGGAAGGTTCTGTCGGGCATCCGAGCAAAGGGTCCGCGACCGATTCGGTCGATCCCTCTTCCTCGACTTCTGCACCTGCTGGTGGTGAGGCGTGAGCCTCTCCCTCAGCGACCGGCGGCTGGATGGTCCGGCCGACGGGACTGTGTCTGTCGTGTTGCCAATTTGGCGGCCCGATACTTCATCGTCTCTCACGTGAGTAATCACCGCTGTGGTGATTGCCGCTAGACCCAGATTTTCCATTTAACCCTTACCCCTTACCCATTGATGACTGGCAAAAGCCTAATCAAGAAATTTGCACTGCCCGACGACGAGTTGTCGCGGCTGACCTCTGACGCCCTCGGCGGCACCACCCTGGCCGAACTCGATGAAGCGATCGGCAAGACCGTCGCCGAACTCGCTCCGCACAAGATCGTGCGCGGCAAGGTGCTCAAGGTCCAAGAAGACGGCATCGTGATCGTCGACGTTAGCTACAAGGCTGAAGGTCAGATCTCGATCGACGAGTTCACCGACCCGCTGGAAGTTGTTCCAGGTCTTGAAGTCGAGTGTCTCGTCGAAGCGATCAACGACTCCGAAGGCTACATCCTGCTTAGCAAGCGCAAGGCAGACCGGATCCGTGGTTGGGAGAACATCATCCTCACCCACAAGGAAGGCGACACCGTTAAGGGTCTCGCGCTCCGCAAGATCAAGGGTGGCCTGCTCGTCGACATTGGCGTGCCAGTCTTCCTGCCGGCTTCGCAAGTCAACATTCGTCGCGCTGGCGACATTGGCGACTGGATTGGCAAGGACATCGAAGCGCGCATCATCAAGATTGATGAAGAGCGCATGAACATCGTCATCTCGCGCCGCAAGCTCATTGAAGAAGAGCGCGAAGCGAAGAAGAGTCAGTTGCTCACCGAACTCGAGGAAGGCCAAGTCCGCATGGGCGTGGTCAAGAACATTGCCGACTTCGGTGTGTTCGTCGACCTTGGCGGCATCGATGGCCTGCTGCACATCACGGATATGTCGTGGGGCCGCGTGAACCACCCGTCCGAGATGGTCAAGCTTGACGACGAAGTAGAAGTCAAGGTGCTCAAGATCGATCGTGAGCGCGAGCGTATCGCTCTCGGCATGAAGCAGAAGAGTGCTTCACCGTGGGAGAACATCGCTGAGAAGTACCCGGTCGCGAAGCGCATCAACGGCGAAGTCGTCAACCTCATGAGCTACGGCGCGTTCGTCAAGCTTGAGGACGGCGTCGAAGGTCTCGTGCACATCTCCGAGATGTCGTGGACGAAGCGCGTCAACCACCCGAACGAAGTCGTCAAGCAAGGCGATGAGGTCGAGGTTGTCGTTCTCGAAATCGATATCGAGAAGCAGACCATCTCGCTCGGCATGAAGCAGACCGAGGTCAACCCTTGGGACATGGTTGCTGAGAACTACCCGCCGGGCACGGTTATCCGTGGCAAGGTGCGTAACCTCACCAACTACGGCGCGTTCATTGAGCTGCAAGAGGGCATTGATGGCCTCCTGCACATCACGGACATGTCGTGGACCCGCAAGATCACGAACCCGAACGAAGTCGTCAAGAAGGGCGATGAGATCGAGTGTGTGGTTCTGTCCGTTGACCAAGAGAAGAAGCGCATCGCGCTCGGCCTCAAGCAATTGCAGGCTGACCCGTGGAGCGGCGACATCCCAGCTCGTTACCACATCGGTGACAGTGTTCCGGGTACGGTCACCAAGATCACTAACTTCGGCGTCTTCGTCGAACTAGAGCAGGGCCTTGAAGGTCTCCTGCACATCTCCGAGCTCGCCGACCACAAGGTCGAGAACCCGGAAGATGTGGTCAAGGTTGGTCAACGCGTCGAAGTGCGTGTCATCAAGATCGACACCGACGAGCGCAAGATCGGCTTGACGCTGATCCAAGCGCACTTCGAAGAAGGTGCCCAAGGTACGCCGGCGGCTGCGTCGACTGCCGAGCCGGCTGCTGGTGCTACTGCTGCTGCTGCGATGCCGATGCTCGGTTCGCTGGCTGACCAGCTCAAGGGCATTGGTGCTCGTGTGAGCGAGCGCGAAGCTGATGACGAGCCGGAAGGTGAGGTTGCTGCTGCACCTGCTGCTGAGGCACCTGCTGCTG
>CALCZA010000031.1 GCA_937906475.1 uncultured bacterium
CCTCTGAATCGGGAGAAATGCCCAGGAAGAGGAGTGGCCGATTGCGGATTGGCGCCTTCTTGCGAGGGCGATATCAAAGGACTGATGGAGACACCGTGCCTCCGACCGCACATTGAACTTCCTATTCGCCGACGGCGATGCGGACGTGCTGTCGGCGTCTTTTGGCGACGACAAGATCGCGTGGTATGAGAACCAGCAGGACGGGTGCACCATCCACACCACCGCCGACCTCGGCTTCTTCGTGACGCCGGTCATTGCCGGGAGCAGCACGTTCTCGATCGCGGTCCCCAATGACCCGGCCCTCATCGGCTACCAGCTGACTGCCCAGGCCACCGCCGCCAGCAACAGCTCGGTGGCCTTCGCGGGGCTCGCGATGTCCAACGGACTGCGCGGCACCGTCGGCTTCTGAGCCCGCCGGGCCGCCGGGCTCAGACCCGCGGCTCGCCGGCCAGCGGGTCGCCCTTGCGAGCTGCGTATTGTTTGCACATTCGAATTGTTCAGCGATTTGGGGCCTCGACCATGCTTTGGGAGTTACTTCAGCAGTCACGGATTCACGGAGCTCAATCAGAAGCGTCTGACGCAAATCGGAGGACCAATCGAGCCAAGCTAGATGGCGATCAGGCTCAGGCACGAATCGACGCTTTATCGTTGTCCTGTGTCGCCATGTGGAAATTGCTGAGCGAGGTGCTTGGCGTCTCGGAGCAAGAGCTGCTGGCGAAGATTGAAGAGATCGATCTGCGTGACGGTAAGTTGGACGGCGAGATCGGCAGCAGCACTCACAACTGCCCCGCTTCATGCTCTTGGCGACATGTTTGCTTCATGTCGCAACCCCGATACCATGGACCCGGGCCACTTGATGACTGATGCAACATCCAAAGGATCCGGTCAAGAGCTGCCTACGCAGGTCGAAGACGCGCTTGCTGATGCGTTGCTTCGGTCTCCGGTGGAGCGGGCGCAACGCTTGCGCGCGCTGGTGACGGAGCATCGGGAATTGGAGCCGACGTTGCTGCTTCGTGTTGCGGAACTGCTTGGCGAGAACGAAGGTTCCGTGGCCAGCGATCGCGGTCCGCATGATGATTCACGCGCGGACTCTGCGGGCGCACAGCTTGGTCGCTACACACTGCTCGAGCAGATTGCAGAGGGGGGTATGGGAACGGTTTGGTTGGCTGAGCAGCGTGAACCGATTAGGCGTCGCGTCGCGGTGAAGGTCATTAAGTTCGGCATGGATACGTCGCAGGTGATGGCGCGGTTCGATGCCGAGCGCCAGGCGCTTGCGGTGATGGATCATCCGCATATTGCCAAGGTATTTGATGCCGGCAGCACAGATGCGGGTCGCCCGTACTTCGTCATGGAGTACATCCGTGGCGTCCCGATTCTCGAATACTGTGATCAGCAGAAGGCCGACACCATGGGGCGGCTCTCGTTGTTTGTCGGCGTCTGCCAGGCGATCCAACATGCCCATCAAAAAGGCGTCATCCATCGCGACATCAAGCCGTCGAATGTGCTTGTGACGATGCACGATGGTGTGCCGGTTCCGAAGGTGATTGACTTCGGAATCGCCAAAGCAACCAGTAGTGAACTGACCCAGCAGACCCTGTTCACGCAGCATCGGCAAGTGTTAGGCACGCCGGCCTACATGTCACCTGAGCAAGCGGAGATGACGGGCACCGATATCGATACGCGCAGCGACATCTACTCGTTGGGGGTCATGCTCTACGAGTTGTTAACGGGCACGACGCCGTTCGATAACGACGAATTGGTGACTAGTGGCTTCGCGGAGATGGTGCGCACGATCCGCGAAGTCGATCCGCCTAAGCCGAGCGCTCGGATTTCGACTCTTGGCATTCATCGGCAGCATGTCGCGAACTTGCGCAGTGTCGAGAGCAATCAGCTTGGGCCGTTGTTGCGTGGCGAACTCGACTGGATTGCGATGAAGTGCCTTGAGAAGGATCGTTCGCGTCGCTACGACACGGCGAACGCGCTGGCAGACGATGTACAGCGACATCTAGATGTCGAGCCGGTCCTCGCTTGTCCGCCCAGTGCGCGGTACCGCTTGCGCAAGTTTGTGCGTCGAAACCGCGGGCAAGTGATCGCCAGTTGTGCGGTGGCGTTCGTGTTGTTGTTGGGACTCGTTGTTTCGAGCATTGGCTGGCGATGGGCGCTGGACGAAAAGCTGCTCGCGGATGAAGCTCGGTCCGAGGAAGCCGTCGCCCGCACCAACGCTGAGCTACTGGTTCGGTTCATGGGCGAAACCCTCGGGGGCATCGGCCCTAGTGTGGCCAAGGGGCGCGACACCACGATGCTGCGAGAGATGATGGATCGCGCTGCCCAGCGCATCGAGCGAGGCGAGCTCGATATAGCCCCGGAAGCGAAGGCTCGTTTGAGCGGGACCATTGGGCGCATCTACCGTGAGCTCGCGGCCTATGGCCAAGCGCGCAAGTTGTTGGAACCGGCGTTGACGCTTGCCCGCGATACCTTTGGCGGGGACCACGCCGAGGTGGCGAGGGCGATCAACAGCCTGGCCACGCTCGAATACGTCGAGGGCAGCCTGGCAGCAGCTGAGACGCTTCACCGCGAGGCCTTGGCGATGTATCTGCGACTGTTCCCGGCCGGCGGCCAGCGGGTCGCTGGTGCGCAATGCCAATTGGCCATATTACTGCAAGCTCGCGGCCAACTGCCTGAGGCCGAAGGCCTCTATCGCAGTGCGCTGGAAATCTATGAGCAGATATTCGCGGGCGACCACGAAAGTGTTGCTTGGTGCAAGCAGGCGTTAGGGGCGTTGCTCAGTGTCAGCGGTGATGCGACGGCCGCCGAACCGTTCTGCCGAGAATCGTTGGCGATGTATCGGCGGCTGTTTCCGGGCGACGGCCCGCAGGTCGCGACGGGCCTTGGCCACCTTGCGATTATGTTGCATGGCCGCCGCGATCTGGAGGGTGCCGAGGCGCACTATCGAGAATCGTTGGCCATGAATCAGCGCCTATTCTCAGGCGACCACCCCAACGTCGCGACGGGTCTAAATTGCTTGGCGATGGTGCTCCGCGACCGCCAGCAACTTGCCGAAGCGGCGCGGTTGTTTGTCGAGTCGATGGAAATGTCGCGACGGTTGTTTCCTGGCGATCAACCGAATCGTGCGGCGGACTTGAGTTCCCTGGCAGCTCTCTATTGGGCGCAGAGCGATCATGAAAAGTCGATTCCGCTATATCTCGAAGCGCTTGCGGCGCGCACAGCGAAGCTAGGCGCAGCCCATCTCGACACGCTTACGATTGCTGCCGAACTCGGCCGGAACTACCTCCAGGCCGGGAGCGTCGCCGAGGCTATTCCGATGCTAGAGCGAGCGGCAGTTGGTTCGTTGAAGCATGCGACCTTGTTGCTCGCGCGCCGCACGTTGCTGGACGTCTATGCCACTTCGGGTGACTTGGTGCGTGGCGAGGGGCGGGACCGCGCGGTCGAACTCGTAGAGATCTTGCTCGCCCAGAGTGATGCTGCTGATCAGTGGGGCCGGGGCACTTTGCGCTACGCGCGGGCGCTGCTTGGACTCAACCAGTGGCAGCAAGCGGAGTCGTTGCTTGCGAAGACGTTGCGCGTTCGACGCGACTCGTCGCCTAATCATTGGGGTAGATTTCATGCTGAATCTCTCCACGGAGAAGCGTTGATGGAATTGCAGAGGCACGAGGAGGCTGAGCCGGTGCTTCTAAGTGGCTATCAGGGAATGTTCTCGTGCGAGTCGGCGATCCCAATCGTTAGCAGGGCCTGCATCGCCGACGCGCGGCAACGCCTCGTTCGTTTCTACGAATCCATTGGCGATGAGGAGCAGGCTGCGGTGTGGCAGCAAGAAGGCAAGCGCTAGTCATGAAGGGCGGCAATCGTTCCTTGGCTACTCGCTGGTCGATGCTGGATGATCTCGATGGCCGCAATGCCGAAGAGTCGTGGCGGTGGTTTATCGACCGCTACCGATCTTACATCCGGACCTGTCTGCATCGTTTGATCCGATCGAGCGAGCTTGCAGGAGTTGCACAAGGTGGACTCAGCTAGAAGGCAACGGGCTCGCGTCCCCCATCGCCCTGCCAAGCGACGTGTGCACGGGCGTCGCTACTACACGTGGGCCGAGTTGTTGCGACGGGTGTACGCCGTAGACGTGCTCAAGTGCCCGCGTTGCGGTGGCGTTCGCCGATTACTCGCGGCAATCCATGATCCACTATCCATCGAGAAGGTGCTTGGCGCGATGAAGTTGCCGTTCCATGCGCCGGAGTTGGCGCCGGCAAGAGCTCCGCCTGCCGAGGAAGGGACATGGTGGGGTGCGTGACGGTCGTGTCGGCGGGCTGCTCGGGCAGTCGGCGATCATGATGGCGACGGCGAATGGCGTCGACACGCAACCGGTCCTGCGCGGCGCCTGGGTCCTGGAGAACCTTCTCGGCATGCCGACGCCTGAGCCGCCGAAGGACGTGCCTGCTCTCACTCCGGACACCCGTGGCACCACGACGCCGCGGGAGTTGTTGAAGGCTCACACGAAGAACAGCTCTTGCGCGGTCTGCCACCGGCGGATCGATCCGATCGGTTTCGTGCTGGAGAACTACGACCCGGTGGGGCGGTGGCGGGAGACGTGGCCGAAGAGCGGCGCGAAGATCGATCCGGCGGGTGTCTTGCCGGATGGCACCCGGGTCGAGGATGTGGTCGCGTTCAAGCGCTGGATCGTTGGAAACATCGATCAGTTCTCTGGTTGCCTGGCCGAGAAGCTCATGACCTACGCGACTGGTCGGGTGCCGAACTACGCCGAGCGAAAGCAGATCGCAACGATCGTGCAGGCGAATCACACGAGCGGGAATGGCTTCCGCGACCTCATCCTCGCCTTGATCGCGAGCGAGACCTTCCGCACTCGGTAGGCGGTCTCCCCACTCGCCATTGTGTTGGCGCTGGTGGTGAGCGGTTCGGTGGGTGACGTTGCTGGCGGAACGTCACGTAGTGATGCGGTGAAGCGGGTGGGTTGACTGGGTGTCGTGGAGGTGGGATCGTGGGGTGGCGGGGTTCGGGTGGTCCGAGCCGCACTTTGGATCACGCACACCCTCATGCAGATCTCACACGCCCTTCAGAGCCTCGTCCCCTTGGCGGTGTTGCCCGTCTTTGCACAAGTCGGTGGCGCACAGAGCTACACGATCGTGGACCTCGGTTCGCTCAGCACGAATCCCCTGCACGAGGTGCACGCGGTCGCGCTGAACGACCGCGGTCACGTCCACGGGACAAACGAACTGAACGGCGTGTTCGGCTCGCCCAAGGTGCACAGCTTTCTCTGGGACGGAGCGCTGCAGCACATCTGGCCGATCACTCCGACGCTCTCGCTCGGCGGCGGCGTGAACGATCTGGATCAAGTCGTGGGGCACTCGACCGCGGGCTCAGGGAACATCCACGGCTACCTTTGGGACAACGGCGCCACGAGCGACATCCACGCGGGCCTGTTGAACTTCAGCCACGCGAACGACATCAACCGCGCGGGTTATGTGTGCGGCAGCAACTCGATGTTCGTGCCGGGGCAGATCGTCGCGCAGTTCCGCGCGTACCTGCGACAGCCCGTTGGTACTTGGTCAGACCTCGGGACGCTCGGCGGGCAACGCGCATTCGGGAGAGCGCTGAACAACAAGAACGAGGTCATCGGCACATCGACGAATAGCCTCGATCAGACGCGAGGCTTCGTGACGCTGGGGGGCGGCTCGATGGTCGACCTCGGCTTCGTGGCGAGCAACTGGATCAGCCCGCGCGCGATCAACGACACGAGCGTGATCGTCGGCCTCTCCAGTTCACCGGCGGGCGCGTATCGACCCGTCAGGTGGCAAGCCGGTGGCGCGTTCGACCTCGGTACGCTCGGCGGATCCGAGGGCCGCGCGGAAGGCATCAACGAGCACGGCGACATCGTCGGCTTCACCGACGACGGCGCCGGGCAAGAGCGCGCGACGCTTTGGTCGGGCGCGGGCCCCGAGGATCTGAACGCGCTGATACCGGCCGGTACTGGCTGGTTCCTGGGCGGAGCTTCGGACATCAATAACCTGGGCGAGATCTGCGGCACCGGCACGATCGGCGGCTCGACGCGCGCGTACCGCTTGACACCAATCACGAGCGCGCCGCGCCTGGCCGGCTTCCAACCCGCGATCGCGGGCGCTGACGCGGCGCTGTTCGGCCTGGGCTTTCAGCCCGGCGCGACGGTCTTCATCATCTTTGGCCTCGCTGCGGGCTCGCCCGCCATGCCCGGCTGCCCCGGACTCAGCGCGGGCATCGCCGCACCGCTGATTCTGGCCCCGACCCAGGTCGACGCAGACGGCCGCATCGAGTTGCCGCTGACGCTGCCCGCAGTCATCGCGGGATTGAGCGTCCTGTTGCAGGTCGTCGATCCTGTGAACTGCACGGTCAGCGACGTCATCACGCAGACGTACTTGTAGCCGCCGGCTGTTCCCGAGGGCGAGCATGGCCGCCCACGCGCACCACTGGCGCGTGAGCATCTGGTGACGTACCACGGTGTACTGGCACCTGGTGCGAGCATGCGACCTCGGATCGTGCCGCGGGTTACGGAAGCTGCTCCGCCTGGTGGTGAGCAGGAGTGGTTTGGGGCGTGATGGGATGAGGCTGCGACGATTGGTGAGTCGCGCTGGGGGAGCGGTGTGTCTAGGGGGTGGGGTTTCGGCGAAATGCCCTGCTGG
>CALCZA010000032.1 GCA_937906475.1 uncultured bacterium
ACACTAGAAGTCACGCTGTTCAATGGGGTCGTATTTGTGGTCGTGGCACACCGCACACTGCACGGTCAAGCCCATCAACGCGGTGCCAAATGCGGTGACGCGATCGATGACGCTGCGCGCCATTGGTGTCGGCGAAGCGCACCAGGTCGAGCCAATACCTAGTCATGTGCTCGCCATACTGAGGTTTGGCCAGCAGCCGATTGATGAGTCGCTCGTAGGCGTCGAGAGAGTCGTCGGCCAAGAACGCTTGAATCTCGTCGCGGGTCGGTGGCAGGCCGGTCAGGTCGAAGCTAAGGCGCCGGATCAGCGTTCGGTTGCTCAGCAGTAACCGTTCGACGCGGCCCCTGCATTGCACCGCAGGGGTCTACTTCAGCAGGCCCTCGCTACGCAGATGCGGGATCAAGTCGTCTGCCACCACTGCCTGTCCGCGCGTATTCCAGTGGGTGTCGGCCGAGTAATACAGCTGCTCTCCCTTGCTTGCGGCTTGATCGAGCGATGGGCGCGCGGACCAGTAACGAATGTGCTCTTCGTTGCAGAACGCAGCGATCAGCTTCTCGATGCTGTTGCGGTGCAAGACGGCATCCGCCGCAAATTGCGCAGAGTCTGAGGCCATTGGTATGGCGACCAGCTTGGACTCGGATGCATAGCTGTGTAGCAACTCGGGGTTGTGCTTTAGTATTGGCAGATACACCTGCGCCTTGCAGGGCAGGTAGACGAGCAAGAACTCCGCCCCGCTCGCTTTGCTTGCCGCGTGCGCCGCGCGGATTGCAGTTGTGGTGCGCAGCCATCCTGGGTTTGCCGCAATGAGGGGCTCCGGCACACTGATGACGCGCAGCACATCCGGGTGCAGCCACAGCTCTAAACTTGGTTGCGCTTCGGTCCGTAGCGCGGCTAGCGGCTGCCTGACCAACGGCGCATTGGCATTCGCGGTGAACCAACTTGCGATCAGGCTCGGCAACAACAGGCGTGGCGCGCGCCGGTCCTGAAGCAGTTGTCCGTAAGTCTTCACGCCCAGCCCTTCGTGGACCGTCATCCACAATGCATCCGTGATGTCGTTGCCGCCAAAGAAGAACCACACCACGAGCTTTGGCTTCTTCGGTAGCCCAAGCCGTTGTAGTAGGAAGTTCTCGCGATCCGGGCCCAGGCCGCTGACGGACAGGTTGAGGATCTGCTTGTCGAACGCTAGCTCGACGCGACGTTGCAGGCCAGGTGGCTCTAGTTGCGCTGCGAACACCGTGAACGAGTCGCCGACGAAGACGGCGTCGGGTGAGCTCATTGCCGCGGAATTCGGCATGCCGTCTGCATCGGCAGGCACCACGATGCGCGGTGTGCTGCGTTGGTCCAAGGCGGCGGCTCGCGGCGGCGCAATGCCGATGTCCACCAGATCGCTTGGTGGGGGGCCGTGCCAAGCATCGATGCCAAACGGCAGGGGCACTTCCTGGAGCTTCGTCCGGTCGAGCAGGCCGCGATGGAAGAACTCGATGCCGTGCGGCGGGAAGCGTTCGCGAAATGAGGTTGGCAACAGGCTCGGCGCTATCTGCAGTGCGACTTCTGCCGTGCACGTAGCAACCAGCAAGCCGGCTGTCAGCAGCACCAGGCGCAGTTGATTCGTTCTCCGTCTGGATCGAGTGGCGTTTTTCGGTGCGGGTGGTGGCATTGTCGTGTCACTGTAGCGCTGGCGAATATCGTCGTCATTCGCCTTGCGCTGGCTGTGCTTCATCGCCAACTGCTACTTGTTGCCTTGATTCGCTGCTGCAGTGGCTCTTGGTCGTTGCTGTCGAGCGGCGTGCTCCAGTCGTCTCCAAACTGCTCTGCGGGTGGGCTTAGCGTGGTTTGAGCCGCACGTTGCTTCACCTCCACACTCATGGTTGGGGCTCGCTATCGCGACTCGCTAGTTGTCGTCGTTGGACTTGCGCATCATCTTGATGACGTTCCAGCAGTAGTCGCCGATCTTCTCCATGTTGGTCATCATGTCGAGGTAGAGCAGACCACGACGCAGGTCGTAGCCCGCTTGCTCGACTCGCTTGGTCTCACTCTGCCGGCTTTCGTCGCGCTGGCGGTTGATCTTTTCCTCAACGATCTTGGCCGAAGTCATGTCGATGGCGTTGGGGGTCCGCAAGCTGGCGATCGTCATTTCCAAGAACTTGTCGACCTGCTCGGCCATGTCGGCGAGTTCGTTTTGGGCACCGGAATCGAACGAGTAGCCCTTGTCGAAGCGGCGTTGAGCCAGCAGCACGAGGTTGGTGCAGTGATCGCCGATGCGCTCGATGTCGTTGGCCATCTCTAGATAGCGAGCGACGTCGCGGCCGACGAGTTCGGATGTTCCCGATCTGGCCCACCGCGAACAGAACTCGATGATCTCGAGTTCCATTTCGTCGGTTTTCTGCTCCTCGCGCCAGACGTCTTCGACCACGTTGCCAAGGCGTTTGTCGGGGTTGGTAATGACCTCGGTGACGTTGGTGAACGCATCGCGGCAGATCTTGACCATCTGCTCGACACCGCGCCGAACCTCAACGCCGGCGAGTTCGGGCGTGCCAAGCAGACCTGTCTCGAGGAACTCAAGATGCGTCTGCTCACGTTCATCGTCGCGAATCGGAACGAAGCGCAGCACAATTGCCTCGAGCTTGCTAACGAAGCCGATCAATACCCCCGTATTGGTGACGTTGAACAACGTATGGAAGAGCGCCACCTGCGTGGTCGCGACCAGTATGTTCGTTTCCGCATCGCCGCTAATGATCATCCGGATTAGCGAGAGCGCGAACGGCATCGCGACCAGCATCCAGATGACGCCGATCACGTTGAATAAGGTGTGGAACGTGGCTACACGACGTGCATTTCGGTTGGCGCCGATTGACGCTAACTGCGCCGTGATCGTCGTGCCGATGTTCTCACCGAGTATCATCGCGGCAGCCAGCGGTAGGTCGATCCAGCCCTTGGCGACCATGGTCAACGTGATCGCGGTGGACGCGGACGATGACTGCACGGCAACTGTCAACAAGGCGCCCAGCACGACGAACAGCAGCGTCGAGCCAAAGCCGTAGCCGGTGAGGTTCTGAGCAAACTCGAACGCCGCGGGGTTCGACTGGAAATCGGGTACCGCGTCCTTCAGGAACGACAGCCCCAGGAACAGCAGGCCGAAGCCAATCATGACTTCGGACACGTGCTTCGTGCGCGGTGACTTTAGTAGGGACAGCGGGAAGCCAAATCCGATGATCGGCAGCGCAAACGCGGCGATCTTCAGCTTGAAGCCCAGCAGCGAAACGATCCACGCCGTCACTGTTGTGCCGATGTTCGCCCCCATGACCAAGCCAAGTGCCTGGGTCAAAGTCAGCAGCCCGGCGTTGGCGAACGATACGACGAGCACCGTGGTTGCGCTCGATGACTGCACTGCACACGTAATCAAGAAGCCGCTGAATACCCCCGTGAAGCGGTTGCGGGTCAACCCAGCCAAGACAGATCGCAATCCTGCACCGGCGAGCTTTTGCAGGCCGCCGCTCATCACCCTCAGCCCGAACAAGAAGACACCCAGCCCGCCAAGTATTGTGAAGAGTTCAGTCATCTAGGCGCGCAGGCTACTCGGCTGCTCCGAAAATCCCAATACGATGATGCAATGAGTGCTGATCGCTTGCGCACTTGTGCCAAGCATGTCGCGGGCCTCGGATCCGCCCCCCCCGGTGAGCAATCGCCGGGGGGATGCCAGTCGAGCGAGAGCGTCGCATCGTCCGGGC
>CALCZA010000033.1 GCA_937906475.1 uncultured bacterium
TGTTGGCCTGACTAGGCTTAAGGATCGGTCTTTAATTGCGAACCGGTATGGGTGTAGGTGGTTCAAGCTGCAGTCCGGACCAGCCGACCCCAGCCACCCGACTGTCCCACCCCTTCAGCCAGCCGTCACCCCATGAGCCGTCACCCCATGAGCTGACACCCCTCCAAACCAGGCATTATGCCCGAAATCTCGACCACCGGACACCCCCCCCTAGCACGACCTCCCAGACCGTCGCAGCCTCACCCGATCACGCCCCAAACCACTCCGCCGTTGCCGGTCGCGGCAACGGCCTGCTCACCAACCGAGCTGCAAGGATTTCAGCTCGGAACCACCATGCGGAGCACGCGCCGGCGCCAGCTCCGGCACCTCGACCGAAAGCCCCATCGCCTGCAGCACTCGCTCAATCGAGTCCGGATCCTGGATCGCGGCCAGTGGCCGCCTGGTTCCTCCGAAAGTGTTACCCTTGTGCCGGGTTGCACAGGTGACGATCCATGCTTGCTCGCGTTGCGCGCGGTGGCAGAGCTTGGTGTGCTTATGCGATCAGCCGTAACCCTTTGAGGCAAGAAGGCTATCGCCAGTCCTTCTAGGCCATTGCATCCGGTCGCGCCGTAGCGTTAACTAGAAGATCAGGAACGAATGAGTCATTGCAAAACCGTATGGTTCCGCGATTGACCCCGGCTTTCCCAGCCAGACAACTGCCTCCCCTTTGATCATTCGATGAACATATCTCCATTTGCTCTTGGCTTCATGACAAGCCTGCTGATAGCGATCGCGTCTACGGCGCAGGCATCGCCTGATGGCTCATTGCCTGAGCGTGTCTTGGCTTGGGGGTCCAATAGCCATGGTCAAACGATTGTTCCACCAGTGCCGGGCGCTGGTCTCATGGATAAGTACACGCGGGTTGCCTGTGGTCGCTGGCACAGCGCCGCTGTCACCAACGATGGGCAACTAGTCGCGTGGGGCCGCAATGATGCTGGTCAGTGCAACGTTCCGACTGTAGTCAGTCCCGTCGCGAATGTATCTGCGGGCGGCTTTCACACATTGGCGCTCCTCGATAACGGAGATGTCGTTGCTTGGGGTCGCAACACGGACGGTCAATGCGATGTGCCTGCGCTTCCTTCGGGCACGGTGTATGTCGAGGTCGCTGCTGGCGGTTACCATAGTGTGGCACGTCGTAGCGATGGCGAGGTGGTCGCATGGGGGCAGAATCATAATGGCCAATGCAACGTCGTCCCTCTGCCTTGGTATACGACTTACACTGGGATTGCCGCCGGTCTGCTGCACACGGTCGCACGTCGAGGCGACAGCAAGCTCAAGGCCTGGGGCAGCAACGGCTTTGGCCAATGCGACGTGCCTGTGAATCCTGGCGGTAGTACCTACACCACCGAGATCGCATGTGGACTGTTTCACAGCATGATTCGACGCAACGATGGACTCATCGAGGCATGGGGATCCAATAGCGACGGCCAGACCCAGGTGCCGGCCTTGCCCGCAGGTCTTACCTATACGCGGATGGCCGCAGGGGCTGCTCACTCGGTTGCTCTTCGCAGTGACGGCTCGGTTGTCGCTTGGGGACGCAATGTTGAGGGGCAGTGCGACGTGCCGACAGGCGTGAACTTCGTCTGGGTTTACTCGGGGGGCAACCTCACCGCAGGCGGTAACCACACGATGGCGAGATCGAATCCGCCGATGGCCTCTGTCACAAGCTTTGGCGTTGGTTGCCCGGCTTCACAGCCACTCATGCTGACCAGCAACCTGCCTATTCTCGGAACAGATTGGACTTTGTTGGCCTCCAACTTGGAAGCTTCGGCAGGGAACCCGATTGCAGTCTTCGTGTTCGGAACGGAAGCGATCTTCCCTGGCGTAGAACTCAGCGCCATTGGAGCTCATGGTTGCAAGGTCTTCACAAACGCTAACCTGCTGACAATTGTAGGTGCACCAGCTGCACCGGGCAGTTCTAGCGTCATCGCTGTCCCGAACAGCGCAGCGTTGTTTGGTTTCACCCTGACCGCGCAAGCTGCAGCTCCTTCCAGCTCGACGGCGGCCGGGTTTAGCACTTCGAACGGCTTGACTGCCATCGTCGGTTACTAAGGGCTATTGGTTTGCCAACCCTGCTTATCGGCAGGGTTAAGGCACCACCGCGTGCCGCAGAGATTTGGCCTATGGGGGCGTTGGTGCACGGATCCCGAAGATGCCCACGGGGTGTAGGCGATTCAACGTGCAGTCCGGACACACCGCTCCCCCAGCACGACCTCCCAGAC
>CALCZA010000034.1 GCA_937906475.1 uncultured bacterium
GCCAGTGAGTTAGAAAAAACAAAGCCCCGCGGCCCTCTCAAACCGCGGGGCTTCGCGCCCATCCCTTTGGCTCCTCCTCAGGAACCTCTCGTCTTATGAGTGAGCTAACGGGGGGAGTTGGGCACGCGTTGCAAAAAAAGTTGCCGGCCTGCTTGCCGCGTGGGGGAGTGCGGCGGGGTTTCTTCTGCTCGCTTGCGGTCGATTGGTGCTGCGGACTACTTCTGGCTGGGGCTCGTTACTGGCAGCGACACGATGGCATCTGACAGTGAGATTTCGTCGAGGTGGCCCATGGCCTGGTCACTGACCGCGTGCAAATGGCTCGAATGGTTGTGATGCGTAAGTCGCCCGGCCGCGTCTTCGACGTAGAAGCCGATGAGTTCTACGTGGTCCGCCGGGCCGTCGTAGCGCCAAGGCTTTTGGCCGGTCGGTTGTGCAATCGGGCACGCCCCGTTGATGACGTGAACCTGCAAGCGCTTCGCTTTGCCGGTGATGCGAAGCGGCGTCGGCTTCGTGAGGTCGCGGCCACGGGCGCGCAGTAGTTCGGCAATGCGTTGCTCGAGCGCTTCGTAACTGCTGCATGAACCGATTGCGAATTGATGCCAGCGATCGACATCATCTGTTACCAGCAACGTAGCTTGGTCGCCGGGGCGCGCTAGGCGCACTACGGCAATGCCATTTTGCACCGACGACACGAGCACCTGGCCATCGACGATCGTGATCTCGCCATTCAGGTGGGCCATCGCGCCGACCCCGATTGTCTTGCTGTCCGAGAAATTGCGCAGTGAGACCCGGCCTTCCATGTGGCCGTTGCGCATGACCTCTCGCATCGTGCCGAACGTCTGGAGTCCCGTTGGTGCGGGGGGTGGCGTGTGGCACGCGGATGTCGCCATCGCCGCGAGCAATAGCAGCGACTGTGATGTGTTCATGCCATCACTGTCGCCTAACGAGGAGATCGCGCCAACAACTGGCTGGCACTACTGCACGATCTGCTTGTTCGGGTCGCGCGGGATACGAAGTCCGATGCGAGGCCAGCGCGATACGTGGTGTGCGGATGTCGTGGCCGACGTTGGCAATCCAGTTGCGCCGGTAGCTGTCTTGCTCGAGCAATGTGCCGCCCTGCTCGGGGCGTTCGCCGGTGGTGTTTGCCACGGTTCCGTGGCTTCACTGACGGCGAAGCCTTGGGTCGCCAGTGCCGATCGCGGCTCATGGCGCAAATCCACGCCGTGCTCCGTTAGCAAGATGCGATTTGGATCGGTGGGCGTTTGCCTTGCGATGCGGACCTGATACGGCCATGATACGGGTCTTCGTATCCGTCATAAAGCAATGTTTTGCAGTATGTTAAGTTGTGACGTAGCGGCTGGCGAAAGTTTCCAATTGGTAATATGTGAGACGGCTCATTGTGACCGTCAAAGATCCGATACCTTTTGGACTGTCCACATACCCAATCGAGAATCCAATGCGAACAACGATGCAATGGCTGCTGGTAGGCGCGCTGGCATGCGGCGTGACTGCTCAGGAAGGTTTGCCGCAGAGCGGCGAAGTGACCCTGAAGGCTAAAATCCGACGGAGTCAGAAGCTCCTGCTTCCGAGCGAAGTGGCCACTCCGGTGGCTACGGGCTTCCACTTCCAAGACGGCTTTGGGGCGGACTTCCGCGCCGACATTGATGGCACCGCGTTGCTGATCGATGCCGATGCCGACGGCACGCTCGAAACTCGCGTCGAAGGCGAGACGGGCTTCGTGGTCCTGACTAGCAACGGTCGCCGCTACGGCGTGTCGTTGTCGGCCAAGCCAAGTTGGAGCTTCAAGGCTGGCTCAGAGGTTCTGGGTAAGATCGGCTCGACCAAGATCCGTCTGATCGACCAGAACCACAACGGCAGCTTCAACGACATTGGTGAAGACGCGATGGTGGTTGGCAACGGCCGCGCCGCGAGCTTCTTGTCGGAGGTCATCTCGATCGACGGCGAGCTTCGCAGCCTGACGGTCGCCGCCGATGGCAGCAAGCTGAGCTACTCGCCGTTCGTTGGCGACGTTGGCAAGCTTTCGTTGCACGCGGTCACCGATGGCAAAGTGATGGCCGCCGTGCTTAACAGTAAGGACGGCCGCTACTCGGTGCACCTCAGCAAGCAGGACGCCGAAGTGCTCGTGCCAGCTGGTGACTACCTGTTGCATTCTGGCGTGTTGTCGCTGGCTGGTAGCCGCGTGACGATGCAGAAGGGGCGTAGCAAGCCAATCACGGTTGCCGCGAAGGCTGACAAGATGCTCAGCTGGGGTGGCCCGGCGAAGGCTGAGTTCGCCTACCAAGAGAAAGGCGATGAGTTGGTCTTTGACCCGAATCGAATCTGGTTCTATGGCGCGACTAACGAAGAATACAGCGACTGGAATCCAGTCGGCAAGTCGCCGCTGATCGTCGTCACGGATAAGGCCACCGGCAGGATCGTTGCCGAGGCTAGATTCCCGGGGAGTTGTTGAGGCCGTGGCCTCGTACCGGTCGCCGTGAGCGTGCCGAACAATGTCTCAAACATCTCGATTGAAATGCGATTCGACAACTGGGCCTTTGGCGAGATTGTCGGTTCCCCCCGAGGTGAATAGTCACCGCTAGTCCGCAACCCGACTAGCATGCGCGGCGAGTCATCGCCGCGCCGGTTGGTCGCCACCGTGTTTGATTGCGAGCACGGTTTATCGCCAACCACTGCGACTGCGTTCGTTCCCCACCGAACGCCGTCACCCCCCCCAATCCGCCTCTTCCGGGCCCATGCTCCGTACCCATCGAACCGTCGGCTTTTTGGCCACTGCGGTGCTTGTGCTTGTGTCTGGCGTGCAAGCGCAGCAGGGAGAGGCTCGCATTCCCGTGCGTGTTCTGGGCGGCCGTTTGGTGGCGCGCTGCCAGTTGTCGTCGCCGACCTCGAGCGCGCCAGTCAATCTGTGGCTTGCGTACGACAAGCCGTGCGGCCTTGAGTTGCACAACAAGGTTGCCGCTGGGCTGTCGGTCGAGCAACCCGATGGCACGATGTTGCCGATCACGATTGAGTTGCCCGGTCTCGACGTCGAAGTCGACATGCGCGAGCACGGCGACGAACAAGCGATGGAGGACTTCACCAAGCGCTATGCGCCAGAGATGGAGGAGATCTCGGTCGCGGGCACCATTGGCGGAAAGATCCTGTCGCAGTACGAGGTCACCTACGATCTGGCGCGCGGTCAGGTGCGTTTGAAGCCAGCTGTCGATCGCGAAGGTGCCCGTCCCGATGGGCCCGAGAAGCACTACGTGCCAGGCTCGGTTGCTGGCGATATTGCGTGGATGCCCGCCAAGCTCGCGAATGGCCAGGTGCGCATGCTCGGTATCGGCTCGTCACGCTATGACGCAGTCGTCGACGAAGACTTCTGCTTTGAAGTCGATCAGCCGGGCGGCCAGATCGGTTCTGTAAACGTGGCCGGCTTCGATCTCTCGAAGGTGGTTGCGTGGCGGCCGGAGTCTTACGACCACGTCCATCGTGACGGGGCGTTGGCGACGTTGGGGCTCGGCTTCCTGCAGAGCTTCCGTGTGCATATCGATACCAAGAACGGTTGGGTCGGCCTGACTCGCGTCAAGGAGTTGCCGTTCCCCGCCGAAGAATCGGCATTCTTCGTGGCTCGCGCTGAAGAAGAAGTCGAGCCACTGATCGATTGGATCAAGCAGCACGGTGAGAGCCGGCTGGCAGGCGAGGCCGCCGGCATGCTGTTGCAGATGCAGGTTGATGAAGGCGCTGCTGCCAAGGACGTCGAACCGGCGTTACGTTGGATGCACGAGACGCGCCCTGCAGACATGAAGGCGACCGAGGCATTGCTGACGGTCGACATGTTGGTGCAGTCCAGGCGACCTGATTTGGCCGTGATGGCCGGCCGCTTCGGTATCGATGGCGGCCGCAAGGATCGTTACCCCGAGGCAACGCATCGTTTGCACGTTCGTCTTGGCGAGTTGCTGCTCGAGATGAAGGACCAGCGGGGTGCATGGGAGCACCTGATGTCGGCCGCCTTTGGGCTAACGGATGCGTTTGGCTCGGCCGATCGCGCCAAGGTCAATCTTTTGCTCGGTCGCGTCTACGAACTGCAAGGTAAGCATCGTCGCGCCATGTCGCGCTACGTGCAGGCCGTCATCTCGCCAGAGTTCGGGCCGCAAGCGGTGCCGCTAATGGAGCGCTTGCAACCGAAGATGGGCGGTGCGCCGTTCTCCTACGAACTCGTTGATCGCTTGATCTCCGGCAAGGTGCGCAGCATGACGGCGCCAACACGTTTCGTCGCCAGCGGCCCCAATGACAACAATCGCTGTGTGTTGATCGAGCACATCACCAACCCGCACCTCGGCCAGAAACAGGGCGAGCGGTGGCGCGCCTTCACCGAAGGCGGCGCCATGGTCTTCGAAGCGCTACAGAGTCACTTCTCATCCGACCGCGTCACGATGTTGTCGTATCACGTCGACGCGCCGCAACCAGTTGCGTTGATGAATGAGGTCTCGATGGCGATGGCTGCTTCGGTCGGTAAGAAGCCGGTGTTCCTCGTTAATGGTCGCGAAGCCGGTCCTGGCGCGTGTCGCTATCCCGATGCCGACAGCGTCTACCAGGACGTTCGCGACGTGGCGCTGCAAGGACTGCGTCGCAAGAGTCCGTTCACGATGACTATCTCGGCTCGCGTCGAGGATGGCGTTGTGCGTGGTTCGCTGCATATCAAGGGCCCGACTCGTTCCGGTCGCAATGTTGAGTTGATTCTCGCTGAGAAGGGCGCCATCTATCCGGGCCTTGGCGCGACCGTCGTGCATCGCATGGTGGCCCGTGCCGCCTTGACCAGTAGCGCGCGCGGCATCAAGTGGCAGCCGACCAATGGCGTTATGGAGATCCCGTTCGAGCGCGCGCTCAGCGAAATCGAATCTGCCAACATCGCGTTCCTTGATCAATACGAGAAGCAAGGCGGTTCGCCGGCCTCGCGGTTGTCGACACGCATCGCGAAGGATCAACTGGTTGTCGTCGCGGTCTTGCGCGAACCCGGTACCCGCATTGTTGAGCAATCGGTGCAGTGCGATGTGCTGCTGGCCGGTCAAGGGGAAGAACGATGAGTGACCGCAATCGCACACCCGCCGAAGTTCGCGTCGAACTGAGTGACCTAGCCCGTCCCGTTGCTAGAGATTTGCGTCGCGGCCTGGTGCAGCAGGAGACTCGTCGGCTTCGTGGCTTGGTGGGGCCGACGCTTGCGTTCCCGGTTGCGTATCTGTTCTTGGCGATGTTGCTAGCGCCGCTCGGGATCAGCCTGTACCTGCCTTGGTATGTGCTCGTGCTGTTGACGCCGGTTTTCCCGTGTGGACGGGTCTTGTTGCGATGGCATCAAGCGCAGCGGCAACGCGTTGCCGATGCTGTTGCACTGCGTGCGATCGATCGCGAACTGCAGTTGGCCGACCGCATGGCGACGGCGCATGAGTTCGTTGAACTTGAGCATCCCGATGGCTTCCAGTTGGCCGCGATTCGCGATGCCCAGCAACGCATTCAAGCGGCCCGTGCCGCCCGTCCAAGTCGGCCGTTGGTTGATCCCGACTCGCCGCGCAAGCTGTTGTTGGCTGGCGTTGCCGCTGGCGCGCTGCTGTGGTTCGCCAGCTTGGTAACCGTCACCGCGCCGGTGGCTGTTGCCAGTCCCGATGGCGAACGCCAAGTTGCCGTGGTGGCACCAAAGCCGATCGAGCAGCCGCGCGATCTTGCCAACCAACCCGACCCGCAGCCGAAGACGTCAGAGCAGCGCACGCCGAGGAAGGCACAGAAGGACAGCAATAGCTCGTCGGCCAGCGAAGACGAGGCGCCGAGTGATGCCAGTCGTCGCGGCAAGAACCCAATTGGTAGCGGCCGCAGTGCCGAAGCGCGGGCAGCGGCCGGTGGTGGTTCGGAGCGCGGTCAACCGAGTAACCAGGCCCAGAGCACCAAGGGCGAGAAGTCGCCAAAACCAAAGGCCAAGAAGAAGTCCAAAGCCAAGAAGGACGCGGCGGAAAAGACCGAAGACCAGAAAAAGCCGCCGCAAGAATCGGGTTCGACCATGGGCCGCGGTTCGGGCAAGGGCTCGTCGAAGAGTCCGACCGCTTCGCCGTGGTCCGCCAAGGACCAGGTCGTGTCCGACGACGAGCAAGATCCCGAAGAAGACGAAGAAGTCGACGACGAGAACGATGAGTCGAAGGCGCGCGGCGGGGTGCAGCCCAACCTTCGTCAACGCAAGCCGCCGGTGAATCGCGATCTACAAATTTCGATGGGCAGCGGCAAGCCACAGGACGACGCGAACGGTCGCGGCGGTCCCGGTGGACCAAAGAAACAACGCGGCGTGGCGCAGTTGGTGCTCGGGGTGACGTTCCCCGATCACATCAGCGCCAAGCCGAATCCTGGGATGAGCAAGATCACCCAGGAACGCATTGAACCCCAGGCCCAACAGGGCGACAGCATCACCGGCGAAGGCCGAGGTGCACGCGCCGCTCCGATGGGTCATTTGTCACGCCGAGTTCTGAGTCCATGGATGCAGGACCTCGTGCGCAGCTTCTACTTGAGCCTTCGTGAGGAAGGCGGACCGCAGTGATGAACGCCAACGAACTAGTCGAAGTCGCCGAGCGCGACGCCCAGCGCTTCCGTGATGTGCACCAGAAGATCAAAACGGAAGTGCAGCGCTTCATGGTCGGGCAGGAGGCAGTGCTCGATGCCGCGCTGACTGCTCTGTTTGCCGGTGGCCACGTCATGCTGGAAGGCGTGCCGGGGCTTGGCAAAACGATGCTGGTGCGTTCGATCGGCCAAGCCGTGGACGTGCCGTTTTCCCGCATTCAGTTCACGCCGGACATGATGCCCGCCGACATCCAAGGCACCAACGTGCTGATGGAGACGGAGGGCGGCGGCCACGAGTTGCAGTTCCAGGAAGGGCCGTTGGTGTCCAGTCTGGTGCTCGCTGATGAGATCAACCGCGCGACGCCGCGGACCCAGTCGGCGTTGCTCGAGGCGATGCAGGAGCGGCAGATCACGGTTGGTCGTCGCACCATCAAGCTGCAAGAACCGTACTGCGTCATGGCGACGCAGAACCCGGTCGAGCAAGAAGGCACGTATCCGTTGCCCGAAGCGCAGCTCGACCGCTTCCTGATGAAGATCCAGGTCGGCTATCCGGAGATTGAGGAATACGAAGCGATCGTCGACCGCACCACAGCCGGCCAGGAACCGGAGATCAATAACGTCTCTAGCAGCAAAGAGATCATGGAGCTGCGCAAGGTGGTGTTGTCGGTGCCCGTGCCGCAACTCGCCAAGCGTTACGCGATCCATCTGGTCGTCGGCGCGCAGCCGGGTTCTGACTTTGCACCGAAGATCGTTAACGAGTTCGTCTCGTTGGGCCCGAGCCCGCGTGCCGTGCAGAGCCTGATGTTGGCGTCGAAGGTGCGCGCGCTGACTCAGGGCCGCTTTGCCGTCAGCACCGATGACATCAAGGCCGTTGCCTACGACGTGATGCGCCACCGCATCATCGTCAACTTCCATGGCGCTGCCGACGGGGTCACGGCCGATCGCGTCATTCAAGACGTGCTTGCGCACGTGCAACCTCCGGTCGTCTAAGCACAGCTTTAGAACGCTATGGCGAACGCCGTAAGTACTGCGAAAGAACTGTTCGACCCGGCCTTCCTGGACTCGGTGTCGCGGTTTCGCATCCTCGCCAAGCGCGTGGCGCGCGGCGGTGTGCACGCCGAGCAACGCTCGCGACACATGGGTTCCGGCATGGAGTTCCGCGATTATCGCGGCTACGCGCCGGGCGACGACCTGCGGGCCATCGACTGGAACATCTACCGCCGACTGGGGCGCGTATTCCTGCGGTTGTTCGAAGAGTTCGAAGATCTGCCGGTCTACCTGGCACCGGATGTCTCGCGCAGCATGTTCCACGGCGACCAGCCACGTGCCCACGCTGGCTTGCGCGCTGCATTCGCATTGGCGGCGGCTGCCCTGAATCATCACGACAGCGTTGGCTTGTTCCCGTTCGCCGACGAACTGCGCGTGGCATTAAAGCCGCGCAGTGGCCGCGTGCGTATGATGCGGATGGCAGAAGAACTCGCTGCGCAGCAGCCTGGCGGCACCACGGACTTCGCCAAATCCCTTGGCAAGTTCGCGCGTCTAGGCATGCGTCCAGGCTTGCTGATTGTCGTCTCCGACTTCTTTGATCCTGGCGGACTCGAAGCGGTGCGTGAAAGCCTGTTGCGGCAACGTCACCGTTTGTTGTTGGTGCAACTTACCCGCAAGACCGACCGTAATCCGGACCTTTCCGGTGACTTGTTGTTGCGCGATTGTGAGAGCGGTCAAGAACACGACGTGTCGGTAACGTCCGAAGTAGTTGCCGCCTATCGCCGCGCCTACGAGTCATTCGAGCAAGGTTTGCACAAGTTGGCGATGTCGCAGCAAGCGGGCCTTGTGCGCGTCGATGTCGACGAACCGGTCGTGCCACAGTTGTCGGCGTTGTTTGAGTCGGGGGCCTTCGTCGTATGAGTTTCAGCAACCTCCCGTTGGTGTGGGGCCTGCTCGGCGCACTTGCCATTGCGGGCATCCTCTACTTGTTGCAGCGTCTGCGCGTTCGCCATCAACTGGTCGAGGTTGAGACGACTTTGTTCTGGCAGCAAGCGATGGAAGAGTCGCGGGCACGCGTGCTGGTGCAGCGCTTTCGTCATCCGTGGGCCTACCTATTGATCCTCGCGATTGCGCTGCTGCTCTGGCTGTCGGTTGCTGGTTTGCGCGGTGGCGGTGACGCCCAGCGCGATCACGTCGTGTTGCTGGATGGCTCGGCCGCGATGGCGATTGGCGAACGCTTTCCAGAAGTGGTGGCACTGGCAAATGACTATGTCGGCGCCCTGCCCGAAGACGCGCGCACCGTGGTGTTGTGTGGCGGTCGCGTTCGCACGGTGCTGCGACCTGGCGAAGAGTCGCTACTGCTAGCGCGTCGCTTGCAGGATGCGCAGCCAGAGGCCAGTCCCAATACCGTCGCTAGCGTGCTGCAGCAGTTCGCCCAGGTTCGTGGCGATCGCCCGATCACGGTATGTGTCGTCGGCGAGCACTCATTGTCGGCGGACGAGTTGGCGCTGCTGCCAGAGTCGATCGAAGTTCGGCAACTCAAGGTTAGCGAACGCACCGAAGCCAACGCTGGCATCACGGCTCTCGGCGTGCGCCCTGCTGCTTCCGGTAAGTGGCACAACGTCGACGTGCTGGTTGAAGTCGTCGGGCCGGCGATTCCTGATCTGAAACTCGATGGTGTTGCGTTTGCGAATGCTCCCGAGGTGTCTGCCTCGGCCGCTGGCTCGCACTACCGCTTCCGCGATGTGCCAGCACACGGCCAGTCGTTACTTGCGGCGTTGCCTGGGGGGGACGCGCTGGTGCACGACGACCATGCGCAGTTCGTGCTGCCGGATCGCCGCCCGATTGCCGTTGCAGTGCAAGCGGGTGTCGCGGCCGTGTTGCGGCAGGTGCTCACGGCGGACGCCGGGGTCGTGCTGCAGGACACTGTCGATGCCGAAACTCGTGTCGTCATTCGCAGCGTTGGCAGCGACTTTGGCGGCGAGCTTCCGGCGCTCGAACTGAGCACGATGGAGCAAGCTGAGGATGCCTTCTTGGTCTTCCATCCGCCCGGACTCGACCCAGATCAGGTTCTCGACGAACTCTACCGCGGTCTCGGCCTCAACGAGATCGACGCCATGTCAACTTCGGCGGCGCTTGGTCGGGCGGTCACGATGGGGGCAAAGCCCGGCACGAGCAAAAGGCTGTGGGTGTGGCAGAAGCTGCTGCAGCCTGACTACGACTTCGTCAACTCGCGGTCGTTCCCGTTGTTCGTTGGCCTGTCGATCCGTTGGCTCGCCGGCTTCGAAGCAGGCCCGGATCAGATCGCCGTTGGTCAGCCACTATCACTCGCTGATGCCGCCGTGAAGCATGAGGGTGGCCAAAGCCGTGCCTTCTCCGCGTCGTTTGTGCCTGGACTCGCCGGTTCGTATTCGATGGCGAGCGATGTCGCCGTGGGCAATAGGGGCTTCGCCGCTTCCTTGCTCGACCCGCACTCGACGGGCGTTATCGATGCCTTGGCCGCACCGTTGCCTGCTGCGACGACGGCTACGGCCAGTGGCTACGATCTGATTACGATCTTCTTGTTCCTCGCTCTGTTGCTGCTCGGTGTCGAGTGGTTGCTCTTCCGCACCTCGCGCATCCCGTAACGCCTCGCTTCAGCGATGAACTTTCAGTTCCCCGAGTTCCTGTGGTTGCTGCCGCTTGCTCTGTTGGTGTGGTTTGTGCCACGCCGCGCGGTTGCATGGCGGCATGCCTTGCTGCGCACGGTTGTCGTATTGGCGTTGGTGGTGGGGCTAGCTCGCCCCGTGCTCGTTAGCGTTGCGTGGACGGATCATCACGTGGTCATTGTCGATCGCAGCGCAAGTATTGCCGATCCTGCCGCCATCGATGCGGCGTTGCTGGCGGTCGAGCAGGCGTTGCCCGAAGACGGTGTCCGGGTGCTGCTCGAGATTGGCGGCCGCAGTTCTACTGCTAGTGAGCCGTCGACGTTCGATCAGCATCTTGCGATTGACCAGGACGATGCCTCGCCACTGGGCGCGGCCTTAGCGCGGGCCTTGCGCACGATTCCTGAAGGTTCGGGCGGCGCGGTCACGCTGATCAGTGACTGTCTAGCGACCGATGGTCGTTGGCAACCAGCATTGCAAGAACTGACCTTGCGCGGTTTGCCACTGCACTGCGTCGAACTCGCGCACGATGCCGAAGACGTGCGTGCCGTCGGCCTGACAGTGCTCGATGATCTACGTGTGGGCCACGTCGGGCGCGTTCGCATTGCAGTCGCGGCGGCGCAGGCAACGGTGCAAGTCACGTTGTCGGTGGATGGCGAGCAGGTCGCGCAGTCGCGCGAGATCACTTGTGATGGCATAGCTACGATTGAGTTGCCTATCGAGCCAAGCAAGGCTGGTTACGTTGCCTTGACCGCTAAGGTCGGCCGCACCGATGCTGTCGATGTCGATGCCAGCAACAACATCCTGGTGCGAACCGTGGCGGTGCAGGATCCACTGCGCGTTCTCTACCTTGGTTCGCGTGTGCAAGATGCCGCAGCACATCTCGGCCAACTGCTCGGCGGCGGCTTCGAACTGCGTGAACCAACTAACGGGCAAGCACTCGATCTCGATCGTACCGACCTGACGATGCTCGACGACCGCCCGGCCGATCAGGTGCCCGAGAGTTGGCAACAGGAAATGGTCGATGCCGTGCAACAGCGCGGCATGGGACTGTTCGTCAGTGGTGGCCGCTCGGCGTTTGGCCCCGGTGGTTACCACGACACGGTGATCGAGACGATCTCGCCGGTCGAATACGTGCAGAAGGAAGAGAAGAAGGATCCCAGCACGACGCTGGCGATCGTCATCGATACGTCCGGTTCCATGGTCGGCAATCGCATGACCCTGGCCAAGGAAGTCGCGCGCCTCGCGATCCGTCGGCTGCAACCGCACGACAAGGTCGGCATCGTCGAGTTCTACGGCACCAAGCAATGGGCCGCGCCGGTGCAATCCGCCGCCAACTCGATCGACATCCAGCGTGCGCTCAACCGCCTAGGCGCCGCCGGCGGCACCGTGTTGTTCCCGGCGGTTGAAGAGTCCTACTACGCGTTGATGAACGTGCAGACGCGCTACAAGCACGTGCTGATTGTGACCGATGCCGGCGTCGAGACTGGTCCCTACGAAGCTCTGTTGCGCAAGATGTCGGACGATGGCATTGCGGTGTCGACAGTGTTGGTTGGGCCGGGTCGCCACAGCGAGTTCCTGGTCGAAATCGCCGACTGGGGTGGTGGTCGTTACTACCACTCGCCCGATCGCTTTAACTTGCCGGAATTGCTGCTCAAGAAACCGAGCACCTCGATGTTGCCGCCATACCGCCCTGGCAACTTTGAGATCGAAGCTCGCGGTGGCCGTGGTTGGTGGGGCGACGTCGATTCGGATGCGATCCCGCCAGTGCAGACATTGGTCGAAACCTCGCTGCGCCCAGGTGCGGACTTGTTGCTGTCGGTTGCTGGCAGTGCTCGCCCGGTCATGGCTTCGTGGCAGTATGGCCTCGGCCGCGTCACTTCGCTGAGCACGGAGCCGGTTGGCCCGGGCACGCGCAAGTGGAGCGAGTGGCCTGGCTATGGCCCGATGCTTGGTCGCGTCTTGAGCCGCACCTCGCGTTCGGCGCAACCGCCGTTCGCTGTCACCGTTCGCCGCGATGCGACGAGTCTCTACGTCGAAGCGCGGCGCGAAGTTCGTTCATCGGCCGTGCCAACCATGCAGTTGGCTGGTGACAATGGCGTGCAGATTCCGATGCGCGAAGTCGCTCCCGGCGTCTTCCATGGCGTGCGCACCGCGTCCATCGACGACACCGTCAAACTTGTGGCGTCGACCAGTGATGGTTGGCGGCACCGTGTCTGTTCGGATCCGCTGTCGGCGCGTGCGCCGGAGACCCAGGTCGATCCCCGTGCTGCGTTGCCTAACGCGGTCATTGCGGTGGCGACGGGTGGCGCATTCGTTCCTGTGGGCGCTGCGATTCCGACGCTGGCCGTCGCACGCACCGGTGCCCCGTTGCACGTGTGGCCCGTGTGGCCGTGGTTCGTGCTGCTCGCTTTGCTTACCTATGTTGTGGATGTGTGGCATCGCCGTCGTGCGGATGTCCCACGGAGGCTCGCTTGATGGTCGTTCGCATTAGCGCTTTGTGCGCTTTGTTGTGGTTGTTGCAGCCGCTGGCGTCCCAAGCAGGGGCGAACCAGGACGCGGAAGTCTTGCACCCAAGCGTCGTCGCGCTGGTCGAGAATGCGTTGGCTACGGATCATCCTGAGTCGCAAGCCGACGCGTTGTGGCAAGCCGCGGCCGCGGCGCACGGCGAAGTTCGGTTGTTGGTCGGCTTGATGGAGGTGCGCATCGCGAGCAAGAAAGAGCCGGGCGCCTCGCGCTTATTGTGCGGCATCCTTCGCTATCAAGGCCAACCGCGGAAGGCTCTGCGCGTGCTCGATGGCATTGCATTGGGGCAGCGTCGTGATGGCGATTTGTTGTTGCGCGCCGAGTTGCTCGACACCTTGAGCCGCGGTGATGACGCGGCGCGCGCTTATGACGAACTGCTGAAGAAGCAGCTCGAGCCGGCGTTGCGTCGCCGCATTTTGTTCCGTCGTGCGTTGGTCGGCAGCGATTCGATTGCGCAACTCAAGGCCTTTGCGCAGAGCCCCGAACTCGACCGCGAGCATCGCAATCAGGCCGCGATCATTCTGGCGCTCCGCAACGAACCGGCAGCCGCCCTCGAACTCTACGACGTGCAGGGCGAAGGTACCGAGCGCTTCCGTCAGTTGGTGCGGATCGCGGAATGGGCCTTGGCCGCCGAGGACTATGAGAAGGCCCAAGAGTCGGGCTGGGAGGCTGTGCAGGTCGCCAAGATGAAGCGCGATCGTCGTTACGCGCTGACTGTGGTGGTCTCCGCGTATCGCGCCGGCGATGCGATCGACGCACTATTGAAGCGCCTCGAAGCGAGCCCCGAGCTGAAGGATGATACTCGTCAGGTCTGGATTGACCTTTTACGCGATGAAGGCCGCGTCGATGACGCGTTGCGCTTGTTCCGCCAGGGCAGCAGTGGCGATCAGGCCGGCAAGGGAGGGTGGACTCCAGCTTTGCGTCGTCAGTTGCTGGAGATTTGCCGCGAGACCGGTCGCGAAGATGTTTTGATCGCGCAGTTCCGTGAGCTGATGGTCGCTGAACCAGACAACTTGGAATGGCGCAGTGGTTTGAGCCGCTACTTCCTTGAGAGCGGAGATCGTGCGCAGGCCAAGGCTGCGTGGGCCGACTTTGGCAAGGGTGACGTTAGCTCCAACCGCCAGCTTGAGGCCGCCTACTCGCTGATGGACCTCGGCTTGGATGACCTTGCCCTACGTGCTGCTGGCATTGCGGCTGCGTCCGAGGACTTGCGCGAAACGGCGCAACTGTTCATCGTCAAACTGCATGTCGATCGTGGTCGCTTCGATGAAGCGAGCTCGATGTTGGTGGAGATCGAAGGCAAGGCAGGTGGCAAGGACGCCGTGCTTGCTGAGGTCGCCGGCATCTATGAGCGCATGGACCGTCTCGACCGAGCGGTGCAGGTTCTCGACCGCATGCGCAAAGCGTACGGCGGGTTCCTCGGCACCGACCTCGATATGAAGTACGCGCTGCTTCTGTCCAAGGTCGATCGTGAGCGCGACGCGTTGACGGTCTGGCGCTCGTTGTGGTCCAAGGTGCGCAGCACGCCGCGCGGTCGCTACGTCGAAGATCGCATGATGACGGTCGCGGCGCGCCTCGGTGTGCTGGCGAAGATCGCGATCGAACTAGAAGACAAACTCGATGCCGGCACAGCCGATGCCACCGATGTCGAATTACTGGTGCGACTCTACGTCAAAGTGGGGGATTCGGCAGCAGCGACCGAGATTACGGAGCAGGCGCTGCGCAATTCGGATGCTGCGGATCTAGACATCATCCGCCGCAAGGCAACGATCTATCTCGCCTGTCAGGACTACCTGGAATACGAGCGCCTGATTCAGCAACTGATTGAGCGCGACACCGAGAATCGGCTCGATCACATGCGTGAGTTGACGTTGAGTCGGCTCGAGCGTGGTCGTCGCGCCCAGGCGATTGAACAGTTGCCGGCGCTGCGCGCTGCCGAAGATGACAGTGGCATCGCCGATGAGTTCGAAGCCGGTATCTATCAGTTGGCCGGGCTCATGGAGCCGGCACTGAAGAGCTACGTGAAGGGGCTTGGTCGCTTCCCTGATCGCATCGATACACACCTTCTGGTCGCCAACCTGATGCGGGAAACCGGGCGCGAAATAGAAGCGGCCCGACGCTTCCAATACCTCGCCAGCACCGCCAAACGCGATGACCTGTTTACGATCGCGATTGATGGCATTCTGAACCTGCGTTCGCAAGACGATACGCAAGTTCCGAAGTCGGTTGTCGACTGGGCAATGCGGGTCACGCTGGAGCGACTGGCGGAACGCTCGCACCGTTTCTATCTGCACCGGCTTGCGGCCGACCTGGCCGAAGAGATGAACGACATGCCGATGTCGATCCGCACGCTGACGGCCGGCATTCCGGTTGCTGGTGAACGTCGTACGGCGTTGTTGCGCGAGATCCTCGGCAAGGTGCGTTCGCTGGACAAGAACGCGCGCGTCATGTTCGGCGGCAGTCGCCGCCAGCAGATCAGCCCCGAGTGGGATGCCGCACCGTACGTCATGATTGGCCGACGCTTGCTCGGCCAAGGCGAAATAGTGCCGCCGCAGGTCTACATGGATCTGGCTGCGATCTTCCTGCACGTCAAGGCCGTGCCGGACGCGATGCGCACGTTCTCACGCGCTGCCGAGTTGTTGGATCGCGGCGAATTCCATCGCCAAGCTGCGGCCGTGCTGGAGCAGGCCGAACGCTACGATGGTGCCCTGCAGTTCTATCGCCGACTGTTGTCAGTCGATGCCAACGATGTCGGCCTGTTGGTCAAGATTGGCCGACTCGAAGAACTGGCGGGTCGTGACGAGGCAGCACGTTCGGTCTACGAGCAAGGGCTGGCAGCAGCATTGCGGCAAACGGCGCCTCGCGTGCATGTGGCGGTCGAAGAAGAACCTGATCCGGACGACATCAACTCGTTCCTTGGCCGCCAGCGCAGTGTCGATGCAATCACGACGGCGCTGCCGAAGCTGCTTGAGGGCTTGTTGGTGACGATGTCCGAAGAGCACGCTGTCGGCTACTTGCAGGCCATGCAAAAGCAAGTCGAACAAGACTTGCAGCAGGTGACTGCTGGTGGTGGTGTGGATGAAGGAGCGACGTCCATTGACCAGTTCCCGCGGTTGGCCACGCGTGCCGATATCTTACGTCGCCTGTGCTTGTGCTACCGCCAACTGCCTATTGCCGATGCGATTGACCAGAAGCTGCTGCAGCGATTCCCGACCGATCGGGCGCTCGCTAAAGCCAGCATTGGCCATCGCGCTGCACGTGGATTTTATGTGTCGGCTGGCCGTCTGACCGAGGCGTCCGAGTTCCGTAACGATCCGGACTTCGCGTGGTTGGCTAGCAGTGCTGATCTTGACGGGCCGGTGCCGCCGGCCATCGCTGCTGCGCGTGTGGTACCGTTGTTGGTTGAAGATCCTGCCAAGCTGCGTGCGATGTTGGACAACGTCGATGCCGCCGCGTTCAATGCAGCTAACCTGGGCAGCGTTCCGGTCTTGCTTGGGGCGTGTGCAGTGGTCGGGGCCGTCGATGCTGGCGAACGCATCGCGCGAGCTGGGGTCCGCATCTCGGCGACTTTGAGTCGGCGCGAACAGATCCAGTTGGGTCGCAACAACGCGGCAGCGGTGATCAATCTCGCTTCGCGTTTAAACCCGGAGCTGAAGGACCGCTTGCGCCAGTATCGTCTGCAACGCACCGCCGCGAAGGGCCCGAAGGCGCTGGTGGCGATCCAGTTTGAGCTCGAAGGCCAGTCCGACATGCTGCTCGATGCGGAAGTTGTCGAGCAGATGTTGCGCAGCGAAGTCGCCAATAGCGCGCAAGAGCAATTCGGCTTGCGCAGCATGGGGCTCATGTTCTTCTTGCCGCCTGAGCGTCGCTCGGCGTTGCTACGTGAACTCTACACTGCAGCCCCGGCTAGTCAGCGATTGAACGTGCTCGCCCAAGGTGCGGACTTTATCGAAGAGCCGCTATCTGACAGCTACATCGAGTGGTTCAAGGCAGTGTTCGAGCGCGAGTTTGCGGCGACGGACAAGCGGCAACGTCGCAATGCTGGCTTTAGTTACTCGTCGACTGGCAGCGTCAGGTTGAAGCGTGCGCGTCTTGAGGTTGCCATCAAGCTTGGCGGTAGCCATCGCGAATGGTTGCGGCTACTGCAGTTGGTCGCCGTCGATGGTGACCTCGAGCGTGCCAAGTTGATGCTCGAGCAAGGCATTCCTGAAATGCTGGTGCGCGATGACCTCGCGGGCTTGATCCCGAATCGGCCGAAGGCATTTGATAGGGGACAGGTTGAGCGGGCAATAGGCCAGATAGCAGCGCTTGGCTTGCGCGATGTCACGACCGAGATTGTTGAAGCCAAGCTCAAGAAGTCGCGACGGCATGAGGCCCTGCTGTTCATGCAGTGGTTGCTGCGGACCGAGATGCCTGGCTCTAGCCAGTTTGTTGCAGATGCCACCGCGACCGGCAAGGCGAAGACTGACGTGGACCTGCTGGAACGCCTCTTCAAGTTCGAGCAAAAGCGTGGTCGGTTGGTGGAGGCAAGCGAGACCTTGCAGCGTTTGATCGACGTCGACAAGCAGAGCACCAAGCGGTGGCCGTTGCGCTTGGCTGCCATGCACAGTCGTCTTGGCAATCTAGAGGCGGCCGAGAAACTGCGTCGCGACGAGGCTGAGTCTGATGGTGCCAAGCAACCACTATCGGGTGGGGCTCCGATCGCTGTGATGTTTGCGCGTGCGCTGAGTGTCAGCAGCAAACCGGTGCGGTCGTCGCAGGCAACTGCAGACTTGGCAAAGCTGAAGGAAGGCGACGCTGGTCGTATTAGTTTCCGTCGCAAGTGGCGCGGCCAAGACAACGGTCGCGTGATCTATTCGCCTCTGTTCCCGCGCGCCAATGTCTCGCTCACGCCGGCCAGCCTTGAGGCTGTGCAAGGCAAGGGCTTCGTCGCTGGCGAAGCACTGCGCATGGTGCGGTTGCTCGAAGACGCTGGCCAGCTTGGCTCTCAGAGTTTGCTTGGTGCCTTGCTGCAAGTGCTGCCTAAGGCGAGCGATCCTGCAGCCGCATGTGAACAGCATCTAGAGAACTTGGCGGCTGGCTCCGGTGGTACTGCAGAATCTGTTTCGTTGCTGGTGTCGTTGGCAACCGACGAGTTGCCCGACGAACTGCGTGAACGCATCGTGGCGGCGTTGCTGCTGCGGCGTGAGGTGCCGGACGAAGCTCGCATGCGCAGCATCGCGGATGAACTGGTTCGCATGAACCGGTCCGAACCGGCGGCCCACCTGTATCGCTTGGCGGTGCTTGCGGCGAGTGGCGGCCGACCATTGTATCTGATGCGTGGCAAGCGAGAGAAGCCTGCCGACGTCATTAAGTCGGTGCAAGAACGTCTCGGGGGTGATCTTGGCCGCGCGACGGCTATTGCGATGGTCGACGACAAGTTGGCTGTCAATGACGACGCGGAGATGGTGCTTGCGGCATTGGCATCGTGGGCGACGCTGCTATCCGAAGAAGAACTGCAAGCGCGCGTGCTCGAGTTGCACCAGAAGGTGTGCAAGCTGCGGATCGCACGCATGAGTTCTTACAGCTACCAACAGAAGGCGGTGCCGTTGTCGGGTGCATTCTGCAAGACGCTGCTGCGAGCCGGCAAGACCGACGAGGCCATGGCCGAGTTGCGCCACTTGCTGTGCTTCCCGATCGCCGACGCTTACGGCCGCACGCCGTCTCGCAACGCACGTGATGACGTTAAGCAGCAGATCGAAGAGCTCTTGGCTGTCGAGTCGCCGGATCAGAATCAGTGGCTTAAGATGATCACGGAGCAAGCGCTGCAGTGGCATCAAGAAGGCAAGCTGGTTGCGTCGGTCGAGATGCTTGGATTGCTGGGCGTCAAGGCTGGCGAAGCCGGCTTCCAAGGTTTGGCAGCTACGTGTGCGGAGCAGTTGGTGGTGTTGGCGGCCGATGACACCTTGGCTGAGCAACAACTCGCGTATGTTCGTCGCGCCGCTGGCGACAGCGAGGGCGCGTGGATCTTAGAGAAGAAGATGCTCGCGCAACGCCGCTTGGCGGTCGAAGACCACGCCCGCGTACTGACCGAGTTGTACCAGCGGGATGGCGTCTCGATTGCGTTCGCGGCCGGTAATAAGGCTCTCGGCTACACGGCCCATGAGGACGTGTTAACGGTGATGATCAAGTTCGCTGACGAGTTGTCGGAAACTGACCGCGCCGCTACTTGGCGCGAGTTGCTGGCGAGCCGCAAAGCGAAGCTGCTGGAAGAGAAGTCGGCGGCCGCAATCAAGCCGGAGCGCGGCTAAGTGTTCACCAGTCAACTGGGTGGTTTGCTCGCCCGGTAGTTGCCTAGTTCTAGGCTGCTCAGGCTTACTTTGGCTGGCGAGCCATCGGGGTCTCAGCAACGAGAGATCGGCGCTGAGGAGTTTGGATGTGTTGACGACCAACGACTAATTGTGGACGGCTGGGATCGTCCGCAGCTATAGCAAGATCTTGGCGTTGGTCTACCCATGGCAATGGCATGACAGAGCGCGTGTTGTGAATTGCGACGGTGAGCAGCCGATAAACCAGATAGGTGCAACCCAGCGCGCGGTCTGAGCATGCGAACACCAACTAACCATCAGCAGTCCGGCTTCACGCTTCTCGAGATACTGATCGTGATGGCCGTCTTGGGCGTGCTCGCGGGTGTTGCTGTTCCGAACTTGCTGAGCAGTCGTCTTGCCGCCAACGAGGCAGCCGTTATTGCAACAATGCGGGCCATCTCGACGGCGCAGTTCCAATTCCATAGCGCCGGCGAACTTGACGTCAACGGCGATAGTGGTTTCGAGTTTGGCACCTTCGGCGAACTTGCCGCTTTGGACGAACTACGCGGCTCGAGCATTAGGCTTACCCGCAACCTGTTGTCGGCCGGCGTCGCGGAAGTCGATGTGCTCGGTTGGGCGACGCACCACGGATTCCACTTCTGCCTCTACCTGCCCGCTGCTAGCGGCGTTGGTGTCGCTGGTATGGTTGGCAACTATGGTGTGATTGATCCTGTGCAGGCCCACCGTTACTGGACCTGTGTCGCTTGGCCTGTTACCGCGGGTAATACTGGCCGACGCGCGTTCTTCGTGAACCAGCAGGGTCAGGTGTTGCAGCAGATGAATACGAGCTACTCGGGTTCGGCAATCATTCCGCCGGCCGGCGCGGGCCTGGTCGGCGTAGCCGAGAGCAACATCAACACACAGCAACTCGCGGTCGACACGTTAGGATCTGACGGGCAATACTGGATTCCCGTTCACTAGGGCGGCCTTGGCCAGTTGCGGCATCTGACGGCGAGCACCAGATGCATGCTTTGCGTGCTTGCCGAACGTGCCACAACGCTAGTACGGTGGTGGTCATGGCCGCGACCTTCGACCACCCCAATTTCCGCGTCATTGACGACTTCCTCGATGAAGAGACGTGGACGCAGGTTTGGAGTGACTTCCAATTCCTCCAGCTTCATCCTGTCACTCGCACACTTGGTGCGTGGAAGCTAGATGACGGTGTGCCGCTTGGCGGCGAAGAGATCGTGATGCCGCGTGAGCCGCAAGAACCAGCGGCGGGCCCTGCCAGCAGT
>CALCZA010000035.1 GCA_937906475.1 uncultured bacterium
CTTGGGCACCAGTGTGCCCGTTCGGGTGGTGTCCACCAAACCGGGGGAAGGTCATCCCCGAATCGGCCGAAGTTTCGCGTGTCGTCTGAGCGTGGGAACCCAGGTGGCCAAGAGTCACAGGATCTCCTGTGGAGGCGTGTATGGACGCAGGTTCTGCAGTGGCTCCGTAAGCGGCTTAGGAGCCTGCATGATGCTGAGGATTTGGCTGCTGAGTGCATGCGTCTTGCCCTGCTTAGGTTTGGACATTCCTTACCCCAGTGGGCTGAATTGCGGCCTTGGGTCCTGTTGGCTGCCAGGCATCGATTGATCTCCTTTCGGCGAAGGCCGACAGTCTCGAAGCCTATTGATCCGGTTGATCTGGATTGGCGCCTATGTGGTGGTAGTTTCCGAGAATCGGATGCGGGTGACGAGGGCAATGTTGCTGCTAGCTTGGCATTGCGTGCTTCTGAAGGAGACCAGGTGACGTTTGCCATGCTGAGTGATGGGGCTAGTGTCGCCGAGATTGCTGTCGTTAGGAAGATCTCTCCGCGAGCAGTCCGAGACTCTAGGAAACGACTTCGGCTACATCTCCTCACTGGAAAAAATGACTTCCAACTTCCGTTTTCGGCCAGTTCAGCGTTTGGGTAGGTGGCCGCATTGTGGCGGCAGACCAAGGAAAGCAACATGCTGATAGGGCAAACCGTTCTCGCGCCGAACGCAACTCAAGGATCCGGTGCATTCTACTACTCGCCGTGGATGCCTCGGCAAGGCAACGTGTTCCAAGCGGTGATTGAGGTTATCCGCGCATCAGACACCAGTAATAGTCACCTCCGTTGCACTGTGCAGACGAAGAACAACGAAGACTCTGATGCTTCTGGCAGTGTGACAGACCTCGTTAGCTTTAACGCGAACATGTCGGTCACCGCTAGGTTCACCGCGCTGAAGGTGCAGGACGTGACAGGTGGGTGTTTGGAGCTTGTGCGCTACAAATACGAGGCTTACGACGATAGCGCTTTGCAGTGGATTCACTTCCGTGCATTGGCACCTATCTGGGAACCCAACTAGGAGTTGTCATGGACTCGATGATTCTTGGCGAGACCGTGCTTGGGGGTTCGATCTTTTTGGGGTTCTGGATGCCCTCATCGGGAAGCTCTGGAGTCGCTGCTATCGAATTGTTTGATATTGATGACAAATCGGAGTCGGTGACCGTTCAGTTGATGACGAAGAAGTCTGATGAGGCGGACTCCGGAGAGTCTGAGATTGGCTCATTAGACATTGCCGGAGACGCCAGTGCCGGGATTTACAAATTCCCGGTCAGTGAGGCTCAAGACCTTGTGCGTTACAGGGTTAATCCCACTAAGGGGATCAAACGTCTCCATTTTCAGTTCATCCAGCCCCTGTGGGCACCAAACTAGGATTACCCATGACGAATCAAGTTCAAGGCGAGTTGCTTTTTAAGGGCTGGGCAGGCACTTCCGATGCCAATACCTGGGCCTACACACCGTGGATGCCTGTGCGCGGTGATTACGCGACTTTCGCGGTCGAGCTCATTGCAGTGAATGGGACCTCCATGACGCTCACCTGGGGTGTGCAGACGCGCACCCTCGAGGACCCTGCGGTCACCCAGATCATTGACGATCAGACCATGACGACGGTTTCCACGAAGGAGGCCAACAACAACAACGAGTCTATGACCACCGTTGGTCCCGCAGAGCAGCTGGTCCGCTATCGCTATTCGACAGGTAGCACTGCTAGCTCCGCGGACTACGTCGTGTTCCGCGCGTTGCAGCCATCCTGGATC
>CALCZA010000036.1 GCA_937906475.1 uncultured bacterium
AGCGAGCACGCCCCACGGCAGTTCCTTGGCGCGGTTAACTCAGGACTTGAGCTTCTTAGCCAATGCCTCAAGTCTGTCCAGCGTGCCCTTCGTGCCTTCGATGATCGTCTCGATGCGCCCCACGGTGGTTTGAGCTCGGTTGCGCTTCTCTTCGTCATCCTTGTTGTCTTCGGCTTCGGCCTGATATCGGGCCAAGAAGACCTTCATCTCGTCGATGCGCTTCAGATGGCGTGCCTTGACGCGCTCGTAGGAGTGCGCAAAGGCCTCTTTGTCGCCGTTGCTCTTGGCTGCGTCGATCAACATGTCATCGACCCATGTTTCGCATGAGGCACCCGCCGGCAGGCGTTTGCCGGCTTTGAATGCGTCATACACTGCAACGCAGGCGGCAGTCTTATCTTCCGCTGAGGTGTCGCGTCCGCGTACTGATTTGGAAAGTTCCGTCATCTCGAGGACGAACAGGATCCCCTCGGCCTTGCTCTTTGCTTCGCCGGTTAGTCCGGCGCCCTTGAATTGGTCCTTGGCTTCTTGTGCAGTCAGCTTGCCAATTCCTAGTTGCGCAAGATACCAAGCTGCTGAATCAACCTTCTTGCCGGCATCGGCATCGGCCGCGAGCTTTACGTATTCCGTCGATGCCGCAACGATGTTGCGAATCGAGAATAGGTCGCGAGGAACGGTCTTTGTGATGGCGTTTGCATCCGCGTCGAGGATGGCCATCGACGGGAAGCCACGGAACTCATAGGTCCGTAACAACTCATCGTCCTTGCGCCCTTCAATCTTGGTCATGACGGCCGCGAACAGGATCGCGTTGTCTTTGCCCCATGATTGGAATCCTTTGCTGGAGAACACACGGTCCTCCAGGCTTTTGCACGGGCCTCAAGGAGCGTAGGTGCGTGTGAAGTAAGCAAAGATCGGCTTGCCAGTCTTCTTCGATTGCTCTTTGGCCAAGGCGAAGTCCGTAATCCAGCCACCACCCGTGAACCATTCGTGGGTCTGCATGTCGGCGTAACTCGCCGCCATCTTTTCTTGGTCATAGGTGCGTTGCGCAGATAACTGTGGGGCGAGCACAGTCGCTAATGAGATGAGCGTGAGGCTCCGTCTGGTCAGTGAGTTCATGTCAATTTGGATTGGGGAGGTGGGACAGGTTCCGCCGCAGTGGCGCCGAGTTCGCTAGGCTAAGACTGTTGGTCGCCATATGCCTAGTGAGATGATGGCAATCACCGGTGGATTGGGGCGTGATGGAGTGGGCGTGCGCCAGTGCGTGGTCGCGGTGGAGTCACGTCGCGAGGTTGGTCGCACAAACCCGACAGTTCGGGCACTGACTACCGCAAGCGAAAGGCCGTCTCGAACTGGCGATACGGGTCGCGACCTCTGAATCGCCAACGGCTTGGAAGTGCAGTTGGTTTGGCTGCGTGATCGCTTCGTTAGCCGCGCACTGCTGCTGGCGCGAGACCCCAGCGCGGTTCTGCATGGCGAGCACTGGATCGCCGTTGCTGCGGAACTCGACTCCCTGGAAGTGCGACGGCAGCAAGCCAGCGCTCCATCGAAGCTCGCTGCGTGCGTCCGGTCTGGCGCTGCAAAGTTCTGGGCCGGAATTAGCCTGAGCGACTCAGTCCCCTGTCTCTAGAGTGCATTGGTCGCTAATCAATCCGCGCCGATCGCTTGCGGTGTCGTCCGAAGGCGGCGGCGACCAGTTGCTTGGCGAACCCAGCGTGCCCAGCAGGGTCGAGAGCGAGGCAGATGTCGGCGCTGCCTGGCGCTGTCGGTGGGTAGAAGACACCGCAGTTGGGATTGATCTCCAACATGTAAGGCGTGCCTTCGCTGTCGACGCGCAGGTCGCAGCGGGCAAAGCTTGCTGCCTTGAGCGCGACGAAGAAGCGGCCGCATTGCTCTCTCAAGCGCGCCGCTAGTGCTGGGTCTGCGACCGGGAAGGAGGTGAGCCCGTCAAACTCGACCCACTTTAGGCGAGCGTGCTTGAAGTCCTCTCCCGCCGGGAAGCTGTATTGGACTGGCGTATAAGCGATCGGCCGTTCACGGTCCTCGGGGTTCTCCGCTACCAAGACCGTGCACTCGATGCCTGCGATGTATTCCTCGATCAACGCCGCTCCGTGTCGCGACATGATCTTGCGCGCCTGCTGCCGTAGGCCTGCTGGCGTTTGGACGCGCGAGCGTCGGCTGAGGTCGACGCTCGCGTAGCTGCTGTAGTGCTTGACGAAGAGCGGAAAGCGCAACGTCTGCGCTGCGCGTTCGACGTCCTGTTCGTTCTTCGCTACGACGTAGGCCGGAGTTGCGATCCCTAACTGATGACAAGCATCCTTCATCTCGGTGCGAGTCGGCTCATAGCACTCTGAGACTGCGCCAGTAAATGGAACCCCGTGGCGCTCTAAGGTCTCAATGACCTCGATCCCGGGGATGTCTTGATCCGCAGCGCCATCACAGAGATTGAAGAAGAGGTCATAGCCTGCTTCGATCAATCGCTCTGTTTGCGCAATTGCATTCTGCTTGCCCGAGAGGATCGCCACATGCCATTCATCGTTGGGGAGGAATGGGCGCGGATCACACGGCCAATCATCATCAGTGTCAGCGGCCGACAGTGCGTCGAGATCTTGTGTGGTCAGTAGGCAGATGCGCAAAGGTAAGATCTGGCAGTCTATGGACAGGGGTAAGGTGACTTGAAGGTCGGCATAGGCTACTCGACTTTGGCGATTTGCTTGAGCGCGTCATCCTCGACCGCCGCGTCGCCACGATGCCGTTGTCAGATCGTCTCGTCAACGTCGGCTTGACGTGA
>CALCZA010000037.1 GCA_937906475.1 uncultured bacterium
CGCCAGTGACCTGATGGGTTGCTGGCGGCCGCTCTCATTTACCCTGAGAGCTTGGTATTCGCCGTCGCTCACGATCAGCACGGCGACCAACTCGTCGCTGTTCAACTGGTGAATCGCGCCTACGAATCGTCACAAAATTGCACGCGACAATCACGAATACATCAGGTCCATGGCCGGGCGCGACCACGATGCCGTGACTGCATCTGCAACGCTCACGTCATGCGATCAGCCGCAAACCTACAGCACCCATCCCAGGGAGCGTTGGCGGTCGATGCGATTGATTTCCGCTGCAGAACAATGCCGACGACACCGCCCGATCGCCCGACCACGCACAATTTTGCACCAAAATGAGCCCCCCCCCCCCACGTCCACACAGTTGATGAGCAAACTGCGCCTAGGCCTGCCGCATGGCTTGACATCGAGGTTCCGTGGTAGGATTTCGGGACAGTCGTGTGCAGTTCTGCCAACTTGGGATCGATCCAAACTTGGTTGCGCACGAATATCACGTGCTCCGTGACTCATGCCGCGGGGCTCCTACTTGTCTCTTCCTCTCCCGTAAGCCCTAAAGAAACATGTTCAAGCAACTAACATGCTCGATCGCCGCGCTAGCTGCGATCGCCTCCTCGTCGCTAGCTCAATCCACGATAGCCATTCCGCCACACGGCAGTGTCTACAACGGATTCTCGCGTGGATTCTCCACCATCGCCGCGACTGACTTCTTTATCAACCAACTCGAGGTGCCAATTGACGCCTTCCAACCTACCGACACCGCCAGCTTCATGATTGAAGTCAACGGCGCCCTCGCGTTCTACAACGTTGGTGGTACCGCAGCGGTTATGCCCGTCACACCGCCAGTCCAAATCGCTACGGGCGACGTCGTAATGATCATCGGCCACTGGTCCGGTGCAGTGACCGGCAACTTCACCGCCCACAACTCCTATGGTTCAACGGCTCCGTTCGCGACCACGATCCTCGGCGTCGCGCACACGCTCGACCGCGCCGGTTGGCAGTACGACATTGGCGACCCCGGCTACACCGGCGCAGCCTCCTTTAACGGCATTGCCGGCAGCATCGGCCGCTGCATCGTGACGGTCAATCCGCCCAGCGGCATCTTCGCCGGCATCTCGGCGACCTCATCGACTTCTGGCGCCACGCCGCTCACGGTCGACTTCGCGGACGCCTCGTTCACGGATGACCCGGCTGGTATCCAACTCTACGAGTGGGACTTCGAGAACGATGGCGTCATCGATTCGAACCTCCAGAACCCGAGTCACACCTACACGGTATGTGGCGCGTACGACGTCTCCCTGACGGTCACGGACACGATCAACGGCAGTAACTCCGTCACGAACGTTGGCTTCGTCAACACCGACCAAATCGTAGCGTCGTTCACGGTCGGAGTCCTTGCCCCGCAAATCTGGCAGTTCACTGACACCTCGACGCCGCCCGCGACCGCATGGGCGTGGGACTTCGATAACGACGGCGTGATCGATGACACGACCCAGAACCCGGTCTACGTCGCGGCGACAGCTTCGTCCTGCCTAAGCCTGCCGGACGTGGCCTTCACGGCGACGCTGGCCTGCAACTCCAACACCCTTACGGGTCCGGTGTTCGCAGCAGCAAGCTCCTTCATCGGCGCACAAAGTGGCGGTAACGGCACGGCCAGCGCCAACGGCGTCGGCTGCTACTTCGACATCGAAATCACCAACGCCGAAGGCATCAACATCTGTGGCATCGGCGCGATGCCATACGCGTTCTCGGGTCCGTTTGGCTGTGAGATCTACATCACCGACGGCACGCACGTTGGCAAGGAAGGCAACACGGCCGCATGGTCGCTAGCAGGCAGCGGTGTTGGCACCGGTGTGGGTGCGGCCTTTACCGCTCCCGCCGTCTGTGGTGTTGGCCTGGGCCAGCCCTTCTTCCTGCCGGCCGGCAGCTACGGCGTTGCGGTCTACTATGAAATCGGCGGTGGAACCACCACGAACGTCGCCTACACCAACGGTCCGGCAGCAGCCCCTTACGTTGGCGCGGACATGATCATTCACCCGAATGGTGTTGGCTGCGGGTCGACGAGCACTCTCGGCCCATGCGCGTTCCAACCGCGCCTCTGGAACGGCGGGTTCTACTACGAAGTCTGCAGCACCGCCCAGAACGCCGCGAGTGGCGTCTATGGCATCGGCTGCGCAGGCACAGCGGGCGTGGTCCCCGGCCTCGACGCGGCGTCCATGCCAGTGAGTGGCGGCGTTTACTCGCTTGACGTGACCAACATGCCGGCTCCTGGCATTGGCCTCATGATGTTTGGCGCAAACAAGACCGTCTTCAATGGTCTGCCGCTGCCGCTTGACCTCGGCATCGTTGGTGCTGCGGGTTGTAACCTGCACCAAAGCGCCGACGTCCTGGCAACGGTCGTGGCCGTCGGTTCGACCGCGAACTGGACGTTCAACGTCCCAACCAACCCAGCGTTAGCCTGCATAGAGTTCTACAACCAGGCAGCAGTCCTCGACGCCACCGCCAACGCCCTAGGCTTCTCGTTCTCGAACGCGCGAGCCGGCGTAGTCGGCAACTAGTCGATCCTCCCGACGCCAACTGTGCAACTTGCACGGTTGGCGCGCGGCGGTGCCCAGCGCACCGTCGCGCGATCTTGCGCAGTGCGTTTCGCACTCGCGCTGATCAAATCTGCCGCCCAAACCACCGGCGCAGCAATCCCGACCCAAATCAAGTCGACCGGTCTATGCACGTTGGCCTTCGCAAGTTCGCGCGGCCAGACCGCACCGCCCACAGCACGCGCTCGGTTGCATCTGGATCCCGGATCGTATGCCCTCAGCACCGCAGGATGTTGCAGGTCTGCGTCACCGGGTCAAACCACACCTCGACTTCGCCTTCGTCTAGCAGGCGAAGCACGGACTCGATCTTGACGGTTGCATCCGTCATCTCGGCACCATCCCTGGTGACATACTCCTCAATGACCGAACGTAGAGTGGCGCTAGGGAGTCGCTCGTAGGGAATTCTGATTCCGGATTCGGGTGTCAATTCAGGTTCCAGGAGGTGGGGGCGACGACAGTTGCGTCGACAGGAGTCTACCAAACGCTCAGTCAGAGCAGAGTGCAGCCAGACGTTCGCGGATCGTGCCACGATTGGCGAACGAGGATAAATCGCAAGAGCATCGAGCAACTGTCGTGATCGACGAGTTGTTGGCGGTGGAACACCGGAGCGGCAGGCCCCTGGTGTCAGAGGCCCGAGGCCTAGCTATTGGTCAGGGGACAAGTTCACGCCAGCCAAGTGAGGACGAACTTTGGCGTCGCCGCTATGGAACTGGTAGGGATTTGGGCTCCACGAAAGCCGTCAATATTGCCCCATCCGGAGTTCACCATGCGGGGCAAGGCCGTGCCCCCCCCACGCCGCCACGCCGCCAGATCCACGCCGACGGATTGGGCGGCGAGCGTGAGAACGGCCTAGGCGGCGGATGCATGCATCATGTGCCACTGCGCTCAGCAACTGGGCCGGGTCGGACGGCAACAACTGCGCGGTTATCGCTGGCCGTCGGAACCGCGCAAGCCCTAGAGCTTGCGGCTGCGCTCGAGTAATTCCGTCAGGTTGTTGGCCGTCACATCGACTTCCTTCTCGTCGAGGTCGAGGATCTCCTTCAGCGCCTCGACCACGGTCGGAATGTACATCGTGATGTAATTGCGCTTCTTGAACTCGTTGGCGAGTTTTTTGCCCTTGCGCACGTGGATGCCGAGCTTGCGACCACACTCCATCAACGCGCGTTTGAGCTCTTCCATGATCTCGTCGTAGCCAGCGATGGCTTCCTTCGACTCGCTCGTGAACGGAACCCAGACCGACGCAATGTGCACGAACACGACCATCGGCCCGATAGGCAGAGCGCCGCGCGGTTGCTGCAAGCCGTAGTTCTTCCAGTTGGTGTTGATCACGGCCTTGGTGATCGCGCACGCCGACTGCTGAAACACGAGCGGCACACGGTTGGCAAAACGGATCATCCGAACCGGTTCGTCGGCGTTACCCATCAGCAACTCTTCGTTCTTCTTGACCGAGCGCTCGATGATCTTACCGCTCTCGGTCATCTCCAGCGTGTCGCCGGGCCGGCCATAGGCGATACCGACTTCGACAGCGAAAGGGCGGCCGCGGTAGACGACCGGCTTGCGCGAAGTCGCGATGAAGAAGTCCGCTTCGACCTCTTTTTTCAGGCCAGCGATGATCAAGTCTTCACCAATCGGTGCAATGCACGTTAGCGGCGGCGCCTTGATCTTGGTGGCCTCGATAGCGTCCTTGAGTTTCTGGATGGTCTTGTTGTCAAGTCGGCGCGGGTTGCTCGCTGGATTGACCTTGGCCTTGTCGCAGATCTCCTTGGCGACGCTCAGACTGACGCGCGAAAAATCCTGCTGCAAGAACGCGCTAACCGTGCGGTTCTCGCTCTCCTGGATCATCTTCAGCAAGATGCCGAGTTCGACGCCGTGCGGGTGCGGCTTGATCTCTTCGACTTCCTTCGGCAGTTCGCTCGTGTTGCGCCTGTATTCGGTAACCGTGCCGTCCGGCTCAGTGAGCGTCAGGTTGACGTGCGGGTTGGACACAGCCATCAGCTTCAAGAACTCTTGAATGCTGCGTTGGCCGCGGCGGTATTCGCCTTCCATCGAAATGGAGACCTCAGTGCCACTCTTCTTATCTTCCCACTCGATTGACTTGTCGGTCGCCTCCGGGCGGTTCTTCGATGTATCGATGCGAATCGAGTATTCCATCGGCATCGCGCGGCGGCCGGCCTTGCTGCGCACCTTGACCGGTTCGCCGGTGGTCAGTTGGCCATACATGCCGGCAGCGCTGATGCCGATGCCTTGTTGGCCACGCGACTGACGCAAGCGGTGGAACTTGCTGCCGTAGAGCAGGCGGCCAAACACGTGCGGCACCTGCGCCTTGACGATGCCGGGACCGTTGTCCTCGACGATCATCTTGAACTGCTTCTCGTTGTCACCGATGCGTTCGATGGTGACCTTGAGGTCCGGCAGGATGCGCGCTTCTTCGCATGCGTCGAGGCTGTTGTCAACCGCTTCCTTGACTGCGGTCAATAGCGCTTTGCGGGGGCTGTCGAAGCCGAGCAAGTGGCGATTCTTCGTGAAGAACTCGCTGACCGAGATCTCCCGCTGCTTCTTCGCCATCGTTTCGGCGTTGACCACCGACTTGCCGCTGCGCTTTTTGGCACCCTTGGCCTCGGGGCTCTTGGCCTCGGGACTCTTGGTCCCGGGGCTCTTGGTCCCGGGGCTCTTCTTCTCGTTAGAGTCTGCCATCGTTTCGTCGCTCTCTTCGTTGGCGAACAAGTCTTGCTGCCCGGGCATTGTCATGAGTGGCTTCTGTTCTCAGTTGCTGCGGTGAGGATGCTGTCCTGCGCGATCGGCTGCTGGGGGAATACGGGCGCGCAGCAGTGGTTGCTTACAGGCTGGCCGGGGCTCTTGCTGAGTCGCAAGTGCGCTCCGACCCCGCAGGGTTGTCCGCCAATTCGATTGATCACAGGTGCAGGGGCCCGAACTCTGACCAGCTCGGACGGACCGATCCTAGCGAGCGGTGCAGCCCGGCGGAAAGCACAAACCGGGCGTTGCTAGGCTGCGGCGAGACTGGTAGTCGGGCACAGGCGGCGGGGCCCGGCCTTGAGGTCAGTTGGAGTGTGCTGGTTACCGGCGAATGCCGATCGACAGAAAGAGCCCTTCGAAGCCCCAGGCTGCCGCCAACGCCAAAGGCCATCGACCCAATCGCCTTGGTTGCTCCCCCGACTCTGGGAGGGATCAGGCGGTAATCACCGCTGCTGCGTGAATGGATCCTGCCTGATTTCGTTCGATGCCAGGATGAATCTGTTGGAGCTACTTACTCCCTATTCAGAGCACCCTGTATTGCGTGATTTAATTGCTCCCCATGCAGGTTGAGCCCGGCGATCTTCCCATCCCTACCAATCAGTATGGTGAAGGGGATGCTTGATACGTCGTACTGCTGTGCGACTTTAGTTTTCCAGTGCATGCCATCGCAGACATGCCGCCACCGCATGCCGTGTTCGACAATCTTGGTTTCAAATCTTGCTCGCTGACTATCGCGATCTAGTGAGATCCCGAGAACCTCGAAACCTTGACCTTCGTACTTATCGTAGGCCGCCAAGATACTAGGCACCTGTTCCATGCATGGGATGCACCAAGTCGCCCAGAAATCGATAAGCAGAACCTTGCCCTTGTAGTCATTCAAGCTGACTTCGTGGCCCTCGATGTCCTTGACTGAAAAGGCGATTGGAATGCTGCCGACAGACAGTTTTGCAGAGGCAAGTTTGTTGCTCGCCAATTTGCCGTGCGCAGTAGCTGGATAGGATGCCGCGAGCTTCCTGAGGGCGCCTTTGTAGCCTGCTTCGTTCTTGGAGTCTTCCGCGCGAACTAGGTTGGCTTTCCCCATGAGCAACTCCGCCTTTTGCTCGTCGGTCTTCGCCATCGCCTCAGTCTCAGCCATGAGTTGGCTGGCCCAGTCGACGTCCTTCATGCCGAACTTGAGTTGTATGACGAGATCTACCTTGGCTGTGATGGTCTTCGCGTTATCGGAGACGCTGCGGACGATCTTAGCTTTCGTTTCGGTAAGTTTCAGGCGGTCTGCGGCACGCGCTGCCATCAGTCCTGCACCTGCCTGGCTAGCTAACGGCTCGAATCCATTTAGTGCGATTCGTGCAGCTTCGATGTAGGCGCTGTTACGCGCTGCCATGAAGCCCAGCTTGAGACGGACCCGGTTGCCTTCGGTCGAGTTGCCATGGATACGCAGAAACGAGGACAGCTCTGTGACATGCGTGTCGGTGGCCTTCGTTAGCGCAGCCTCATCCTCTTTGTCGGTCGCTTTGATGCGCTTGGCATGTAGAGCATTCAGTTCTGCGAATCGACTCGCGGCGGCAGATGGAACCTTGATGGAAATGGATGAATCGGCTTTGACAGGAGTCTGTCCGCTGAGGCTACCCAGCAAGAAAGACACCGTGATGAGAAGCATTGTGGTGCGCATAAGGGATGCCCTAATTTTAGCCGTGAGGGATTTGGCAATTCAAGCTGCGGTCCGGACCACCCGGCTCTGCCCACGACCTACACAGACTCCGAACCGTGACGAGTGTAGGCCACCGGCGCCGCTGCCCTTTAGGGTGATCGTTCGACTTACCAATCGTCGCGCATGGCATCCACAAACTCGGCCGACGCGATTCGGGGACGAACTGGCCGATATCATCGGCATTCGAGCGGCCGGCGAAGTTCTAGTTACCGAGGCGCGGCTCAGTTTCCGGGCAGCACGGGTCTTGCATGGCGGATCACACTCCGACAACCTTGCTGCGGCGCTTGGCCTCTGACATCTGGTTACAGTTGCGCGCCTGCCCAACGCGGCTTACATCCCGTCCCCATGCCAGTGAGAAGCCCACAAAATGCCTATGCTCGCTAATGATATCGAAGCGCTCATCCGCGAGACGTTTCCCGATGCGAAGATCACCATCAACGACCTTGCGGGCGACGGCAATCACTTCTCCGCCGAGGTCGTGGAAGAGAGTTTTCGTAATCTGAACCGGGTGCAGCAACAGCGTGCGGTTTATGCCTCGCTCAAGGGCAAAATGGACGGCGCGCACGGGGAACTGCACGCATTGCAGTTGACCACAAAAGCACCCGACTGAACGCCTACGACGACATGCCCTTCAATGGGCTACCCCTTGAACTAAACGTGGCCTGCGATGATGGTCAACGTCACGTCCAGTGGAACCCAGCGCCCTTTGCGGCGAAACAGCCAGACCGATGAGATTCCGACTATGAGTGCAGAAGAACAGATCAAAGACACCGTTACCACCAACGACGTCGTCCTCTTCATGAAGGGAACGAAAGCGATGCCACAATGTGGGTTCTCCAACCATGTCGTCGGCGTGCTCACGACCATCGGTGTGGAGTTCCAAGACGTGGACGTGCTGGCCGACCCGGAAATCCGGCAGGGCATCAAGAACTACTCCGACTGGCCGACGATTCCCCAACTCTACGTCAAGGGCGAGTTCGTAGGCGGTTGCGACATCATCAGCGAAATGACCATGTCAGGAGAACTGGACGCGCTTCTTGATAAGTCCGGTGTGAGCTACTCAAAAGAGGCCGCCAAGAAGATCCGCGACGCCAACGGCTAAGTGAGCGCGGCGCGGGCGCGGCGAGGCAGCTCTTGAGGCCAAGTATGCCAAAGGCTTACACGCTCGCGCCTTGGCATGCCTCACCGACGTCGTGCACGTCTACGCCTCACTGTAGGCCCCTTGCTTGAACACATGGGGGCAGCCACTCTCGACGTAGCGCCGCGCTAATACCGAACAGCGCTTGCTACGGTTCGCCAATCGCCTCGCGCAGATCAGTTCTCGGGTTCAGAACCGACCACGATCGCGCTGCGCTGGCCTTCTGGAAAATCGCGTTTGTACGATGGAACGTCGCCCAAGCCGGAGGCTAGGATCGCCGCCATGAAGACGCATGCCGCCATCGCTTACAGTGCAGGTCAAGATCTGAGCATCGAAGAGGTTGACCTCGACGGCCCGCGCGCGGGGGAAGTCCTGATCGAAATCAAAGCGACAGGCGTGTGCCACACCGACGCCTACACCCTCTCGGGCGCTGATCCAGAAGGTCTCTTTCCAGCGATCCTCGGCCACGAAGGAGCCGGCGTGGTGGTCGACGTTGGACCCGGCGTCACCTCACTCAAGAAGGGTGATCACGTCATCCCGCTGTACGTGCCGGAGTGTCGTCAATGCAGTTACTGCACCAGTGGCAAGACCAACCTGTGCCAGTCCATTCGACTAACCCAAGGCGCGGGCATGATGCCTGACGGCACCAGCCGATTTTCGATCGGCGGCGAACCCCTCTTTCACTACATGGGCACGTCGACCTTCGCGCGCCACACGGTCGTGCCCGAGATCGCGGTCGCCAAGGTTCGTCAGGACGCGCCCTTCGACAAGATCTGCTACATCGGTTGTGGCGTGACGACGGGCATCGGCGCGGTAATCAACACTGCCAAAGTCCAACCTGGAGACAACGTCGTCGTGTTCGGCCTCGGCGGCATTGGCCTCAACGTCATCCAAGGCGCGCGCATCGCTGGTGCCAACATCATCGTTGGCGTCGACATCAACCCGAGCAAGAAGGCTCTCGCCGAGAAGTTCGGCATGACCCACTTCGTCAACCCCAATGAAGTCGAGGGCGACCTCGTGCCGTATTTGGTCGACCTGACCAAGGGCGGCGCCGACTACTCCTTCGAGTGCATCGGCAAGGTCGAGTTGATGCGCGCAGCCTTGGAATGCTGCCACAAGGGCTGGGGCGAGAGCATCATTATCGGCGTCGCCGGAGCCGGTGAGGAGATCTCGACCCGACCGTTCCAATTGGTCACTGGCCGCGTGTGGAAGGGTTCAGCCTTTGGTGGCGCCAAAGGCCGCACCGACGTTCCCAAAATTGTCGACTGGTATATGGACGGCAAGATCAACATCGACGACCTGATCACTCACAAGATGCCGCTCGAGAAGATCAATGACGCCTTCTCGCTGATGCATACGGGCGAATCAATTCGAACCGTCATCACCTTCGACTAGTCCTCACGAGATCAGCATGCCCAACGAAATGCCCAGCGAAGGACTCACGATTCACACCCTGCCGCTCGGGCCGTGGGACAACTTCATTTACTTGCTCGCCGACGAGGCCACCAAAACTTGTGCCGTCGTCGACCCGGCATGGCACGCGCCGTCGATCTTGCAGGAGGCACAGCGCCTCAACCTGGAGATCACGCACATTCTGTGCACGCACAGCCATTTTGATCACGTCAATCGCGTCGAGAAGTTGCTCGAGACCTTAGACGTACCCGTGCACATGCTGCGCCCGGAGATCGAGTTCTCCGGCTACCGCTGCGAGAACCTGGTGCCGTCCTCACCCGGAGACACGCTGCGGGTCGGCAAACACGTCGACGTGACCATGATGCACACGCCAGGGCACACGCCAGGCTCATGTAGCTATCGATTGCGCGACGCCATCGTGACCGGCGACACCCTCTTCGTCGACGGCTGCGGCCGCTGTGACTTCGTCGGAGGCGATCCAGAACTGATGCACCACACCTTGCAGAACTTGCTCGAAAAACTGCCGGGGGACACGGTCATGTATCCTGGACACGACTACGGCCCGACCGCGAGCGCTGCCTTGACGCAGCAACGAAGCACGAACCCCTACCTGCAGCACAAGACAGTCGCCGATTTCGTCGCGCATCGGATGAAAGGCAAGGCGCCGAACACCGGCCTATCGAGCCCGCCTGAGTGGGGCCCAACGGACTCCTAGCGGCCCCAGTGGACTGCCGGACTGGGGCTCATGACACGCGTGCCATAACGGCATCCAACACCGCGCCTTCGAGTGCGATCCCGTCGAGTTGTTCGATCTCGCGGAGCCCGGTCGGGCTGGTGACGTTGATCTCGGTGAGGTAGTCACCAAGCACGTCGATACCGGCAAAGATCACGCCCCTGTCGCGCAGTACGGGCCCGATGCGTGCGCAGATCTCGCGCTCGCGATCGGTCAACTCGGTGCGGA
>CALCZA010000038.1 GCA_937906475.1 uncultured bacterium
GGTGGCGGTGGCTACGGCGGTGATCGTGGCGGACGTCGCGGCGGCGGCGGCGGCGGCGGCGGCGGCTACGACGAAGGCGGCGGCGGCGGCGGCGACGAGTGGTAGTCGTTATCGCGCGCTAGCGCGATTGGTGACGCGAGTCAGCACCTCGGGCGATGTAGAGCGAAGACGATTTGCGCCTAGTCGTTTTTAGGCGTGTGTTCGCGTCGAACCCAAGAATGCCCTGCTCAAGAAAGGCCCTGCTCAGCATGCGGGCGCCTGCAGCCTGTGGAGCGTCGTGTCTTCATGATGGGCCTGCACACAGCACACGCTCCATCAGATGAATAATGGCATGCTCGTGCCCTGTTGCGAGCCGGTCCGGGCAACGTCATCGAGCCAATCTGCGATTGGCAACCTTACCCGGTAAGTCAATCGAGGGGCTCGGCCGCGTTGTTCTGGCTGTGCTGGATCAGCCCTTAATGCGCGCCGGTGTTTAGGGTCAGCCCTTTCGCTTGGCTCTAGCCGCCACCCAATGCGGAGTTACTGATACGGGATGTCGCCGCTGTCGACGAATAGCGTCAAGCCCAGGATCGTGGCGAGCACGCCAAACCCAATAAGAATGACGACCCCAATGACAACGCCCGCAGCAGCGGGGGCCAGTTCCTTGGGATCGATCGGCATCTTTGATTCGCTCATAGTAGTCGGTGGAGAAGCTATCGGTTCGCACGGTTGGAATCGCGAGTAGAGCCGTCTTTTTCATCGAACTCGCGGAAAGCTGGATTCGCGCAGCTAGCAGAACCCCGCAGCCTCGCGCAGCAGTCGATCATGTTGCGCACCTGGCGCACCTAGCAATCAGCGGTCGTATCGCCGCTTGGCGCCTTCTTACACCGAAGTGCTGGCGACACGCACCTGGCTGGTCGTTGCAGCGTGCCCGCTAGCATCTAGCTAGTAAGGCGTGGGCTGCATGAGCACCCCGCCTGCCCAGCGGATCTACTCACCCGGCTTGTGGCCCAACATCGCGTCTAGCGTGCGCTGGCTGACCGCGTGGTAACGCATGCGCGCGCGCTTATAGATCGCGTTCGCCCTAATCTTGCCGTTGTCTGCTTCGAGTAGCGCTTGGTAGAGCGGTACGAGGAACTTTCGCCGGCCAACCGTCATCAAAAACAGGTCGAGACGCGCGTTGGCCGCCGCGTAATTGTTGCGTGTCGCGATCGCGAGCCAGGCGCTGAGCACCTCGCTGTTGCCGCTGCGCGTCAAACCGAACGCCTTGTCGAGCGCGGCCATTTGCTCCTGCGATGGCTTCTTGACGCCGCTGAGGAAGCGCAACCATTGCTGGGTGACCCAGTCATCGGTGCCAAGCTCGGCGGCAGTTGTGCCGCCCAAGAACGCCGCCACAGCCGCGTCGACCGCCGCGAATCGCTCGCTGTCCGGGATCGGCGCGTCGCTTGGTAGACCAAAGCCCGTGACCCAATCCTTCACGTCAATTTGCTTAGCCAATTCCGAGTCGCTCGCGATCAGGCGCTTGTCCAGAAAGTCCAAGAACGTGCTCGTCGTCAGGCTCTGAAACGCGTGCTCGTTGAACCACTCGCGCAAGAACTTGTCCATGCGCTTGCGGCCGTAGACCTGCTCGAGGCGGCGCAAGAACGCCGCCCCCTTATCGTACGCGATGGCCGTCATGCCGTCGTCGGGGTTGCGATCGGTTAGATCGATATGCAGCACCTGGTCCGCCTCAGGCAGTTCCGTCAGTTCTTTCTGCAAGCCCTGCATGCCGAGTGCGATTTCCATGAGCGCGCGGTCCTTGCCGTAGACGTGCTCCATGATGCGCTGCTCGAGGTAGACCGTGAAGCCTTCGTTGAGCCAGAAGTCACGCCAGGTCGCGTTGGTCACCAGGTTGCCGGACCAACTGTGGGCGAGTTCGTGCGCGATCAGGGACACTAGCGACTTGTCGCCAGCAAGGATCGTCGGCGTTGCGAACGTCATGCACGGGTTCTCCATGCCACCGAACGGGAAGCTCGGCGGCAAAAAGAGTACGTCGTAGCGACCCCAGCGATACGGGCCGAACAGATCTTCGCACGCTAGCACCATGCGCTCGAGGTCGTCGAGTTCCGTCGCGGCCTTGTCGACTATGCCCGGCTCGGCCCAAACCGCACAGCGGCCACTGATCGGCCGCGAGGTCAACTCGCCACACGCCAACGCGATCAGATAGCTTGGCACTGGCCGGGTCATCTGAAACATCGTGTGCGACATCTTGCGCTTGCGATAGTCGGCACTCATGACCGTGGTCATGCCTGCCGGTGCCGTGACCCGCGCATTCCACGTGACCCGCACCGCTGGCGAGTCTTGCAGCGGAATCCAGCTACGGGTCAGAATCGCCTGGCCTTGCGTGAACAAGAACGGCTTCTTCTTGCCGTTAGTCTGCTCCGGCGAGAGCCACTGCATCGCCTCGGCGTGCGGTGACGTTTGGTATTGGATCTTGACCTTGTCGGTGTTTTCGCCGAGCTCAATGGTCAGTGGTCGCCCGCGCCACTCGCCGGCATCTGGTGCCAGGTCCCAAATCAGATCCTGTCCGTTCTGGTCGGTCACCGCGAGAATCGAAAGCTCGCTGGTGTCGACGATAAACGGTGCGGACCGATCGGTTCGCACTAGGTGGTGGGTGACCGACCCGGTCGCCACCTTCTGATCGAAATCGAGGTTGAGGTTGAGGTCGAGATGCTTAGAGCGCACCTGACCCGGGAGGGCGAACGTATGCGTGTCGAGAGTGTCCACCCAATTGGTCGTGTTGCTGGGAGCGCCCCAGCAGGCACCGAAGATCAGGCAGGAAGCGACCGGAAGCAGCTTGCGCATGGATATCTTGTAGCCAAAGCTAACCTTCGACACCAATCCTTCGCCGCTGGCAGCACAGCTGTTGCGCCACCCGGGATCGATCGCAAGAATGTTGCGCCCCGAAGCTATGTCCACCGCGAACCAGATCCAACTCACCCTCCCCGATGGCTCCGTGCGTGAATACGACGCCGGTACGACAGGGCTTCAGGTCGCTGAATCGATTGGCAAGGGCCTGGCCAAGGCCGCCGTCGGTATCGAGTGCAATGGCGACGTTCAGAGTTTGCAACTGCCGATCGCTGCGTCGGCGGACATCAAGATCTACACCCGAGACACCAAGGATGGTCTCGAGATCCTGCGTCACTCGGCCGCGCACGTGCTCGCCGACGCTGTCAAGCGCATGCGTCCGAAGGCCAAGCTCTGGAAAGGCCCGCCAGTCGACGATCCGCGTTACGGCTTTTACTACGACATCGACTTTGGCGACGAGCCGATCACGACCGACGATCTGCCGAAACTCGAAGAGTTGATGCACGAGATCATCAAGAGTGACGTGCCGTTCGTGATGTCGGAACTCGATCGTCCCGCCGCCATCAAGTTGATGGAGGAGAATCACGAGGACTACAAGCTCGCGACCATCAGTAAGATTCCAGAAGACCAGAGCCTGACGTTCTTTCACTCGGGAGACTTCGTCGACCTCTGTAAGGGTCCGCACGTGGCGTCTACCGGCAAGATCGGACAAGGCATCGCGGTGCTAGCGTTGGCCGGCGCGTACTTCGGTGACAACGCCGACAACAAGATGCTGACCCGTGTCTATGGCCACGCGTTCAGCGACAAGAAAGCGATGGCGAAGCATCGCGGCAACCTCGAAGAAGCGGCCAAGCGCGACCACCGTCGCCTCGGTATCGATCTCGACTTGTACTCGACGATGGGCGACCTCGGCGCCGGCCTGATTCTCTGGCACCCGAAGGGCGGCTTTGTTCGTCACAAGATCGAAGAGTTCTGGCGCAACGAGCACCTTAAGGGTGGCTACGACATCGTCTACTCGCCGCACATCGCGAAGAGTGATCTGTGGGAGACCTCCGGCCATCTCGACTTCTACAAGGAGTCGATGTATGCCGGCATCGAGATCGATGGCGCTGAGTACTTGCTCAAGCCAATGAACTGCCCGTTCCACGTGCAGATCTACAAGTCGAAGCGCCGCAGTTATCGCGAACTGCCGTTCCGTTGGGCTGAACTCGGCACGGTCTACCGCTACGAGAATCAAGGATCGCTCCACGGTCTGCTACGCGTGCGCGGATTTACCCAAGATGACGCCCACCTCTTCCTGCGCGAAGACCAGGTCGAAGAAGAGATCACGCGCTGTCTACATTTCGTCGTCGCCATGCTGCGTGCATTCGGCTTCGACGAGTACGTGATGATGCTCTCGACGCGTCCGAAGAAGAGCGTTGGTGAAGACGCGAGTTGGGAGAGGGCGACCAAAGCACTGCGCAAGGCGCTCGAGTCAGTCGGCCTGGGCTACGAGATGGACGAAGGCGGCGGTGCCTTCTACGGCCCGAAGATTGATGTCAAGATCAAGGACAGCCTCGGCCGCACCTGGCAGTGCTCGACCATCCAGGCCGACTTCAACCTGCCCGAGCGCTTCGACATGACCTACATCGCGCAGAATGGTGAGCGCGAGCGTCCGGTCATGATCCACCGCGCTCTGCTAGGTTCGCTCGAACGATTCTTCGGCATCCTGGTCGAGAACCACGGCGGCGCCTTCCCGGTCTGGCTCGCTCCCGTGCAAGCTGTCATCCTCTCGGTCGGCGAACGTCACGCCGATGCCGTGCAGGAGATGAGTCGCACACTCAAGGCCCGCGACTTGCGTGTCGACGCCGACCTCACTGCCGCTAACATTGGTGGCAAGATTCGCAATCACCTCTGGCAAGAGAAGGTGCCGATGGTCGCCGTTGTTGGGGACCAAGAGTATGAGAACGGCACCGTTACGATTCGCTCGCGCACCGGTGGTGACCTCGGCACGATGACCGTCCAAGCCTTCGGCGACATGCTGGTAAAGATGGCGGCGAGTCGCGAGTAAGAACGCAGCACCTGACTATAAGAAGGCAGCTCGCGGGTTGGCCTTTTCGGGTTAGCGGTGCGCCAGCTACCAGCCCACGCAGGCTGTCGAGCCCGTGCCCTTAGCCGCTATGGCCGGCTGTGCTAACCTGCGCAACTCGACCCAGGTGCTGACGGCACGTTGGGCCACAGGTGAGCGACCGGAGACGTTGGCCAAACAGATTGTTGCCGTCGGTCCGTGAGGGCTGTAACGGCTACACTGAAACTGATGAGACGCGAAGATTGGCTGTGGTTGGTGCTCAAGGTAGCTGGCTTGTGGTTGGTCGTGACCGCAGTTGAGGTGATGTCGCTCGATAAGTGGTCTTGGTTCGATTACGGCGAAGGTGCTACAGCAGGCCGAGAGCAGTTGCTTCGTGTGGCAGTCCCGCTGGCCGCTGGGTTGTGCCTGCTCCTTGTCGATTTTGCGCGCTGGCTACCAGTCGTGCCAGCCGCGCCGGCCGCGCAGTCTGCGCGTGTTTCGACGATGCTGCGCGGCGATTGGTTGTGGCTCGGCCTCAAGATCGTGGGGGCTTATTACGCCATGTTGATGATCGTCTACTTGGGCCAGATTGTGTTCCACATTTCAGGTGGATGGTCCGAGTGGGGTTTCGCCGTCATCGGGCCCGCGATGAGCCTCGCACTAGCACTATGGCTCTTGTTTGGCGAAAGGGTCTGGCGTGTCGCCGCGCGCGAATCAGTGACTCAAAGCCCAGCGCCCAAGCTCAGGCGAGTTCGAGAGATATTCTTCGTTGTGATGGTGTTTGCCGTCCTGGGCACCATGCCAATCCTGTTGCTATTGTGGCTTGCTGAGAGCTATGGCTGAGGTCTTCACGGCTCTCACCAAAGCCAGGGCACACTCAACTCTTGATGGAGCGTCGCATGCTGCCGAACTACTCGATGCAGAC
>CALCZA010000039.1 GCA_937906475.1 uncultured bacterium
CTTCTTGCGCAGCGTCACCGACCCGTTGCTGTTGCTGACGCACGCCGCGATGTTGATGTGGAACATCCGCAAACACGCTGGACTGCTTGGCATGCCCATGGCGCATGGAGTGCTGGCGATACTCGCGACGATTCCGCGACTGCCGCAGGCCATCTGGCATCGCACATGCTCGCGCCGACACTACCGCCGCTCGGACCGCTCACTGCTCCAACAGGTCGAAGTCAGTCCCCCTACCGCGCCAACAAGTCGTTAGCGAGTTCGCGCAATCGGGCAATCGCCGCTGCATGCGAGAACTGCTGTTCGACCAACTGCCGCCCGTTCTGGCGCAAATCATCCGCCGTATCCGCCACCACGGCGCGCACCTTGGCGCAGCCTTGTTCCGGCGTTTCAAAGCGATGCAGGTGCACGCCATCATCGGCCGGCAAGCCTTCGCAACCAACGGCCGTCGACAACACCGGAACGCCCAATGCCCACGCTTCGAGGATCTTAATGCGAGTGCCACCGCCACTGCGAATCGGCAGGTAGACCGCGTGCGTATCGCAGTAGTGCTCGGCGACATCGTCGACCGGGCCAATGACTTCGACGCCTGGCGCGCCGCGGAACCGCGCGCCATGGCCGTGAGGGTCTTTGCCGACGAGGCGCACGGTTAGCTCCGGGAACACTTTGCGCAACGCCGGCATGTGACGCTCGACCAATTCGGTGACGGCCTCGAGGTTGGGCGGGTAGTCGAGGGAACCAACAAACAACAACCGCGGTGCCATCCCGCGGGCCGGCGCAGGCAACAACGGCAGGCGCTCGAGGTCGACCGAGTTCGGCACGGGCTCAACCCGCGCATTCGGCACCAGCCGCAACGCGAGCGAACGGTCGTGCTCCGAAACGGTCACCGTCAACGGCGCTCGCGCGATCGCACGCTTCTCATACGAACGCAACCCACGCGCTTCCATGCGGCGCGTCAGTCGATCCGAGAAACTGCGCTGTTCGCCGCCCTGACGATCGAACATCGAGTGCTCGAGGTTGTGCAAATACAGCAAGTTGCAGGAGCGCGTGATTACCGGCAGAGCAAACGTGCTGTCGGCCACAGCCAGATCGCATCCGACCTGATCGAAGATGCGCGCCATCTCGGCAGCAGCCTGCTTGGGCCAACGCCGCCGCACCAACTCCGAGCCTCCAAGCAGCCAGTTGCCTAGCTTGCGCGACAAGCTCGGGCGTGGCGCCTCGTGTGCCGGCAGCGGGTGCACGACAATGCCAGCATCGGCTTCGAGGGCCTTGGCGTGCGCCCGATCCTCGTCGTTGGCGACCGCCGCTGCTAGGTGCACCTCGTGGTCCAAACGCAGCGCATCGAGCAATACCCGTGAACGGATCGCCCCACCATGACGAGCGGGATACGGGACATACGGGGCTACGACGACGACCTTGGCCATACGAACGGTGCGGCTCGCACGGTATGCTGCGGCACGTGTCGACGCCACCTTCAGACCCTATCGCGAACGAACTGCAAGCCCTACGAATCAGTCTTGAGACGCTCAGCCAGCGCGTCGGCGAGCTCGCGAAGGACAACAAACTACTGCGGGAACAGTTGGCACAGAGCCAGACCGCACGCACCGATCTGGTCGCACAGGCAGAACACCTGATGCATCAATTGGCGCAGTCCCAAGGCAAGAGCTAGGCCCAGGGAAGGAGTTCGCTGGGCGCCAGCTAGCTCAGCCGATCCCGCGCTCGAGCCGCTTGCCGAGCCAGCGGAAGAACACACCCTTCAGCCCAGTCGGGTTCGCCCCCGCCTTGGCGCCGAGGTATTGCCCCCAGCACTGCCACTTGCAGTAGTCCTCGGTCCACTTCAAGGCCGGCCCCTCAAGTTCTGGCGGCAATTTCAGGCTCTTCACGTAGCTGACGTGCTCTTCGGTCGAGCCTTTCAGCGCGCCCTTCAGCGCCTCACGATTCGGGATTCCAACCAGACCGAACAAGCCACGCAGGTTGCGATGGTCGCAGAACGTGCGCTTACCCTCCGACCAGGCCGTACGGTCGTGACTATGGATGACGCAAGCTTCGCCTTGGTGGGCGATCGCCAAGCCAGCTTCAATGACCCGCTTGCCGAAGTAGACGTCCTCTCCGAAACGCCGCGGCCCAAGCGGGAAGCGCTCCCACACCGTGCGACGCACGGCCGATGCGACGTTGTCGAATGCCGAGTGCATCAACTGATCGAAGGGCTTCAAGTCCGACAGCTTCTGGCCTTGTTCAAGCTGACGCTTGCTCACGACTTCGCCGCGGCCGGGCCAACCACGAATGCGGCGATCGAGCACCGCCTGGCATTTCGGCCGCGGAATCTGTCGGCACCAAACTCCGGCGACATCGGAGTCCTCAAATGGCGCCACCATCTTCTGCAGCCAATCCGTGCCCTGCAGGGTCGCGTCCTGCACCAGCAATACGATCACGTCCCCAGTGCTCATGGCGATCCCACGGTCTCTGGTAGCACCGTGGTCGAACTCGCTCTGCGGGATCGGCTCGACCCGGAACCCCGCAGAACACAGGCGGTCCCGCGTGCCATCGGTGGACCCGCTATCCACAGCGATCAATTCATCGAAGACGGTTCCCTCGAGCGCCGTGATGGCCGCGAGGACTTCATCGAGCAAAGGACCCGCGTTCCAGGTCGGCATGACGAGCGAAATGCGCACGGAGAGCATGTTGCCGATTGCGGCCGAACAGCGCCAATGGCTTCTGTTGCTGAAAGTGAGTCTTCGCGAGTTGCATGCCCATGCGAGAGTCCTTATCCCAGGTACCTCAATCTGGTCATTGATGCGAAAATCGACATGACTCAAGTCACCCTCCGCGAGTGACCGAAAACCATGTGGCGCGGGTATCTAGACCGATCCAGCTCATGACCAAGTCGGAACTCCCAACGAGCCATAGCATCGACCGGCTGCACCTCGACGCTATCCGGCGCCAGGCGCGGCTACCGGTCGCTGCCAGCGACGCTCGATGGACTGCGTGTGCAGGACCAACGACCTCGCTGGTCGTGCACCAAAACGGCTCCGTGCGGGCCTGCGAAGGCACGTCCAAAGACCTTGGGCAAGGGAGCCTGCAAAACGCGTGGGAGACCGAGGCGTTTGCCAACCTGCGCACGGCATTGGCCAACGGAACATTCCCACTCGATCACTGCAAAAGCTGTGTGCACTGGATGGGCGGCGAGATCGTGGCATCGGCACCGCCACTACGTGACTATGCGGCCGAATCTCCCGAGGACAGCAGCAGCCCGTCACACCTAATCGTGCGCATGCCGTTGGCTGACCAAGTCGCGAGCGACGTGCTACAAGAACTCGAGCAACTTCTGCCCAGGCTCGACGAGTTGGTGCTCGACGCAACGACCGACAGAGACTTCGCGTCCGCATTCGCGACCAAGGTATTGACCAAGCTTGGCGCAACGGGCGAAGCTCCGAAACTGATCGTGCGAATGCGCGGCGACGATATCGCCGCCGTTCGCAAGGCTGTGCAAGGTTGCAACGTAGCGCGCATCGAATGCACGCTGAACAACGGCGAAGCAAACGTCGTCGCCCAAGTCGCCGCACTAAGTGCCGAAGTCGGCGCGACGTGCACGATCCGATTCGTATTCACCGCCGAGAATTGGTTCCAGTTCGATGCGGTGACACGTGCGTGCGCGGCGGCCAACACCGGCCTCGATCTGCGCCTGCTCGACCGTGATGGCAGCGTGCCGCTCGAAGTCATCGCCGCCGACGAACTAACCTTCTTGCGCGATGTCGTCGGCACCGCCACGTCGCACATGCCCGCAGGCGACTTGCCAGCAGCAGTCACCGAAGCCCAAACGCATCTGGCGCACGAACTGCGGCACACCCTGCGCACGCGGGCGCAACGCGAACTAGACGCCAGCGAAGAACTCGCAAGCACACCGCTGCGGCTACCACCACCCGAACACGCTTGGTGCGACGCCGCCGATCCAGCTAACCCGAGCAATTGGTGGCTCAGGCAACTGTTTGGCCGCGCGATGCTGCCTTCGGTCAGCCGGTGGCTACTCGAGTGTGTCTCGAGCCACCGTGACCTGCTCAGCACGCAGGATGGAACGTGGCTGCGCACGTTGATTCAACGACTCGCGAGCGACCAGCACACCACCGAGCTTCTCGAACTTTTGCGCGAGGTCTACGGGGACGCAAAGCAACGCAAACTGCTGATCGCACACGACAACGAGTTTGCGAAACGATTTGAGCTGACCCGGTTCGGTGGACCTTGGGCCGAAGAACTCGGGCTGATGCACGACCGCGCCCGGAAGCGCCCGTTTGCCATCAAGGCAGCGACCGAACCATCCGACGCACCGGCGGACATCACGGTCCTGATCCCCTCATTCCGCCACGAGATCTTCATCGAAGAGACCCTGCGCAGCGTGCTTGCCCAACGCTACGGCAACTTCAAGGTGCTCGTAGTCGACGACTGTTCGCCTGACGACACCGTCGCGCGGGCGCGCAGCATCGAGGACAGCCGTATTGACGTTCGCGTCAACCCCGAGAATCTCGGACTAGGCGGCAGCGTGCTCGCGGCCCTCGAGCACATCGACACGCCATACGTCGCGCTGCTCAACTCCGACGATCTATTCCATCCGGATCGCCTCAGCACCTGCCGGGACGTGCTCGAACAAAATGACGCGGTGCAGTTGGTCACGACCGGCATCCAGATGGTCGACCAAAACGGCGGCCAGCTCACGCCGGCCAACGCAAGCCTCGTGCTCGACGGCAAGAAGGTCTTCGACTGGATGCAATGGTTTGCGCGGGTCACGCCAAGCGACGATTTGCCGCAAGAAGACCTGTTCGCTTCGCTGTTGGAGTGCAACTTCCTGATCACCAGCAGCAACCTCGTCGCGCGAACGGATTGGTTACGCGCACAAGCGGATGGGTTGCGCAGTCTCAAGTACTGCCTCGACTGGCAACTGTTCATGCAAGCAGCGCTCGAAGGCGCCCTGCAGCACGTGCATGAGCCGTTGATCGCCTATCGCTTACATGCCAGCAACACGGTCTGGTTCCGCGAGGGGCGACGTTGGTCCTACTACTTAGAGGTCAACCGCGTCGCAGCCGTTGCGCTGCAACGCTTCCTCGCAAGCGATCGACTCGACGCAACCCAGAAGCTGGATCAGGTGGTCGACTCGGTAGCTCGCCATCTCGCGACCAACACCGAGATGGACGGGCTGGCACTGTTCCTCAACTGTGCACTCGACGCACTGCAACTCGACGAAGCCGCCGCCAATCGCCCGTCCGTGCAAAAGCTCATCGAGGGCCTCAACCTGCGCGCCGAGCAACAACGCAAAGCCACCCAGCACTACGAGGACGCACCGAGTTCGGCGGGCCAGCAGCGCCAGACACTCAAATTACTGCTCGGCACGTTAGCTGGCGAGCAGGCGCAGCTAGAGCGCAGCCAAAAGCAGTGGGTGCAGAACTACGCCGAGTCCCTCGAGCGGCGAATCACAAGTGCGGATCAACAGCTTGATCGCCTCGAAGCAGAGAAAAAGGGCCTCTACGCCGACCAACAGAAGCGAATAGAGGATGCGAAGGACCTGCATTCAAAGGTCAGCGAAGGCAACCAAGCTGCGCGCCAGTTGCGGCGAGAACGCGACGATGCTTCCGCCCGACACGACGATGTCGCCAATCGGCTAGAAGCCCGGAAGCAAGATCTGGAAGCGTCGGCAAAGAAACTAGCTGCGCACATAGCGCAGGCGGAGGCTGACCGCTTGGCGCACAGAACGCAGACGGAGGCTGACCGCTTGGCGCACAGAACGCAGACGGAGGCTGACCGCTTGGCGCA
>CALCZA010000040.1 GCA_937906475.1 uncultured bacterium
CGGTGCTATCGCACGGGTGACATAGTCGTCGAGTTGGCTGATGGCTTGCTGGACTTTCGCGGCAGGCGTGATGATCAGGTTAAGATCCGTGGCCACCGCATCGAGCCATCTGAGATCGAGGGCGTCATTTCTGGCATGCCAGAAGTAAGTCAATGTCGAGTTGTTGTGCAGCACGGTCCGCTGCGGCCAGATCGTCTTGTCGCCTACGTCGTGTTGCAGGCCGAGGCTAGGCTTGATGGGGTGAAGCAGGCCATTGTCGATGCGTTACCGGCATACATGGTGCCGCACAGTCTGATCGCTTTGCCATCTCTGCCATTGAATGCCAACGGTAAGCACGCTCCCGATCAGTTCGCCTCGGCAGCCGAAGAAGCCTCACAGCGTAATACGCCTGAGCTGAACTTGGTTGAGACCGCTTGGAGCCAAGTTCTTGGCGAGATTCCGTCGAACGCCAATAACAACTTTTTCGACGCCGGCGGCCGATCACTCGAGGCGATCCAGCTACACAATCTGCTTGAGCGTGCAACCAAGCTCAGCCTAGATCCGACTTTTGTCTACGAGTTCACGACAACGCACCAGCAAACAGGCGAATTGGTCAAGCTTGTTGCTGCTGCGAAGGGGCTTACCGACGTATGGCCCAATAGCCTTGCCGATCTGGTCAACTACAGCGGATGACTGCCAGTTCGAGACAGTCACATCCTGATCCGCTTCCCGATCATGCAATCGCAGTCGTTGGCATGGTGGGGCGTTTTCCTGGTGCCGTCGACGTGGATTCGCATTGGCAGAACGTTCTCGACGGCTGCGAAGGCGTTACGTTCTTTCGCGACGACGAACTCGACGCTTCTGTGCCATCGAAGCTTCGTAGCGACCCGGCATACGTAAAGGCCAAGGGTCTCTTGGCCGACAGCGATCTATTCGACGCCAGCTTCTTCGGCATCGCGCCTCTCGAAGCACGTGTCATGGATCCGCAGCATCGAGTGCTACTCGAACTCGCATGGACCGCTCTGGAACGCAGCGGTCATCGCCCTTCTGACTTCGCCGGCAGCATCGGGGTCTACGTTGGCGCGAACTGGAATCGGTATCGTTCGAAGAATGTGGCGGCTCACCCTGATGTGATCGCCGACTTCGGTGAGCTAAACATCGCAATAGCCAACGAGCAGGACTTTCTCGCCGCACGCATTTCCTACAAGCTCGACCTCAAGGGGCCGAGCAATACGATCAGCACCGCATGCTCCACATCGTTGGTGGCGATCACGCAAGCGTCGCGCGCCCTGGCCAACGGTGATTGCGATTTGGCACTCGCTGGTGGGGTGTCCATTACCGTTCCGATCAACGCAGGCTACCTGCATGAGCCAGGCGGGATGCTGTCTAAGGACGGCCACTGTCGACCATTCGACGCCGATTGCTCAGGAACGACCTTTAATGATGGCGCTGGTGTTGTTGCGCTTCGGAGGCTGCAGGACGCGATCGATGATGGTGATCACATCCATGCCGTTATTCGTGGCTGTGCAATTGGGAATGATGGTGCCAGCAAGGTGAGCTTCACGGCGCCAAGTGTTTCCGGCCAAGCGGCTGTGCTCACCGCTGCGCTCAAGGATGCATCCGTTGACCCGGCAACGGTCGGCTACGTCGAAGCGCATGGCACCGCGACGCCAATGGGTGACCCGATTGAACTCGCGGCCCTCAACCGTGCCTACGGTGGCCCGAGCGATGCGGGGCGAAACTGCGCGCTCGGTTCGGTCAAGAGCTCGATCGGTCACTTGGTGCATGCCGCGGGAGTCGTCGGTTTCATAACGGCCGTGCTAGCGGTTGAGAATGGGATCATTCCGCCGACGCTGTTTTATCGCACACCAAACCCCCGCTTGAAGCTCGGCAGTAGCCGCTTCTATGTGGCTGCTGCCGCTCAGAATTGGGTTGAAGCAGATCATCCTCGCCGCGCTGGGGTCAGCTCCTTTGGCGTTGGCGGCATGAATGCCCACGTTGTGATTGAGCAGGCGCCGCCGCTGTGCTCGGCAGATGGCGGTGTGCCTGTGGGTGAGGCGGGCGATCAACATCCACACGTTCTCTGTCTGTCCGCTAAGACGAAGCCAGCCTTGATCAGGCAGATCGAAGCGCAAGCGCAGTTCTTGAGTTCCTCGCCGGCAGGGTTGGCGCTGCCGGCGGTTGCAAGAACTCTGCAGTTCGGTCGCGAGGCCATGAGGTATCGATCTGCACTCGTCGTTTCCTCGATCGAGGACAGTGCGGCCGCTCTGCGCAACGCCCCGCCCATAGTGGATGTCGATCATCCTCGCAGCATCGCCTTCCTGTTTCCTGGCTACGGATCTCAGCAGCAAGGAATGGCGCGCTGGTTGCATGAGCAATCGCCGGTGTTCCGAGCCGACTTGGACAACGGCATCGCTCGCGTCCTTGCCGCTGGCGGCCCCGACATCGCCCCCTATCTGCTTGAGGAAGAAGCCGGTGGCGACCGCGACCCTGTCGATGTCAGAACTACGCTGCCCGCGCTGTTCGTGTTCCTTCATTCCTTGGCCATGACTCTTGAGCACGCCGGCCTGCGAGCAGAAACCCTCATCGGTTGCAGTCTGGGCGAGTTCGCGGCCGCTGTTGTCGGTGGTGTCATGTCGTTCGACGACGCTGTGAAACTCGTGGTCGTGAGTTCTGCGGCCACCTTCCGGATACCGGCTGGCAGCATGCTCACGGTGCTGTGCTCCGAGTCCGAAGCGCGCTCGATTGCTGCGCCGGACGTTTCAATTGCGGCAGTGCACGCGGAGAACGTTGTGGGGCTCTCTGGGCCTGCATCTGCAATTGAGGCAACCCGTCTGCGCCTTGAGGCGGAGGGCTTGGTCACAATGGCAGTGGCTAGCGACCGCGCGTTCCACTCGGCAATGGTCGAGCCAATTGCGTTAGAGCTTGAGCGGCATTTGGCGGGGATCGTTCTGAGTGGTCCAAAGTGCCGCATCGTGTCGTCCGTTTCTGGAGCCGACCTAACGATTGCTCAAGCTAAGGACCCCGGCTACTGGGCGCACATCTTGAGTCGTCCAATTCGATTTGCGGAGGCGCTCAAGCAACTCGGTGACGGCGAAGGCCACATCTTGGTTGAGGTCGGACCCGGCACTGGTTTGACTGCTTTGGCATTGGTTCATCCCGATGCATGCCTCGCGCATCCGGTTCCCGCATTGCCCAGCGGAGGGTGCGAACGTCGAGCGCTCGGGGAATTGTACGGCGCTGTCGCGCATTGTTGGCTGTATGGAGGGGCTTCCCAAGTCGTGACCGCCCGGTCCGGGATGCGCGCGCAATTGCCGACGTACTGTTTTGAGCGCACTCGTCACTGGCTTGCATCGTCGGTCGCCGCGACCGCCACCTCCGAGTTGCGAGATGACTCATTGGCCATCGGGACAAGCCGTCTCCAGCTTGAGGGTGTGCGCCGTGGTGAACTTCCCCAGCGGCTTGGGGCTCTTAAGGATCTGATCGAGCGACAAATGACGCTCATGCAGTCCCAGTTGCAGGCGATAAGGGCCGTCGAAACGCGCATGTCCGTGCCGCGACCGAATGCGGATGATGCGGATGATGATGTGTAGGTGCGCGACGCGCGATGGACTAGTCGTGAGTCGGTCAGGGGTGAATGACTTCGGCAAGAAGCCAGCGCTCGACGCGCGGGCCAAGAGCCCAGATGATCCGGACGTCTTGTTGCTGATCGACGCCTGTGTTGCGCACGTGCGAATGGCAATCGAACTGATTCACGAACGTCATCCAGAGACGTGTGGTATCTTGGTGGGAATCCCAAAAAATTCTGATTGGCCCCCTTACTTCGAGTTGTGGCAATCACCCACAGAGCAGCGCAACTTGAATCGTGGCCTCGACCATTTTGACAACGCGATGCGAGCGATGGCTGACGCAGACTCGCGGTTAGCGTTTTTCGATGACCGCGCTTGGCTTGCCAGGCACTGGGGCCAACGCTGTCTTGACGCGGGTTTGCCCGACGACCGCAGTCTCAAGGTTCGCGAAACCCTGAGCGTGGCCTTCTCGTCTGGTGACAGTCCTAATCACGCCATCTTGGCTAACAGGCACGCGCGGATTGCCTGGAATACGTTCCGGAGTCAGGAACTTGTTGATCTGGTTCGCACCCAGTTTGAGCTGCGACTCGATAGCATTTGAGACACTGAAGTAGGGCAGTCTTTCGATGCCCAAATCGCCGCAGTAGTACTGCTCAGCCGGCCCCTTGGTAGCTGAGTTCCGAACGCGCCTCCATGGACAACCTTAGTCGTCGCCAGAGCATGAGCCTGAAGCTGATCGATATCATCAGTCACGCTACCGGCATCGAGATTGCTAAGGGCCAAGCTGCAGTGCCGTTTGTCGAGCTGGGTTTCGATTCGCTGTCACTGACGCAGCTCGCTATCAAGGTCCGTCAAGAGTTTCATGTTGACGTTACGTTTCGTCAATTGATGGAGTCTTGTGATTCGTTGACCCAGCTCGCTGCTCTCCTCGAAGCTGAAACGGTTGCCGCAAAAGAGCCTTCAGTGAGCCCGTCACTGGCAAGCGGTACACAGCTTCCTGCTCTGACTGGTGGGGTTGCTGCCGATGCGGCTTTGATCGAAAAGGTGGTGCATCGGCAACTGGAGATGATGCAGCAGCAACTGGCGATGCTCAGTGGTTCGCAAGTCGTCATCGACCCGCCCCAGCCGGTCGTGGATTCGGTTGAGGCCCTGTCGGCAGCATCGCAAGAAGAGGAACGTGCTGGAGCGACTGCTTTGTCTGACGGCGTTGGCGCTGAGAACGTTGGCGTTGAGATCGTTGGCGTTGAAGGCGACGGATCGGAAGGTCGCAAGAACGTGGGCCGCGATCCAGACAAGGCGTTTGGAGCAATCGCCAGGATTCACACGGGGTCGCCGCTAGAAATCACTGAGCGACAGAGGCAGCGACTGGATGCATTCGTGCGCCTTTACACGGAGCGCACGAAAGCTTCGAAGGGTTACACCCAGACGCACCGGCCGCATCTGGCAGACCCGCGAGTTGTCACTGGGTTTAAGCCGCTCAAGAAGGAGTTTACCTATCCAATTGTTGTCAAGAGATCGAGGGGCAGTCGGCTCTGGGACATCGACGACAATGAGTACGTGGATGCGCTGAATGGATTCGGAATGAGTCTGTTTGGGTGGCAGCCACCTTTCGTCGTGGACGCCGTCAAGCAACAGATCGATGAGGGCTACGAAATCGGGCCGCAACACCCGCTCGCTGGCGAAGTCGCCAAAATGATCTGCGACGTGACGGGGTTTGATCGCGCGGGCTTCTGCAATACTGGATCGGAAGCCGTCATGGGCGCACTGCGTGTCGCTCGAACGGTAACTGGGCGGAATACGATCGTGGTCTTTACAGGTGCCTACCATGGCATCTTTGATGAGGTCATCGTGCGCGGCGGCAAGGGACTGAGAGCCTTCCCTGCGGCGCCGGGAATCATGCCGAGCACTGCGAAGAACGTGCTTGTCTTGGAGTATGGTACGCCTGAGACCCTGGCACTGATCAAGTCCAAGGCGAGCGAGTTGGCTGCCGTGCTGGTGGAGCCAGTGCAGAGCAGGCAACCCGAGCTCCAGCCCAGAGAGTTCTTGCGCGAATTGCGCGTCATCACCGAAGACGCCGGCACTCTGTTGATATTCGACGAAGTGGTGACCGGATTCCGATGTCATCTCGGCGGTATCCAGGCGCTGTTTGGCATCCGTGCCGATATCTGTACGTATGGCAAGGTCGTCGGTGGCGGGTTCCCGATAGGCGTCATCGCAGGGAAGCGCGAGTACCTTGATGCGCTCGATGGGGGAGCTTGGCAATACGGTGACGACTCGATCCCCAGAGTTGGCGTGACGTACTTCGCAGGAACGTTCGTTCGGCATCCGCTCGCATTGGCTGCTGCCAAAGCGACCCTGGCGCACCTGGTGCGGGAAGGTGCCGAACTGCAATCGCAATTGACGAGCCTGACGAGTGAGTTGGTGGGCAGTCTCAACACCCACTGCGAAGAAGTCGGCGCGCCGATCGTGGTGACGTACTTCGCGTCCATGTGGAGGATTGGCTTCACCCAAGAACACCCTCTGCAGGACCTGCTGTTTGCGATGATGCGAAGCCGTGGCGTTCACATCCTTGAGAACTTCCCATGCTTCCTGACAACTGCTCATAGCCAGGCCGACATCGAGTGGATCACGAGTGCGTTCCGCGAGTCCGTCGCGGAGCTACAAGAAGGTGGGTTCCTTCCGAAGCCCAGAGGCAGCAGCCAAGTTGCTTTTGACGCAGCCAAGCCGCCATTGCCAGATGCTCGCTTGGGCAAGGACCAAGAAGGCAACGCGGCATGGTATGTGCCGGACCCGGCAAGCCCGGGCAAATACCTCGAGTTGAAGGCTAGGAATGGATGAGCCCACCGAAGACTCGGTGCCGGTGAACTACGATCCATTCGCCGACGGCGCCCTGGAGCGAGTCGTCCCGACTACCGAGCCACAGCGCGAAGTCTGGCTAGCGGACCAGCTCGGTCGCGAGGCGTCTCTCGCCTACAATGAATCGATCATCATCAAGTTGTCGGGCGCTCTCGAGATCTCGGCTCTGCGCGCGGCGCTGATCGACCTTGTCCAGCGTCACGAGGCACTGCGCTCGACTGTTAGCAAGAACGGGCAGGAACTGCGCGTTGCTGAGACGGGCTCGGTCGAGCTTCGTGAGACCGACCTATCTGCGAAGGATGATTCGTCCAAGCAAGCGGCATTAGACGCTGCCTCAAGACGCGCAGTCGAGACTGCGTTCGACCTTGAGTCTGGGCCACTCCTACGAGCGGAGCTGTTCAAGCTTGGGGATGCGGAGCACGTCCTGATCCCAACAGCTCACCACATTGTTTGCGATGGTTGGTCGTTTGGTGTGATTGTTCGAGACTTGGTCAGCCTCTATGCCAAGCACGGAGGCATCGCGGACAGCAAGCTCGAATCTCCATCGTCCTTCGTCAGCTATGCTGCGGCTCAGGATTCTCCAGATGCCGGTAAGCAAACACGGCACGATGAGGCCTACTGGCTAAGTCAGTACCAGTCAGCCCCGCCGAGTCTCGATCTGCCGACGGACCGTGCTCGTGGCACATGGCGCACATTCGAGTCCAAGCGGGAGGACCATGTTCTGGATCAAGCCCTGGTCGCCCGACTCCGGAAGGTCGGTGGGCGTTCGGGGACCGGGTTGTTCGCTACGTTGCTGGGGGTGTTTTCGAATCTGATGCATCGTCTTTCGGGCACCACCGATTTGGTCATTGGTGTTCCGGCCGCCGGCCAGTTGGCCAGTGGCCAAGACAACTTGGTTGGACACTGTGTCAGTCTCCTGCCTTTGCGCCTGCAGATCGATCCGCTAAGCACAGCAGGCGACCTGCTTGCAGCGACACAGACAAGGCTGCTCGATGCATACGAGCATCAGACGTGCACGTTTGGCAGTCTACTGCAGCAATTGTCCATCGAACGTGACCCGAGCAGGCCAACGCTTGTCAGTGTCATGTTTAACGTGGATCAAGCGCTCGGCGAGAAGGACCTCGATTGCCCTGGGTTGTCCATTGAGATCGCAACGAATCCACGCAGTTACGAGACGTTCGAGTTGTTCTTGAATGCAGTTCCCAGCAATGGAGGCCTGCGACTCGAGTGTCAATTCAACTCGCACCTGTTCGATAGCCAGACCATCCGAGCATGGATGCTGGCCTACGAGACTCTGCTTCGCTCGACCTGTGAGTTGCCGGACTCCTGCATTCGCGATCTCGAGTTCGCGAGCCGAGCGGATCGTCGTCAGCTGACCGCTTGGAATGACACGGCTGTGCCGTTCTCAAGCTCAGCTTTGGCTCACGAACTGTTCGAGGCTCAGGCCGCCCGCACCCCATCCCACCAAGCGATCATATGGGGCGGCGGCACGGTCTCTTACGGAGAACTCGACGCCCGAGCGAATCAGATAGCTCACAGCCTGCGCGAGCTTGGAGTCGGTCACGGCACCCTCGTCGGTCTTCACGTTGGGCGTAGTCCCGACATGGTGGCCGCTGTTCTTTCCGTGCTAAAGGTGGGGGCTGCATACGTTCCACTCGACCCCTCCTATCCTTCTGCGCGACTCGCATTCATGGTGGAGGATTCCGGGCTAGCTGTGCTCGTGTCTGAGGAATCAGCGCCAACGCACAACCTGCTGCCGAAGGAGAAGTGCCTTCTCCTCGATGTCCATCGAGGGCGGATCGCGGCCCAGCCTAGCGGTCCAGTGGCTGTGCCTGAAAGCAAGCCCGCGCCCGACGAAGCTGCCTACGTGATCTACACGTCAGGATCGACCGGTGTGCCGAAAGGCGTTTGTGTCCCCCATCGCGCGGTCGTCAATTTCCTGCAGTCGATGGCGCGAGAGCCAGGTCTGACACAAGAAGACCGCATGGTGGCTGTCACGACGCTGTCGTTCGATATCGCCATCAACGAACTGCTTCTACCCTTGGTGGTTGGTGCAACGGTCGTGCTCGCGTCGCGGGAGCAAGCCGGCGATGGAGCTCAGCTTGGCAAGCTGCTCGAATCGAGTCGAGCAACTGCCATGCAGGCCACGCCAGCAACTTGGCGCTTGCTGCTTGAGGCTGGATGGCATGGGCGCCGTGACTTCAAAGCACTGTGTGGTGGCGAGGCTCTCCCGCGCCAGCTTGCCGAGCAATTGCTCCAGTGCAGTGGTGCGCTTTGGAATTTGTATGGTCCAACCGAGACCACAATTTGGTCGAGCTGTGCGCGCATTGCCAGTGGTGTGGTAAGCATCCCGGTTGGGCTTCCGATCGCCAACACCTCGGTGTGGGTGCTGGACGAGCAGCAGATGGTCTGTCCCGTCGATGTGCCTGGGGAGGTGTGGATCGGTGGGGAAGGTGTTGCGATCGGCTACCTGCATAGGCCGGATCTGACTGCTGAGAGGTTCGTTCCAGATCCCTTCTCGGGGGTTGCTGGTTCGCGTATGTATCGGACCGGCGATCGCGGCCGCTGGCGGGCGAGTGGAGTAATTGAGCTCGCCGGCCGTCAAGATTTCCAGGTGAAGGTGCGCGGCTTTCGCATCGAGCTAGGCGAGATTGAGTCCGGCGTTACTAGTCATCCGGGCGTCGCGGAGGCGGTTGCGATTACGCGCGAGGATCGACCGGGAGATGTTCGCATCGCGGCCTACTTCGTAGCGGAGCCGTGCGCCGTCCCGACGGCAGCGGAGATCCGGGCCCACCTAGCAGGTGTGTTGCCGGACTATATGGTGCCTCAACATCTGGTTTGCCTGTCAGAGTTGCCACGCCTACCAAATCGTAAGGTCGACAGGGCCTCGTTGCCCGCTCCCGAGGCGCGCAGCACTAGCACCTCGATTTTCGTGAAGCCGCGATCCGCAACGGAAGCCGGAGTCGCTGAGGAAGTCGCCAGTGTCTTGGGCCTCGGCCAGATCGGTATCCACGACGACTTCTTTGTGTTGGGGGGGCATTCGCTGTTGGCGGCGCAATTGATCCACCGACTGAATCTGCGCTTTGAAGTCGAACTCTCGATCCGTGCCGTTTTCGAGGGGCCGACGGTGGCCCAGCTGTCTACAGCTGTGGAAAATCATGTCGCGTTAGTTGACAGCCAAAGGGTGTGCATTGTTGCGCAACAAGACCAACATCGTGCAGCGGCTACCGTGACGCAGGAGCGCCTGTGGTGGCTGGAAAATCTGACACCTGGCCGGGTTGCGTATCACGCACCATCGGCGCACCGGCTGCTTGGCCAGTTGAACGAGGATGCCTTCGAGCGTGCCTTCCGTGAGATCGTTCGTCGTCAACCGTCCTTGCGCACCTACTTTGAGCGAGTCGACGGGACCGTCGAGCAATGCGTGTGCGACGAAGTTTCGGTCACTCTCTTTCCGGTCGAATCGCTGGCAGGTGTGCCCGCGGCGAAGCGAGAAATTGCGCTGCTTGAGCGTCTCCAAGAACTGACGGCGGAGCTGTTTGATCTTTCGTCTGCCCCACTGTTCAAGGTGAAGGTGTTGAAGGTCAGTGAAGAAGATCATGTGTTCTTCTTTATGGCGCACCACATCGTCTGGGATGGCTGGTCGTTCGATCTGCTCTACGAAGAGATGTCTGTGCTGTACGCGGCTTATGCTGCAGGTGAAGCAAGTCCCCTTGCGGATCTTGCCGTGACGTATAGTGACTACGCCGTCTGGCATAGAGGCTGGATGGAAGGCGACGAATGCGCGCGGCAATCCAGTTATTGGCGTGACCAGATTGAAGAACGCGGACGGCTTAGGCCACTACCAGTTGATCGGCCACCATTGCCTACGCCGTCCGGTGCCGGTGCTACTGAGTGGCTCTCGATCAACGAGAGGCGATCGTCAGCTCTGCGCAATCTCGCAGCGCAAGCTGGGGCCACTCAATTCGTCGTAACGTTGACCCTGTTCGGGACGCTGCTCTACGACTTCTCGCGCCAAGGCGAACTAGTCATCGGTACACCCGTGCGAAGGCGCCCAGCGCCCGAGTTGGAGGTGATCATGGGCTACTTCAACAATTTGCTCTTGCTGCCGATCGACCTGCGGCCAACGGAGCGCTTTGTCGATCTGCTCGCACGCGTCAAAACGTCCGTGGTGGCAAACTTCGCCGTTCCGGATGCACCGCTTGAGAACATCGCAAGCGCGCTGAGCAAGTCACAAGGGACCGGCTCTGACTTGTTATATCAGGCGCTCTTTTCCTTTCAGGATACACGGCGGCGCCCTGTGCGTTGGGGCAACCTGCACACCCGTATGATTCCGCTGTTCCAGAGCGGGGTTACCGAAGACCTCGGCATGTGGCTCGTAGAGTCTGCAGAGGGCCTTCAAGGCGGTCTGACATACAGCACCGATGTCTTGGATGCATCAACCGCCAAGTGGCTAGTGCAGCGCTTTAACGAACTGATCGACCAGGTTCTGGCCAATCCGCAGGCGTCGGTTGCATCAATAGTTGGAACGGTAACCGCGGCGGTGGCAAGCCGAATTGCCAAGCATGATCACCGTGAAAACGAAGGGGTGCAACACGATGTCTTTGCGGCCGGTCGCGACCGTCCAGACTACGTTGCGCCAACGAGTGACCTTGAAGTGCAGTTGGTGTCGATCTGGCAGTCGTCACTGGGCGTGGAGCGAGTTGGCATCAATGACAACTTCTTTGATCTCGGCGGCAACTCGCTGGGGGCCCTCAACATGGTCTCAGAAGTTGAGCGGTCCCTAGCCGTCACTATCGACCCAGATGTATTGATCCAGTCACCGACGATCGCTGGGCTTGGGGAAGTGCTGTCGCGTCCCAAGCCTAGCGGCCCTGCCCTCGTGGTCTTGCAGCGCGGTGGGGCCCGCAATTTGTTCCTCGTGCACGATGGCGATGGAGCGACCTTGCTCTACTTAGGCCTCGCCAGTCTCATGTCGAGGGGCATCACCGTCGTCGGCATCACTCCACCAACTCAGCCACGTGTCCCGCTGGCCTTGACCAGCATCGAGGAGATGGCGCAGCACTACGTGCGATGTATTCGCCAAAGGCAACCGCAGGGTCCCTACCTACTCGGTGGACTGTGTGCGGGTGGCTTGATTGCTTACGAAATGGCAGTGCAATTGAAGCAGCTCGGCGAGAGCGTGGAACTGGTTGTGGTCATGGACGGTGGCACGCCTCAGGCCCAGGTCAAGCCGGGCCTGCGATTCATGCAGCGACGACAGAGATTGTCGGAAGCAATCGCAACGGTGCGAACCAGCGAGCACGGCAAGGTCAAGCGCGGCTGGCTCTTTGTCTCGATGTTACTCCAGCGGGGATGTCGCGCTTGCGCATGGGAGGTCTCCTCACGGATGCATGTGTGCTTCGCTGGAATGCGTGTTGCGCTACTGCGCCGCTTATTGCGCGGTAACCGGCCCTGGCCGATGTGGCTTCGACCGCTGATTTTCCGTGAGATATACCAGTATGCCGTACCGCGCTACAAGCCCACGCCGCTCACGGGGACGAGAGTCGTTCTCGCCCGAGCCAGCGCAGCGGAACGCGGCGACAGCGACCGAAGCGTTCTAGGAATAGACGACACTCCATACATTGACATCTACGACGACGAGCTACTTGGGTGGGGCGATGTTGCTGCAGAGCTTGCAGTGATCGACGTGGCCGGCGGGCATTCGAGCATGCTTTGGGAACCCCACGTAAGCTCTCTGGCAGTTGCCTTGCGTCCGTTCCTCGCCGTGGAGTCAGGTGACGAGTCAGGTGATAGGGACGCGTTGCAGTGATTGATGTCGCTGTAGTCATCGTCACCTATCAGGTCGCGGAATTGACCATCGAATGCCTGCGATCCATTCAGCCGGAAGCAAAGACGCCAGGGGTCAATATTCGTGTGATCGTCGTCGACAATGCTTCCGGCGACGCCGTCAAGATCCAAAGCGCCATTGAGCAGAATGGCTGGTCATCGTGGGTGAGCCTGCTCGTTGCAGAGAGGAACGGCGGTTTCGCTTACGGCAACAACCTTGCCTTCAGGCGCGCCTATGAGGCATCGCCACCGAAATACTTCCACTTGCTCAATCCGGACACGCAGTTGCGGCCAGGAGCCATTGGTGCTCTGGTTGGCTTCCTTGAAACTCATGGTCAAGCAGGCATCGCGGGGAGCTGCTTCGAGACCGTCGATGGTGAATCTGCGCCGTATGCATTTCGATTTCCCAGCCTGTTGAGCGAGATCGATTCGGGCCTGGAGATTGGATTGATTACGCGGCTTCTGTGGCGATCCGCGGTGCGAATAAAGCTTGGTTCCAGCGACGAGCAGGTCGACTGGGTTTCCGGCGCTTCGATGATGGTACGGCGCACTCTTCTTGACGAGATAGGCGGTCTAGACGAGCGGTTCTTCTTGTACTTTGAAGAAACCGAGTTCGCCAAACGGGCGAGTCTCGTCGGCGCTTCGACTTGGTACGTTGCAGGTAGCCGTGTTATGCACATCGCTGGCCAGAGCACTAGAATCGAGTATGGCGGCGCTCGGAAGAGTCGGCTACCCGACTACTGGTTCGTGTCGAGGCGTACTTGGTTTCTCAGGTTGCACGGGACCTTCTGCGCCACAGCAATCGATATGCTCGCGGCCATTGCGCATGTGCTTGGGGAGTGTAAGCGGATGGTCTTGCGCCGCCCGGCTCGCCGGCCGCCGTTCTATGTTCGAGACTTGCTGCGCCACAGCCCAATCTGGCGCGGCAATCGGGTCAGCGCTCCTGGCTCCACATTTCCACCGCGACTAGCGACTGCTGCTGGGAAGAACTTCAGGCAACAGGGTCTCGGCAGTAGTGAGGATGCAGCGCAATGAATCTCAGGCGCATTGCCCATTGGGTTATGAGCACGCAACCACTCGCGAGTTTGGTCCGGTTTCTATATGAACGTAGATTCGCGAAAGGGGCAGCGAGAGGTCAGTTTCGCGGCGTCTACGGCGATTTTGGTGCAGCCATTGCGTCGGCGCCGCGTGGACTCCCTGTCGGCTATGATCATGACGCCGCCGGCAGGATGTACTCGTCCAGGCCGATGTTTCCAGAAGACTATGCAGTGCTATTCTGGTTGATGCCATTGCTGCAAAACGGGGCTCAGGTTCTGGATTTCGGAGGCCATGCGGGAGGCATGTTCGATGCTTTTAGGCCTTTGCCTGTTTGGCCTGAGGACGTGGCCTGGACGGTCTGCGATGTTCCGGCGGCCGTGCAGAGGGGGCTTGAACTGAACTCTGCGCGGCCTGAACCGCGGCCTCGCTTCATCACGCAACTAGAAGATGCCGGCTCCCCAAGCGTGTTTCTTGCGTCCGGATCACTTCAGTATTGTGATAGCACGATTGCAGAGATACTTGTCCGCCTGCCGGTCATGCCAGACCACATCATTATCAATCAGATACCGCTGCACGAGACTCTCGAGTTCGTAACGCTTCAGAACATCGGGGTGGCTTATTGCGCGTACTGGGTTCGCAATCGTGAGCGATTCGTGCAACTCGTTATCGATGAGGGTTACGAGTTGGTCGATATGTGGACGAATCCAGGCAAACTGTGCATCATTCCGACTTACCCGCGGCAAACCCGGCCAGTCTACTTTGGCGCATACCTGAGACGGGCGTCGCGGGACAAGTAGGCGAGTCCCGACCTGGTTCGTCGCTGCCGAGCGGTGCTGGCGAGTGCCGCGCATTCGGTCGCCTCGCGCCGTTGTTCAGGATCGATGAGACTCTTCCGCGTAGGCTTCGTCAGATGCTCGTTCGATCCGGAGATCGGGCCCCAATTCAGTCGCGGCGCAATTGATGGTCAACATCTGAGATAGTCAGGCTGTGACCTGGTGCGGGCTGCTGGTCTTGTCCGCGAAAATGCGTCCCAGATAGTCTGCGATCCGATTCTCATCGAGTTCCACGGAACGCCACTGTGAGCAAGTGTCGCTTTGATCTCGGTGGCTAACAGGAAGTTGCTGGTTCCCTGCAGGTAGTGAAGCGAACTGGCACCTAAATGATCCCGAGGGCAGAACAGGTGCTGCTCACCTGCTGAGGCTGCAAACCGGGCAAAGTCTGGGGGCTAGTTGTGCCGATCATGAGTCCAGATACTGGCCCGAGCACTGCCGATTCGCGAAGCCAGTTATGTCTGGCTGCGAATGGGTGACCTTCCCCCGGTTTGGTGGACACCACCCGAACGGGCACACTGGTGCCCA
>CALCZA010000041.1 GCA_937906475.1 uncultured bacterium
AAACTCGCTGGTCGTGTCGGAGAGGTCGTTGCGGCTGTTGTTGGTCACGAACGCTGAAGAGCAACGGGCTTGCCAAGCTCGCGTATCGCAGAAAGAAACTCTCTTGCTGTCGATGGCATGGGCGACAACGCATGCGATGTGCCTTGGCACAACGACTCCAATCACGTGCATCGACCGTCGCTTATAGGCGATGCCTAGCGGGCGTGCAGACTTCGTGGCTCATGGAGCCATCGATGCCACGGCGTGTTAAGGGGGTCGTGTTGCGAGAATGCGATGGTCGCATTCTTCGGACGGGCGCTGCAGGAGTGGGCGCCTCGCTGTGGAAGGGTACAACCTGGCGGCGCTGGCGGCGTGACAACGAGGGCATTTCCATCTCGCCGTCTCGGACGGCTTCTGCATTGCGTGACCAGCTACTTGCCGTCACGGAGCAGCTTCTCCATTTGTGTGACGCCATTGGTATTGCCGTTGGCTCGCTAGACTTCCTGGCGGATGTTGATCGCTTCGCTTGGCGAACTTGGGGACTAGCTCACGCGCGTTCGATCGCCAACTGCAGCTCTTTACGAACGCGATCGTCGCCTTCCTTGGCTAGCGCACTTTGTAGCGACGGGTGGCGCGCGTCGATGCGGCCGATCGCCCATGCGGAGTGTCCCCGCACCACCGGATCTTCGTCGCCAAGCGCGGCAACCAATGCCGGTAGCGCCGATTCTTCACGACGATTGCCGAGCACGGTTGCGGCGTTGCGGCGCATGCCCGACCGCTTCGCGCGGCGCATCGCCGTACCGACGAACTCCGCATTATACCGCTCTTCGTCCATTTCCAGCACATCGACGAGCGTCCATGTCTCGACGACCTGGTGGGTTTGCAAGTCCTTCGGCCGGTCGATGCCGAGCACGTCGCGACGTTTGCTCTTACTGGTGAACGGGCAGACCTCCAAACAGATGTCGCAGCCGAACAGCCACTCGCCCTGGGCCTCGCGTAGGTCGTGATCGACAAAGCCGCGCTGTTCGATGGTTGTGTAGGAGAGGCAGCGCCGTGAGTCGACTTGGAACGGTGCAACGATCGCGTCGGTTGGGCACGCATCGAGGCACGCGGTGCACGAACCGCAGGTGCCGGACGCGGCGGCGTCGTGCGGCAGATCCTCTGGCACCAGCAACTCGGCCAATTGTAGATAAGGGCCGTGCGTCGGCGAGATCACCATCGAACTCTTGGCCAAGAAACCAATTCCGGACCGTACCGCGAGCGCCCGTTCGAGAACGGGAACGGCGTCGGTTCCGCCGGTCATCGAGCCGTGGGGGAGTCCGGCGTGTTCGAGTTGGTTGCGCAACTTGGTGATGCGCTTGCCGAGCCAGCGATGGTAGTCGCGGCCAACGGCGTATCGCGCGATGCGGCCGCCGCCTTGGAGTTCACCTTGTGGACCGCTGTAGTCGACGGCGACCGAGATCGACGAACGCACTCCCGGCCGCCACTGTTGCGGATCGACGATGCGGTCCCTGTTCTTGACTAGGTAGTCCATCTCGCCGTGACGGCCTGCGTCGAGCCATTCGTTGAATCGCTGCGCGTGATCGCCAGGGCTCGCCGGTCCGAAGCGCACCAAGTCGAAGCCTACTTCGTGCGCGATCGAACGGATGGAGTCTGCGGATAGCTTGGAGTTACTCACATCATCACGCCAATCGGCGTGTCGACCAAACCAGCTGGATTGCCGTCGATCAGGATCTTACGCACGAAGATTTCGCTGCCGAGTGCCGGCTCGGCACTAATTGTCGCCGCGAGACCGATGTCGCCACCGCGTGAACGCAGGATTCGCTCGGTGAGCATGGGCACGACTTCGGGTTGTGCATGGTTGAGTTCTTCAGCAGTCGGGACGCGGTTACCTTGGGCCATTAGGGCGAGAGGCAGCGCGTGCAAGGACAGCAAGAAGCGATGCATGACGCGCCATGCTACTGCCAATCGATGGGGCCGTCTGCCGGCAGGAAAATTGCCGATCTACGTCGGCAACATAGGGTTCGGTGCTCAAGGCGGCGCGTTGCCATGGTCGATGCGATGTCAGGCTTGACGCCCAAGGACCGAACGCATGACCACTAATCGCAATCTCGTTCTGAACCCTGTTGATGGCAGTTATGTCCTGCCGGCACCGCCGCGCGGTTTCGACCTGCTGGTAATGGATGGCGGCGAGTCGTCGCCGTTGCTCGGCGCGGGCGCCATCGCTTCGGCTTTGGGGCAACGTTTTCAATCGCAGGCGCAGAGCCTGGACCTGCTGTTGACGGAAATGCGCGGTCAGTTGGAGCGCCTCGATGGTGCGATTGCCGAAGCTTCGCCCGCGCAACTCAAGGGTGCCGTTCGTGATGTTTTGCGTGTCGTCGATTGGTGTGATGCGCTGCGTCTAGATCTTGCCGATGAGAGTGCAAAGGCCGTCGACGGCCTCCAACCCATCGATTTGCTCGCCTTGTGCGAGCAGCAGGCGAACGCCCTGCAGGGCCTGGTGGATCCGATTACCGTGCTGCCGAGTCAGCAAGTCGTCTACTGGGGTGATCGCAACAGATTGACGATCCTGATTGAGAAGGCGCTCGAGTTGGTTTGGGCGCGCACCGGTGGCCAGGGACTGCGATGTATCGAGATCGGGTCCGAAGCGGGCGTCCCGAGCATTCGCGTTTGTAGCCACGGCGAGCCCACCAAAGCTATTGATCGGGACGTAGTCGATGCGTTCCGCGAAGCCGTCGATTATGTCGCGGCTACGGTCGCGCCGGATGAATTGGGGCCCGGCGGCGCCGGGATCATGCTGCGCCTGCCTATTTGAGCCTGCTTCGGTCGGCACAGGTTGCTTTGGCGCTGGCGGAGATGCGGTCGACCGCTTCTTTCGCTCGACCGTTTGTTGGCGGTTACTATTCAGATACAATTGACTATGGCATGATATCAGGTGGCCGCGGCTTCGACCGTGGCACCGACAGCCCCCGTCATGTTGCACGTCAACCACACCTCGGTCGATCGAGTCGCTCTTTGTAAGCAGCTCTTCGAGTTGTGGGAGCAGACCGGCAGCCCTGCCCTGGAAGCGTTGGCCCACGGACGATCACCCCAACCGGGTGCAGCCGTGGACACCGCCCAACAATTCATCGACTGGGTCAGTACCAGCTTGATGGATTGCTACAAGGACAGCGGCGACAGTGCCGTGTTCACGCTCCTCTTCGAACTTAACCGCGCGTCGTTCTTGTACGCGATTCAGTGCAACCTCCGACGATCGTTCCACCACGTCGATCCTCAGGATGTGCTGCAGGAGGTGTTCCTAAACATCTACCGTTATCCTCACCGCTTCCTTGCCGACAAGGCAGATGCGTTCCGTGGCTGGGGGCATCGCATCGCGCGCAATACGCTGCTGAAGTTCCTCAAGGGACAATCGCGGTTGTCGCGTTTCCAAGCGATTGACGAAGAGACGATGCAGCCCGAAGACTTGCGTACGCGCCGTCCTGATCTCGCCGCCAGTGATGCGGAAGGTGCGTCTGTCGTCAACCGCGCCTACTTGATGTACTTGCAGCTTTACATGCTGCACTTCGCGCGTCTTTCGACAAAAGAGCGTCGTGCCCTGACGATGGTCGAGGTGGATGGCCGTTCGTATCGCGATGCGGCGGAAGACCTCGGTATCCGGTTGGAGAACCTGAAAATGGTCATTTTCCGCGGACGTCGCAAGATCTTCCGGGGCATGGAGCGTTCGCTCGCTGAGATGGCCTCTGAGTGCGAGTCGGCCGCCCAGGGTGGCGCGGTGGCAAAGAGCGTGTTTGCGGAGCAGAGTCGTGGCACATCAGTGGGGCGTTCAGCCCGCGAGCGACGAGTTATGACTCGAAACTGTAACGGAGCCAAACTCATGTGTGACCAGCCTGCTCAGGGCATCTAGTCACGCCCTGAGTCGTATGCACTCTGCACAACCTTATCGCGAACCCCAGCCGGGTCAGGCTGGGCAGCCTGATCCTCGGAGACCTTCGGTCCCGGTCAATCACGGGCAAGATCTTTGCCTGCCGATCCAGGCGGACTTGTCGGCGATGCTCGACGGTGAGTTGGATCCGGCCGGTGTTCGCCGGGTCACGATGCATTCGGATGCGTGCCCAGCGTGCCGCTCGTTTTTCGAGGGCATCCGCAAGCAAGTTGGATTGCATCGCCGCTTCGCCGCCGCGATGTCCGAGCCGGCTTCCGCGCTTGGCGTTGCGGAGGGCCACGAGGCCGGCGCTGCCGCGCGAGGCAACCAGACGCTGCGCCGTCAACTGACTGGCAATCAGCGCAAGCTGTCTCGCATCCTCTATGAGCTTGGGCGCAACTTTACCCTGATGGGCTTGTCGCCGGAGTTCTCGCGCGAAGTCGCCAAGGAGCCGATGCCGGTTCCGGACGTGGCGATGCGCGGTCGATCGTTCCTCGATGAAGTTGCGCGTGCAAGCGCCGAGGCGAGCGCACCCGAGTGGGTGGCCGCCAAGGATCTGTTTGACGGGCAGTTGCGCACGCCGGAAGAGAACTTGGCGCGCGGTCAGCGATTGCTGACTGAGTGTATGTCCCTTGACCCTGCTGCTGACGACGCCCGCATCTACCTTGGCTTAGTGCACTATGCACGCGGTCAGCGGGCGTTGGCACGTAAGCAGTTCCAGTTGGTGCTTGAGAGATCCAAGGACGCCGTCATGCGTGGCTTCGCTCTCTCCAACCTGAGCAACATCCATCTTGACGAAGGCGATTGCGATGGCGCGGTCGCTCTGCTTTTGGAAGTGGTCGAGTCGGGTGTCGTGGCACGCCAGCCTCGGTTGGTCGCTGTCTTCTTCAACCTTGCCTTGGCGCATGGTCTCAAGGGCCGCTTCGACGAGAGCTTGAGTTGGTTCGATCGTTTGCGTTCGGATGCACCGCATCGTTGTCGCTGGGTCGCCCAGGAACTGTCCCGTCG
>CALCZA010000042.1 GCA_937906475.1 uncultured bacterium
CGCAATGTGAAGGCTGGCCGTCTGAAGTTCACGACGACGCTGAGCGATGCTGTGAAGGGCGCCGAGGCTGCGTTCATCGCGGTCGGGACGCCACCCGGTGAAGACGGCAGTGCCGACCTTCGCTATGTGCTGGCGGTCGCCAAGGAGATTGGCGAGCAGATGGACGACTACCTCGTCGTGATCACCAAGAGCACCGTGCCGGTTGGCACCGCCGAGAAGGTTCGCATGGAAACGAAGAAGGCGCTCGATGCTCGCAACTCGGACCTTACCTACGATGTCGCCAGCAACCCCGAGTTCCTCAAGGAAGGCGCGGCGATTGCAGACTTCACCAAGCCGGACCGCATTGTTTGTGGCGTCTCTTCGGCTCGGTCGCAAGAGGTCATGGCGCGGATCTACAAGCCGTTCACGCACAACGGCCACCCGGTCTACTTTATGGACGTGCCGTCCGCCGAGATGACCAAGTATGCGGCCAACGCGATGCTCGCCACGAAGATCAGCTTCATGAACGAGATTGCGAACCTGTGCGAACTGCTTGGCGCCGACGTCAACGCGGTGCGCAAGGGCATCGGCAGTGACCCGCGCATCGGCAACCGCTTCATCTACCCTGGCATTGGTTACGGTGGTAGTTGCTTCCCGAAGGACGTCAAGGCGCTTGTTCGCACTGGCAGTGAGAGCGGCTACGCGCTGCGTATTCTCCAGTCCGTCGAAGATGTTAACGAAGACCAGAAGTCGGTATTGTTCAATAAGGTCAAGAAGCACTTCGGTGACCTGACCGGCATGCACTTTGCGATGTGGGGCCTGAGTTTCAAGCCGGAGACCGACGACATGCGCGAAGCACCGGCACTGGTGATCTGCGAGCAACTGCTCGCCGCTGGCGCCTCCGTGACTGCTTACGACCCGGTCGCGATGCCGGAGGCAAAGAGCATGATCGGCGACAAGATCAATTACGCCGACGATGCCTACGGTGCCCTCGAAGGCGCCGACGCACTGTTGCTGGTGACGGAATGGCGTGAGTTCCGCGTGCCGGACTGGAAGCGTCTGCGCGCAGCGCTGAAGCACCCGGCCGTCTTCGATGGTCGCAACATCTACAGCGGTGCCGAGTTGGCTAAGCTCGGTTTCCACTACAGCGGCATCGGGGTGGCTGATTCCTCGCCGAACTCGGTGACGAAGTAACAATCAGCCGTCGTCCCCCAGACAGCGACACACTCATTAGAACTTAGAAATGCCACGCATCCTCATTACCGGCGCCGCCGGCTTCTTGGGCTCGCACCTTTGCGACCGTTTTATCCATGAGGGATACGAGGTGGTTGGCATGGACAACTTGATCACTGGTGACCTGAAGAACCTCGAGCACCTATTTCCGCTCGCGAAGTTCAGCTTCTACCACCAGGACGTCAGTTCGTACATTCACGTGCCTGGCGAGCTTGACTACATCCTGCACTTCGCTTCGCCGGCGAGCCCGATCGATTACCTGAAGATCCCGATCCAGACCTTGAAGGTCGGTTCACTCGGCACGCACAACTGCCTCGGCCTAGCGAAGGCTAAGGGTGCTCGCATCCTGGTCGCGTCGACATCTGAGGTCTACGGCGATCCGACCGTGCACCCGCAGACGGAAGAATACTGGGGCAACGTCAACCCGGTTGGTCCGCGCGGCGTCTACGACGAAGCCAAGCGATTCCAGGAAGCGATGACGATGGCGTACCACACCTATCACGGTGTCGAGACGCGCATCATCCGCATCTTTAACACCTATGGCCCGCGCATGCGTCTCAATGACGGCCGCGTATTGCCTGCGTTCATCGGTCAGGCGTTGCGTGGCGAAGACCTGACGGTGTTTGGCGATGGCAGCCAGACGCGTTCGTTCTGCTACGTCGACGACCTTGTCGAAGGCATCTACCGCTTGTTGCACAGCGACTATCCGCATCCGGTCAACATCGGCAACCCGGACGAGATCACGATCGCGCAGTTCGCCGAAGAGATCATCAAACTGACGGGCACCAGCCAGAAGGTGATCTACAAGGATCTGCCCACGGACGATCCGACGCAGCGTCAACCGAACATCACCAAGGCCCGTGAGATTCTCGGTTGGGAGCCGAAGGTGTCGCGAGCCGAAGGTCTCAAGATCACCTACAAGGCGTTCCAAGAACTGCCAAAGGACGCGCTCTACAAGCAAGAGCATCGCGACTTCGAAAACTACGTGCGCAAGTAAACAATGAGCAAGGTCCTCGTCACTGGCGGTCTCGGCTACATCGGTTCGCACACGGCAGTCGAACTGCTGGCGCAAGGACACGAAGTAGTCATTGCAGACAACTTGGCTAATACGCGGGCCGAAGTGCTGGACGGGATCGAGTCGATCAGTGGTGTTCGCCCTGTTTGGGAGAATGTGGACCTCGCCGATACGGCGGCGTGCTCAGCGTTCCTGGCTAAGCACCAGAACCTCGACGGCATCATCCACTTTGCCGCGCACAAGGCCGTTGGCGAGTCGGTTGACGAACCGCTCGACTACTATCACAACAACCTGGGCTCGCTGATCAATCTGCTGCAGTTCGTCAAGACGAAGCAGAACTGCGCGTTCATCTTCAGTTCGTCCTGCACGGTCTACGGCCAAGCTGACGAGTTGCCGATTCAAGAGAATGCACCGGTGAAGCCGGCGGAGTCGCCCTACGGCAATACCAAGCAGATCGGCGAAGAGATCATTTGTGACGGCGCCAAGGCGCACGGCTTCAAGGCCATCGCACTGCGCTACTTCAACCCGGTCGGCGCGCACCCGTCGGGCAAGATCGGTGAATTGCCGCTGGGTGTGCCGCAAAATCTTGTGCCGTTTATCACGCAGAGCGCCGCTGGCTTGCGCGGTGGGCTGAAGGTGTTCGGCAGCGACTACGACACGCTCGATGGCACTTGCGTGCGCGATTATATCCACGTCGTTGATGTCGCCAAGGCGCACATCCTGGCGATGGAACGGCTAGTTGCCGGCCGCATCGAAGAGCCGCTCGAAGTGTTCAATCTTGGCACCGGCACTGGCTCGACCGTGTTGCAGGTGCTCAACGCGTTTACCGAGGCCACTGGTGTCGCACTCAAGTGGGAGTTCACCGACCGTCGCTCTGGCGACGTCGTTGCGGCTTTCGC
>CALCZA010000043.1 GCA_937906475.1 uncultured bacterium
GGCGAGAAACCCGGCGAGAAACCCGGTCAGAAGCCCGGCGAGCAACAAGCCAACGGCCAACCAAAGGGCGGCAAGCAGAGCAAAGACGGCGGCGAAAACCGCACCGGCAACCAACCGCCGAACTCGCCCAAGGGTCCCGGCCAACCCGGCACCGGGGCAGGCGAGTGGGGTGACCTACAGCCTTACTTGAACTTCCTGCGCAACCGCGGCTCAAGTCCGAAGGTGCCGGCGAAGTATCGCAAGTACTACGACGCCTACCTGAAGAACAAGGCGAAGGGCAAGAAATAGCCCTCAGGTGACGGGTCGAAGCGGCACGGGCGCGCTCTCACACAACGCGCGTCGCAGTTCACCCAACGAGTAGGACGATCGTTGCCCACGGAGTCGACTCGGCAGCGAGTGGTGTGACCGATCCGATCACGACCGCGTGGTGCTAACTAAAAGCCGCCGACTATCGGAACCCATCACCAGACAAGATCGGTTCGCGACGCGCGCCGATGTTGATACAGATTGCCAGCGCCAACAACATCGCCAAAGTCGAACTGCCGCCGTAGCTCAGTAGCGGCAACGGCAACCCAGTGCTTGGGATCAGCCAGCCACAAACCGCCACGTGAAACAGGCTCTGCGAACCGAGCCACGCGGCGACGCCAACGCACACCAACTTGCCGAAGCGTTCGCGAGTTCGCCCAGCAATGTTGATCAGGCCGATAACCAACGCGGCAATTAGGCCGAGAATCAGTAAGCACCCGAGGAAGCCACCTTCCTCGCCAACGACAGCGAATAGGTAGTCTTCGCTTCGGTATGGCAGGAAGTCGTAGCGGTTCTGCGGGCCGAGGCCGAGGCCGTGACCCGACCACCCACCTGAGCCCATCGCGATCAACGCCTGCCACGGCTGGAAGCCCTTGCCGCGGATCATCTCGCGGACTTCATGCGTGTGCAGATTGGAATCGTCCCAGTTCCAATGATGGCCCCACATCTCGACGCGCACGACCTGGTAATCGTGCAGCAAGTAAAAGTAGGCGAACACCATCACTCCGGCCGCAATCGCCAGCAGTATCATGATGCTGCGCGCGGACGCGCCGGCGGCGTAGCACATCGCGAGCAACACCGGAGCGAACACTAGAGAACTACCTAGGTCCGGTTGCTTGAGAATCAGCAGCGCTGGCACCGCGGCGATCAACATCGGCACGATCAAGCCTTCGAACGTCTTGGCGCGACTCTTGAAGCGCAGTAGCGCGGCCAACGCGAGCACGACGGCGATCTTGGCGAACTCACTGGGCTGGATTGAAAATCCGGGAAACGCATACCAGCGGCGCGCGCCATTGATCGATGGCGCAAAGAACGGCAAGCCCATCAGCGCCAACACGGCAACGCCATAAAGGAACCACGACGCCCGCATGATGTGCACGTAGTGCGGCAGCACTACGAAGAAGCCGACGCCCAGACCGACGATAACGAACAACGATTGACGCCCCTGCTGGGCGCCGAAGACCGCATCGTCGATGGTGGCCGATCCGATAAACAACAATCCGGCGAGACAGAGCGCGGCAATGATCAGAACCAACCATCCGTCGACGTTGCGCAAGACGCGCAACCGTTGGTTCGCGAGCAATTGCGACCGGTCACTCATTTCGTTAAGTACCGCTGGTTGAGTTCGGGGTCACGTTCCACTTGCTGCAGGAAGTTCGCGACCAAGCCACCTGCCGCTTTGCCACCGTGCACACCAGCAGGAACTCGATAGACGACGGCGCAGAAAACGATCTGCATGCCGCCCTGCCCAGTCCACGGCATGAAGCCGGCGAACCAACCGTTGTTCTGTTCCGTGACCGAATTGATCTCTGCAGTGCCGGTCTTTGCGTGCACCTCCCAACTCTCCCGCAGGGGCACCTCATCCGCAGTTCCGATTAGCACACAATCGGCCATGCCTTCACGCACGACGGCAAGCGACTCGCCAATATCGCCAAGTGGAATGAAGCGTCGCGGTTCGCCGATGCGCAGACCAACGTCAGGCAGCACACCCGTTGCGATGCCAGCGTAGGCACGTGCGATGTAGAGGGGAGGCGCCTGCACGCCGTAGCCAATGGCGCGTCGCAGTATCGAAATATTCGAATCGACGAATGGTTCTGCAATCGGCAAACCCCGAACGCGCGGTTGCCAACATTCGAAGAACGGGTCGCCAGTTCTCGGCTTTGTTAAGCCGAAGCGCCGCAACGCGCGGCCAATCCCATCGGCCTCGAGTCCATCACCAGCCTGGTAGAAGAACACGTTGCACGATTTGGCTAGAGCCGGAATCGGGCTACGCCCCTCGTCCCAGTGATTGTGGTCACATTTGAGCCTGCGGCCATGGAGCACGATCGAACCGGCGCACGGCTTCATGGTCTCCGCCGACTGATAGGGCCGACCCAAGCGTTGGCTCTCGAGATGCTCAAGCAGAATGAACGGCTTGACGACCGAGCCAATCGACCCGTTGCTCAGCCAAATGAGTCCGGGCACTCTGAGAGTCGATGATCCTATGTCATTCGGATCGGGACGGACGGGTGCCCCAGCCAGCGCCAAAATATCACCGGTGTGGGCGTCGATGATTGCCAACGCGGACTCTAGTCCATTCAGGTCTCTGGGCTTGCTGTAGCCACCCCGGTATCTCGCATCCGATTCTTGCACCGCGAGTTCCGCGAGTTCCTGCAACTGCACATCGATCGTCATGTGCGCGTCCTTGCCGGACTCAACCCGCAAGTGGCTCCACAGTCGGTGCTCGCGGCGACGACTGTCGTGCTCGACAAAACGCATGCCGAGTTTGCCGGTCAGATCGTCGTCGCACAACGCTTCCAGACCACTGATGCCACTGCGTTCGTTGACCAGCGTCTCGCGCTCGTAGCGGCGCTCCGCCTCCTTGCGCATGTGCTCAACAGTTGCATCATCGCCGACCACGTCATACGGCACCAACTCATCGCGCGACTCATCGAGCATCGACGGCTGTCTATGCCTGACAATATTGCCAGACGCATCCCGAGCCTCCCAGATCAGCCGGTCGTTCGAACGGACCTCGCCAATCATCACGCCCAACGACGTGTCGCGGCCACCTCGACGAACGCGACGAATCGACGGCTCAACACCAATGCCGGGATGCGCCTTCCGGTTGACGCGCAACGCAGCGGCCAGTTCGAAGTCAACATCCTGGGCGAAGTAGCGCCGCATGTCTTCGATCAGACTGCCCAACCGCCTTGAGGTCTCCTTGCCGTTCTCGTCCCTCTCGATGTCGATAACGACTTTGCGCTTCTCTAGGCTGTAGCGACGCAACCGCTCAAGCATCTGCAGCAACGTCGGGTCGACCTTCGTCCGCCCAAGCCGCAGGTTGTAGCTCTCCTGCTCCACGACGAAGAGTGCATTGAGTTCGTGCAAGCTCTGCAGACGTTCATCGAAGCGCTGCAACAGTTCTGCGCGCGGCATCGACAAGACATCACCAATGCCAACGTTCGCACCAGCCACCGCCGCCTTACGCATCGCGGCGTAGACCTTCTTGCGCGCCATGCCCGAACAAACCGAAAGCACAGTCGTCGCGTAGGTCACTAACGGCGAGAACTCGGACTTACTCAGCGCGCCCGGTTGCAACGCGCGCACCGGCACCGAAAGCAGATCCTCAGCAGCGATGCGTGGACCGAGCACACCGTCCTCGATCGTATAGGTCGTGCCCGCTCGATGCGGTTGCAACGAAGCCCAATGGGTCGCGCCGTGCACCGCAGCGCCAATCACGTGGTAGACGCGAAAGCGGCGATAGTAGATCGAAGCCCGCGTCGTCGGCTCATCCCAGGCCAGCAGATCGCCATCGCGATCGAACAATCGACCACGCTGACTCGGCACCGACCGGAACGCCCACCGGTTCTCGTAACTGCGCCGTGCCCAGACATCCTGCTCCACCACCATCAAGGACCAGAGGTGCAACAACACGATGGCCAGAGCGGCGAGAAACGCGCCCGACAACACCGCCAATCGTGTGCGGCTTGAGGTCATCGTGCGACCACCTTCAGAAGGCCGGTTGGCTCCGTGAAGGCGACGAACGGCGGCAAGAACCGCAACGCCGACAACAGCGGCGGCACCAGTAACGCCGACCACACCACTTGCCAACCGTCGAGCATCGAACTCACCGATGGCTGGTCAAAGGCGCGACCAAACAGGCCTGCCAACTTGGGAATAGCGATCGCCAACAACGCCGCGGCGACAGCCTGCCAAAGCCAACGCTGCGCGACGAACAGAGCGCGCAGCGGGAGCAACAATGCGACCGGGATGCCGATCACCAGGATGTGCACCGGCAGCGTCGCTTCATCGACCAGCGTGCGACCGATGGCGACTCCGAGCAGCAAGAACGGCAACGCCGATCGCTGCGCAAACCATGCCAGGTACAGACTCGTCAACACTGCCATGTCGAGCGGCGGCAAACCGAGGTCCTGCAAGAACCCAACCAGTAAGAAGCCTTGCGGCACCAACAGAAACCACCAGAACCAGCGCCTCATACGTCACGCTCCGCGACAATGACTTCGGCGATGCGAGGCCCCCTCAGCACCGGGACGATGACCTTCAGGAGGTTGCGTTCAAACTGGTCCGGCACGGCGCGACCAATCCAGAGACAAGCAGGGCAAAACTTGCCGTTGCTGCCAGTGAACAAGAAGCCCTCGCCGAGTCGCGCAAGTTGCTCACGGCTCGGCCCAGTCCACCTGAGCCACGCCACGTTGCCATCCGTTCGCACAACGCTACCGTGCAACTCAACCGGGCCGCCTTCGCCCTCAGGCGGCAAGAACAGCAGACTCCAATCCTGTCGCGATGCGGCAAACGAGGTAACCAGCGCGCTGCCAAGGCAGAGGCCACGTGCCGAACCGAGGAACAAGCCATCCTGCACCACTGCCGCGCCATCCGGGACGTCTTCATCCGCGACCAACATGTGGCGGCCGTGCGTCGCTCCCGGCAGGTCGTAGACGGTGGCCTGGATGCGACGACGCGCACGCAGCGACGACTGGAACTCGATCGGCGGAGCTGCGTGCTCTCCCGACTGCCAAACGACGACGTGCGACAAAGCGCGCGGCGCGACGGCCGGCGTGACGAACATGCCGATCGTCAGCGTGTCTTGGCCGTCATCCTGCTCATAGCCCCAGCGCCGCGTGCGCCCCACGAGCAAACCGCCAGGGACGCGCTCCTGACCAAACATGACCGGCAACGTGTAGACGCGCTGCTGTGACTCCTGGAGCTTGGAGGCGCGATACGGGTCGTCCCAGAAGTCGACCCGCAATGGTGCAGGGTCGACCGAGGCGGCTGGCTCGATAACGAACCGCAACTGCGTGCCGTCCTTGCTCTCAAGGCCGGCGTAGAGGCGCGGCGCATCGCGATGGTTGCAGAGAATGACACGCGCAGGATCGTCGGCTTTGTCGTCGACCGCTCGGCCAACCCCGGGCTTCAACAGGAACCCGAGCAGCACAGAGCCTTTGGTCACGATCTCTCGATAGTCGCCAAGCTCGGCATACGTGTGGTCCAACAGCAACTCACTTGGTTCGCCACCGCCACCGCGGCGACCGACCGACAACACGCCACACAAGATGCTCTTGTCGTCGTTTGGCATCGTGATGCCAGAACCCGCAAAGTCGTGTCGCTTGACCCGGTCACGCAAATCGGCACTGAGTTCGCCAATGAGCGCTAACTCCTCGCGATTGCCCGCCATCGCTGGCTCGCCCATCCAAGCAGAACCAACACGCGGCACGAAGCAGGCGGACCCGACCAACCAGCGCTCCAAGGGCGCAAACACCCGCGGCAACGTCAGCCACGCCAGCGCAAACAGCAGCATGGCGTAGAGACCCGCCGGGAAGGCTGCCGACTTCTTCACCATAGGAAGAACGATCCACCGCTCCCAACCACTCAACGGGACGACACGCCTTGGTAGCGCGGGTCGCCGTTCATCCTGTTGCGGACCACATCCAACAGATGCTGGCCCGCGCGTCCGAATCAGCCGAGGTCTTCGCCGCCCTCAAGGAACTGCGAATACAGTTCCAGGTTCTCAAGGAAGATTCCGGTGCCGCGCGCGACGGCTTCGAGTGGACGTTCTGCAACGCGCACGTCGAGTTCGGTCTCCTGGGAGATCAACTCAGGCAGACCGCGCAACAGCGAACCACCGCCGCACAACGTGATGCCAGAGTCAACCAAGTCGGACGCGAGTTCGGGCGGCGTGCGCTCGAGCACGTTCTTGATCGTGCCGATGATCTTGCGCACAGGCTCCTGCAACGCTTCGCGCACGTCCTCCGAAGAGATGATGGCGCGCCGCGGCAAGTTGACCAACGAGTCGCGACCGCGCACCTCGACTTGGATCTCTTCTTCGAGCGGCACGCAACTGCCGGCAGCGATCTTCAAGCGCTCGGCCGTGATCTCACCAACCAGCAAGTTGAACTTGGAGCGGATGTATTGAACGATCGCGTCGTTGAAGTCATCACCGGCGACGCGCAAGCATTCCGCCATGACGACGTTAGCCAGCGAGATGACGGCGACTTCGCACGTGCCACCGCCGATGTCGACGATCATCGTGCCGCGTGGTTCGTGCACCGGCAAGCCGGCACCAATGGCGGCGGCGGTAGGCTCGTCGACGAGGAACACTCGTCGTGCCCCGGCGCGCTCGGCACTACCGATCACGGCCCGCTTCTCCACCATCGTGATGCCCCATGGCACGGCGATAACGAGTCGCGGTTTGACTAGACGCTTGCCACCGCGTGCTTTTGACATGAAGTAGCGCAGCATCTTCTCAGTGATCTCGAAGTCGGCGATAACGCCGCTCTTCATCGGACGCACGGCCAGGAAGCCTGGCGGTGTTCGACCGAGATATTCGAGGGCAGCGTCACCAACCGCCATGCCGTCTAGCAGCACATCGGTAGTTCCCTTGCGAACAGCAACGACCGATGGCTCATCGAGAACGATGCCCTTGTCGCGCACGAAAACCAGCGTATTGGCGGTGCCCAGATCGATTCCCAAATCGACTGAGAAGCCGCGCAACAGCCACTCGAACGGTTTCAACATTGTGATGACCTAAGTGGCCACCCGCCTTGATGGCGCGGGTGAACCATGACCTGCAGACACAGACACCGGGACCAAGCGGTGCGAAGTTCAAAGTAGCAGTCCACGCTCCGGTCGCAACGTATTCTTATTACCGATTGCGTCTCGGCAGAAGCAATCGCGACCCAAAACCGAACGAACCCGATCCGCGCGTCGCGTGAACCGGGTTCGTCGGTTGCCTTTCGTAGGGCGAGTCTCGCGTGACCCTGGCAGCGACCAGAGGATGCGAGGGCTCTCACCCTGCTTTAGCGATTGCCTTCCCAGGCGGATTCTCGCCTAGACGGCGTAGTGGCCATTGGCCATTACCACGCAGGCGATCGCCCCGGCAAGCAGGAAGAATGTGGTGAACACGACGCCTTCGTCGATGCCCATCCCGGGCTTGCTTACGGCTTCCACGTCAGCGACGGGGGCAGCGGCAGGTTTGCGGTTTGATTTGCGGGCCATGATTGCTCCTTAATTGGTTAGCGAGTTGGAATGTCCGGGCTGACGAGCAACCCGGGCAGCAACTACGGCTTGGTCGAGGCCTTATCGCCAGTGCGAATCGTGGCTGAGCCCTTGGTGAACATCACCTTACAGAGCACTGCCTTGGCGCTCGGCTCATACTTCGTCGCGACAGCTTCGGCTTTGAAACCGTTGTCGTCGAAGATGGCGAAGCGGAATGGCATGCGGCTGATAACCGACTGGATGTCGACGTTACCGGGGTTCCCATTGATCGCGATCGTGCAGAGACGACCCGAAGCGTTGGTGACCGTGCCAGCGAGGTCCGGAGCAGCCATCGAGTGGATGAAGCCATTGGCCGTAGCGGCGGCGACCAGGAGCTTCTGCTCTTGGTTGTCGCGATCGAGCGCAGCGATCTTCAGGTCCTTAGCACCGATGGTCTCGTTGAGGCCGGCAATCTCGTTCTTGAGGTTGCGGTTCTCGCCTTGGGCCGCGTTCTGGGCGTTGACAGCTTCGTCACGGGCGCCGATGGCGGCGATCGAGCTGTCGTAAGCCTTTTGCGCGGTCTCGAAAGCCGACTGGGCATTCGTGTTGGCGGTCTCTTGCAGCGTGACGGCCTTCTTCAGGTCGGCAGCTTGCGAGCTCGTCAGCTTGCCTAAGCGAAGATTGTCGTCGTTGGCCCTGTCGAGAGCCAACTTGCGTTGCTCAGCCAGCTGCTGGAACGAGTTGCTCGAGTTATCGAACTTGTTGCGCTCGACTTCGAGAGCAGCAATTTCGCTCGCCGACGCCTTGGCGTCAGCTTCGCGAGCTGACTTCTCCTCGCCGAGGAGTTGTTTGTACTTGTGTTGGTTCTGGAGCAACTGGCCGCCCGTGAAGACGAAACCAGAGGCAAGGACCAGATTGAGAACGATGAATACGCGACCGATGGGACTCATGATGACCAGGTGGTTCCTAGCTTGCTGCGTGCCTGAAGGAAGAGTTCAGGACGCAGGTCATTAACCAGAGGGGTTGAAAAGACGCCAAACAGAAAGGCAAAAAACGGCCCTTCGGAACCTCCTGAGTGATCGGACGATCGAACAGGAGAGATCCACATCCCAAGTGAGAGGGGGCCTTGGGGACTGGGAAATCCTAACTGGCTGCCAAGCACGATCAAGAACCACCTGGGCTGTCGCTACAAGACCCGGAAGTAACTCCGGCAGAGCGTGCCGTTCGGGCTGAGCGGATTCTAAACCACCGAAACACGCTGTGGGCCGCTCCGAGGGCCGTAAACAGCGCCAAAGCCCAACCGCAAGAGCGTCGCAGCCATGCCATGGGAGGACTACGTCCAGCCGCACGCTCGATTGATACCTCAAAAAATCTCGCCTGAAGCTGCGGCGCAGGGGCAATCGCGAGCCCAGCGACGACCCGGCCGCCAGCGTCGACCGCGACGCTGTGGCCATCCATCGTGCAGCGAACAATAGGAACAGCGTTCTCCAAAGCCCGCACGACGGTCATTGCCACCAGTTGGGTCAGTTCCGCCCCACCGCGATACCAGGTCTCATTCGAGAGCACGACCAGGAACTCGGCGCCAGCCTCGACCCGGGCAGCGGCTGGGCCATAGAACGCGTTGTCGTAGCAGAGCAGGGAGCCGAACGGCACGCCGGCGGCGGTCCTCATCGGAGGCCTGGCGTCTCCAGACAGACAGTTTGCGGGAGTGCCCAACGCCTTCTCGAAGCCCTCGCGCAGCGAGTCGGCCCACGACTTGGGTAAAATGCCGACCAACGGCAAGAACTCACCGCCCGGAACCAACCACTGCTTGGGCTGGTATGCGAGGACCAGACTGGTTCGCAGATCCAGAAGTAAAGAAGCGGGCCCAGCACCCTCGCCGTCCTGGACGCTGCCGCCAAGCACCAGGCGCGTATCCGACTTCGGGAAACGATCGGACAGCAGCGCACCGCGACCGGCTTCGATACTCGCAGCAAGAACCGGATCGAGCAAGCTGCTCTCGGGCCACAGAATCAGGTCGAGCGCTTCGCCGGCTGGCCGCGGTTCCTGCAGCAACTCGACGGTCGGCGCCACCAACCGCTCCGCGACCAACCGACGGTAGGTCTCGCGCGGGGACGAGGCTTCCCAGATCTGACTGGGATGGTAACCGGGCTCGACGGCGACGATGCGCACACTGCGATCCTCGGCAGCTTCAGCCGCGGTCGGAGCGACCGACGCGCCAAGGACCTGGCCGGTAACGGCAGCGCCTACCGTGACGGCAAGCGCCGCCGCGAAGCGCCATAGCGACGGCCGCCACTGAGGCGCGGCAACCCGCCAACTCTGCCAGACCTGCACACCCGTCGCCGCCAACAAGGCGAGCAACGCGTTCATCAACGGTTCACCGCCGACGGTCACGATGCGCATCAGGGCGGGCCACTGCCAAAAGCTGTGGCATGGCTGACCATGCGGGTAGTAGATGTCCGGCATCATCGCGCGCAGCCAGAACGTGCCGGCAACCGCGATCGCAAACGCCAGCGAACGGCCGCACTTCGGCGCGCCTCGCACTGCGGCGGTGCCCAGCAAGAAGTAGAGGCCACCAACAAAGACGATCGCCAAGTAGGCCGGCAGCATGATGTGGCGTACCGACCAGGAGAACCACGCCATATAGATGCAGCCGTAGACGTAGCTATGGCGCAGCGTGACCCGTTCGGAGTTAGCCAACACAAACCAGATCGCCAACCCCAGCAATACCAACCACTCAGCGAACGGCACGATCGCTGGCGGCGCACTGATGCCTAGCAGCAAGCCACCGACGCAGGCCAGCAGCCAATTGGCGGAACGGCTCACGGCAACTCCGTTGGTCGGGTGCTGCCGGCAACGTCGATCGACGTGCAGTCCTCGCGCGGCGTTTCACTCGGAATCAACGCGTAGCACGTGCCGAGCAACAAACTGAATGGATCGCCACTCGGCGATGGTTTGGCCAACTCGGCAACGAGGCGGCCGCTGGCATCGGGAACGAGTCGTGCCGGCACCGCCTGCACGCGCCAGTTCTTTTTCCAGGTGGTGTCGCCGAGCGGCACGCGTGTCCCCCACTCACCTGGATCGCTACCGAGCCAACGCTTCAACATCGGCCGCACCAGTAAGTCGAACACGGTGAAGGTCGACGCCGGATTGCCGGGTAGGCCGAACACATATTGCGTCTTGTCGCCATCCTGCCGCAAGCCAAAGTAGGTCGGCTTGCCAGGCTTCAATTTGATGCCGTGAAACTCGGTCACGACGCCTAGCTCAGCAAGCGTCGCATGCACCAAGTCGTGCGTGCCTTTGCTGATGCCGCCAATCGTCAACACGATGTCCGCATCGGCGAGAGCCTGCTGCAACATCTCGCGCAACCCCTCGACCTCGTCAGGAGCGATCCCTAGCCGCCTCGCCTGCCCGCCGCACTCCTCGACCTGCGCCGCCAAGGCCCACGAGTTGCTTTCGCGGACTTGATGCGGCAACGGCGTTTGTTCCACTGGCACGACCTCATCACCGGTCGCAACGATCGCCACCTTCGGACGGCGACACACGGTCACTTCATGATGGCCAAGCACGGCAAGTACACCGATCTCGGCGGCGTGCAGACGGCGACCAGGCGTGAGCACTTCGACTCCCGATTCGCGCTCGCTACCGCGCGGACGAATATTGGCGTGCGCAGAAACGTCCTGCGTGACTGTGACTGTCTCGCCTTCGTAGCCGCTAGTGTGCTCGACGGGCACCACGGTCGTGGCACCTTCGGGCACGACAGCCCCGGTCATGATTCGAATCGCCTGCCCCTGCGCCAACGACTCGGCGAACGGCTTGCCAGCAAGGCTCTCACCAATCACTGGGGTAGTCGCACCAGACGGCAGTCCATCGGGCCCCGCCGCAATCGCAAACCCGTCCATCGCGGACCGGTCAGTGACCGGCCACGGACCATCGGTGCAGATCGACTCCGCCAACGTGCGCCCATGCGCCTCTGCCAACGAGACACGCTCCGTCTGGCTCTGGGGCTGGGTGCGGGCCAGCACGTGGGCGCGCGCATCACGCAACTCAAGGGGGTTCGCCATAAGGCTGAACCTTCGCGCCGCGACGCGCCCGACGCAACCTCAAGTCTTCAGCCTCCGCGCGAGAGCAGCCAGCAGCCGCCCCCTCAGCGCCGGGCTAGCACGCAGAATCCGCTAGATAGCCGCCCCTGCGACTAGTCGCTGACGACGCAGACCATCGGATCGCCGGGCGCGATCGCCTAGAGACTGCCCTGGCCATCGTTCACCGCGGCGGTAACGAAGTCACCGATTGGCTCAGCATCCAACTCGCATGACAAGGCTATCAACACGCCTTCGTCTTGACCCGGCAACTGCATGGCCAGCTCACCGCAGAAGATGCTGATCACTGCCGGGACGAACCCAGCAGTGCCGACACCAGCACGATGTTCTTCAGCTTGTCCGATGAAACCATCAACATCGCGATCTCCCTGCGGTCTCCGAACAGCTCTTCCACGAGGACAGAGGGATTCACGCCACCGCGCGGCAACGCCCAATCCTGGCAACCAAGAGCTTTGCGTAGATGGCTACTGACGACCCGAACGCAGGGCCGCGCCACATAACTTGTAGAGCATGCGGGCGCCGACATTCGCGTCCCACTCATCGCTACCGGGCGCCACCTCCACGAGGTCAAACCCTACGATGCGACGACCAGTTGCCACGAGCTGTGCGAGCATGTGGGAGACCTCTGCAAACAACAGCCCGCCAGGAACCGGGGTGCCGGTATTGGGGCAGAGGCTCGGATCGAGACCGTCAATATCGAAGCTGATCCAAACCCGTTCTGGCAACGCCTGGAACGCCTCCCCAATGAGCTGATCAAATGTCACGCCGGCAAATCGACGGCGATGCCATTCGGCATCGAAGTGGGTCACCACCCGACCATCGCTGGCGTTGATCGCGCGCAATTCGCCTTCGCTGTAATCACGGATCCCGACCTGCACCAAGCGCTGCACACCCGGACAGTTCGCTAGCACGTTGTGCATGATCGACGCGTGGCTCCAGCGAAAGCCTTCGTAGGCATCGCGAAGATCGGCGTGGGCATCAATGTGCAAGATCCCGATCGGCTCCCGTTCGGCGACCGCAGCGATGGCCGCAAACGGAATCGAATGGTCGCCGCCGACAACGCCGACGATGCGGCCTTCATCCAACAAGGGACCCACGGTGGCAGCCAGCGAGGCATTGACCAGATCGCCCGCTGCGTTCGCAGCACGAACAACCGCATCCGCATGAACCCCGGATTGCACCGCCTGGCGCGCAGGTTCGTGCGCCGCGGCAATCGCTGGATCGGCAGCCAGCATGTGGATACCGCCCTCGTAAATGCGGCCGAAGTGCCAATCGTAGAGATCGACCTGATGGCTCGCGCGCAGGATTGCTTCCGGCCCGTTCTCGGCCCCACCGCCGTAAGAGACGGTTGCGGCGAACGGCACTGGCACCAACACCACGCGCGCATCGTTACGGGTCGTGGAGAGACCAAAGATGCCACTGCCAGTAGCAGCGGCCGCGTCAGGATCGAACCCTGTCATGTTGGGTGGTTGCCCGAGATCTACTGCACAGCGAAAGCCACAACTACCACAATCTACGTCGCTTGAGTGGCCCGGCGCAAGAGTCTGCTGCTCGGGTTTGGGCCGTATCCAGCCAGTGCTGACGGCCGTTGAGGCGAAAAAAAAAGGGCTCCCTGGCTGGGGGTTGTTCGGTTGATGACTTTGTCTGAATGAAAAAGGCAATCCGAAACAGGAGAGAATCCAGCCAGGGAGCCCCACCTCGTCTCGTTTACGGGTCCATGCCACCCGCACACTCATCTACTCATATAACTGCGCATAGTTACAGCCCCCCCAAATCATTTTCTCACCGAGCCGGAACCGGACGTCAGGAGAAGCCTCGAAAACGCCCTTGAGTCCGGGACCGCGATCTGCTTTATCTCTTGGCCCGAAACACTTTGGCAGGGTAGCTCAGTTGGTTAGAGCGAAGGCTTCATAAGCCTTAGGTCGCCGGTTCAAGTCCGGCTCCTGCTACCATCGCGTTCCTGACCGCTCGTCCCAATTATTCCAGCGCGTGCCGAATGGCCCCTGGAATGCTCGCGATCCGCCCACCCAGCGTTCGAGCCTAAGCCGGCCCCTGCGCGAACGCCCCTCGGAGCACGTCCGAACGCGGCCCACGAGAACTTCGCCAAGACCGCCTCCAGAACCGCGTCAGGCCTGAACCGCGCCAAGCCTGAACCGCGTCAGGCTGACACCGCCGTCAAAGCGCCACCCCCAAACTTCCCTCAACACCGATTGCGCGTTAGCTGCAGCCACCGCGACAACCGGTCAACCAATACCGTCAGCACAATCATCCCCCACAAGAACGCAGCCGCATCCGCATGCTGGCGCCACTCCAGATTGTTCTTAAAGAACAGCCCCAGGCCACCAGCTCCGACCATGCCGAGGGCGATGCCAATGCGCATGTTCACTTCAAACTGGAAGAACCCGTAGGTGCGCCAATTCGCCCAAATCCGTGGCAACGCCCCATACCAAAACACCACCGGCCGCGAACCACGGACCCGCTCCAACTGACCGTATGGCACGTCATCTACGGCTTCCGTAAACACGCGATGCAAGACTCCCGCCGTATGCAACGCGATCGCCAAAACGCATGGCGTGACACCGGACCGGAAGAACACAGCCAGCATCACCAGCCACGCGACTTCGGGAATCCCGCGCATCACCAATGCGATCGCTCGGGCCAACACCAACGACACCAACCGCACAACTCGCACAACCGGCGTCACCCGTTCGCCAGTGAACCGCGCGCTGTCCAGCTGCATCGCTAGCGAAGCGGGGTAAACCAACATCGCTGCCAACAACCCACCACCCAAGGTCGCCAACACGCCGATCGCCAACGGCACGACACTCTCGCGCAGCACCGCCGACCACGTCGCCACTGACCAAGACGGCCAGAACAACCCGAACGTGTATTGCTCGACATATGGCCAATCGATGCGGCCCAACTCCTGCCGCGCAATTTGCAACGGCCCCCATAGCCACCACACACAACCAAGCAGAACCATCGCGACCCCGGCGAGGACCTGCACGCGACGCCGCGATGCTAGACGCTTAGGCACCGCGATCGGGGCCCGCGGATGGTTGGCATCAATACGCAATCGACGACGCACGAAGTTGGCCAACAAGTCCGCCGATGCGGTCACCAACAACAACGTCAACAAGATCGTCGCAACCCCGCGCCAATTGAGATCGTTGTATTCGATCCACAATCCAGCACCCAAACCACCACCCCCGACAACACCGATCACTGACGCGTTCCGAATAGCACACTCGGTACGCATCAGGACAAAAGACAACGTCGTGCGCGCTCCCAGCGGCTGCAATCCATAGAAGAACACCTGCAAGCGCGAGGCACCCGACGAACGCAGCGCGACATATCGAGTGCCGTCGACGTTGTCCCACTGTTCGCTAAGCACCTTGCCAAAGATCCCGGCAACACTGATCGCAATCGCCAGCAAGCCCGTTACCGGACTGACCCCGGTGACATTCGCCAGCAACACAGCCCAAACGAAGTCCGGCACCCCGCGCATGACATCGAGCACAATCCGCGCGATCTCCAACAACAGACGCGCCAACCAACGTCGCACCAGAGGAGTTGGCCCAGCCGCAACAACAACCGCGCGACACGCAGCGATCGCCAGCGGGTAAGCAAGCGTCAACCCGATCGCCACGCCGAGCAACGCAACGGCGACAGTCTCCATCGCGAGCGATGCACAGCGCACCAACATCGGCTGCGACAAGTCGGGCATCGCAAACGCCGACGCAAAGCCCCACAGCCTAGTACAAGCCGCCTGGAAGTCAGGCCACGAGGCCACTGCTGTCAGGTCTAAAGGCAGCACCCAGATACTCAGTGCGACCAACGCAAGCAGCAACATGAAGGTGCGCTGCGTTGTCTTCGGTAGCCGCCCGCCATCAGCAAGCTCCTTCGTCGAACCTGGACTCGGTGAAGTGGTATTCACGCCTGGGCCAGATCGATCTCCGCTAACTCCGCGCCATAGATACTCTCCAGAAGCGGCCTAGTAAGACTGCTCGGCTCACCATCGTGAACAACCGTGCCGTTCTTCATCGCGATGACACGATCGAAGCCGAGTTCAAGCCAGTTCAATGAATGCAAGCTGACGACGAGCGTGCGGCCATTGCCGGCCAATTCGAACAACTGCTCAAGCACCTGGCGACCGAGGCGCACATCGAGGGCGCTAACGGGTTCGTCGGCCAGCACGATATCGGGCTGCTGCAACAACAACCGCGCAATCGCAACCCGCTGCTGTTCGCCGCCCGACAATTCATCCGGCAGTGCCCATAAGCGATCCGCCAACTCCAATCGAGCTAGCGCCTCGCGAGCCTTGTCGAGTTCTACTGGCCGCAACAACGACCAGACAGACTTCCACAGCGACCAGGTGCCAAGCCGCCCCATCAAGACGTTGTGTGCAACGCGCAGTTGCGGCACGAGGTTGTGCTGCTGATGCAAAAAACCAATACGTCGACGAAACTCGTGCAGCCTACGACCGTGCAGATCATCGACGCGTTGCTCGAGCACACGAACCACCCCAGACGTTGGCCACACGATGCCGCTGATCATGCGCAACAGGGTCGTCTTGCCAGCCCCCGAGGGACCGATCAATGCAACGCGCTGGCCGCGGGGGATCGTCAGCGTGATGTCACGCAACAGTCGCTTTGTTCCGATCTCGTGGCCGACGCCGGCGAAATCGATATCGGATGCAGGGGCGATCATGTGATCTCGAGCTTACTTCAAGAATCCCTTCGGGAGCGAATCACGAACCTCGCGAATCGAATCCCATTGCGCATCCGTTGCCGACAAGAACTTACCTGCCGACCACGCCTTAAGAATCGCGCTCTCTTCGGGATCAGAGTCGTCTAGACCAAGCAACGCTGCCCGCAGTCTCCCGATCAGGTCGACGCCAACACGATCGTGCACCACCCACGAATAGTCCACATACTCCGCTGTCGTATGCAGTAGCGGCGCCTTCTCCTTAAGCTCCGCGGACGCGTTTTCGTAGACCTCATAGTTGAGGGCTCCGCAATCAACCGAGCCGGCAGCCACTGCATTGAGCGTGCCGCTATGACCACCCTCGGAATAGCCCACCGATGCAAAGTCCTTATCGGGGTCGATTCCGGCAACAACTAGGAAGTGCCGCGGCATTAAGTGCCCCGACGTCGAGTTCACATCGCCGAACGTGAACTTCAGCTTACTCGCCGCGTCACGCCATTCGCCGAGGTCTGCCACCGCTGCCAGTTTGCCTGCAGCAATCGCCGCATGGTTGCCTACGAAGTAGGTCTTGAACTGCAGGTCGATGTCGCGCGTCGCCAGCACATGCACCTTGCCAGCAGAAGCATCGATTGCGTCACACGTCGTCTTGCCGCCGAGCCAGGCGAAGTCGATCTTGTTGGCCGCCAAGGCATTGACCGAAGCGGTGTACGAGTTCGAAGCTTGGTAGCGAACTTCGACCCCCAATTTCTCGCTCAACCACGAAGCCAACTTCGCGCTGTTCTTCGCGACGGCGCCCTTGTTGCGATCAGGGATACCCGAAAAGCGAAGAACGGGCGCCTGCTCGGTGGTGCTATCACCCCCACAACTGGGGAGCACACACGGCAAACTAAGGAGCCCGACAACCAAGGCCGAGCGCATCGTATTGGGAAAGCTAATCATTCGTCGCGGTATCACAGAAAGGCGCACTGCGACGCTAATGGATCCCGCAAGCGGCGCAACAATCACAATCACGCGTACGCTTCACAAACCTCAAAAGGAGGCCGCCGAGCGACCTCGCCGCACACGACGAGGGCACGCACCACCGCACCGAGGGAACTCGCGGGCTTCTAGCGGTTGATCAGCGTCAGAAACTCAGAGCGCGTTCGTTCGTCACTACGAAAGAGACCCCGCAAGCACGAGGTCACGGTGCTGCTGTTCTGCTTCTCAACGCCACGCATCATCATGCACAGGTGCGACGCCTCGATGACCACACCAACTCCGCGCGGCTGTAGCACGTCTTCGAGCGCCTGTGCGATCTGGCTAGTCAGTCGCTCCTGCACCTGCAAGCGGCGGGCGTAGATCTCGACGACACGCGCGACTTTTGACAGGCCAACGATCTTGCCCGACGGAATGTAGGCCACGTGGACCTTGCCAAAGAACGGCGCCAGATGGTGTTCGCACAGCGAGTAGAGCTCGATGTTCTTGACCAACACCATCTCATCGGTCTCTGCTTCGAACAACGCCGAGCCAATGATCTCTTTGGGATCCTGCGCATAGCCAGCGGTGTAGGCGCGAAAGGCCTTCTCGACCCGCTCAGGGGTATCGACCAAACCCTCACGCTGCGGATCTGGATCGAGTTCTTGCAGCATCCTGGCCACGGCGACTTGGAAGCCTCCGCCATTGGCAGCGCCGTCCTTCTTGGGTGCGTCACTCATTCAATTGTCTCACGCAACAGTTCTTCGACTGTGGTTACGCCATCAAAAACGGCCTGCAACCCATTCTCACGCAACGTCTTCAAGCCAGACTCCACGGCCGCTTCCTGGACCTTGTTGGTGCTCGCACCATCGAGGATCATCTCCCGAATCCGATCGTCGATCTCAAGAATCTCAGTGATCGCCATCCGGCCGCGGTAGCCAGTGAAGTTGCACGTCGCACAGCCCTTGCCATACGCGAACTTGCTACCAACGACCTCGTCGGCAGTCAGACTCAAGCGACGCAGAATGTCATCGGCCGGCTCGTAGAACACCTTGCAGTCGTCACACACGCGACGCACCAGACGCTGCGCCATGATGCCTTGGATCGTCGCCGTCAACAGGAATGGCTCGATGCCAATATCCATCAGACGAGTGATCGCCGACGCGGCATCGTTGGTGTGCAGTGTCGAGAACACCAAGTGGCCGGTCAGACTCGCTTCAATCGCCGTCTGTGCCGTCTCCCGGTCGCGGATTTCACCGACCAGAATCACATCCGGGTCCTGACGCAGGATCGTGCGCAAGACCTTGGAGTAGCTGACGCCGATGTCTTCGTTGACCGGCACCTGAATGATGCCTTCGAGGTCGTACTCGACCGGGTCTTCAACAGTGATGACCTTAGTGTCTTCGCGGTTGGCTTCGTTGAGCACCGCGTACAACGTCGTCGTCTTACCCGAACCCGTAGGACCGGTGACGAGCACGATGCCGTGCGGCAGGCCAGCGAACTCGCGCAGTTTGTCGCGCACTTCGTGCACCAAACCGAGCTTATCTAGACTCAACGCCACGTTGCTGCGGTCAAGAATCCGCATGACTGTCGACTCACCAAACATCGTTGGCAGAGTCGAGACCCGCAAGTCGACCGAACGGCCACCGACCGTCAACTCAATGCGCCCGTCCTGCGGCAAACGAGTCTCGGCGATATCGAGATCCGACATGACCTTGATGCGGGCGATCAGCGCTTCGGCGAGGTGCGGCGGCGGCGCTTCCAATTCGAACAACGAACCATCGACGCGGTAGCGGATCTTGAAGTCGTGTTCGAACGGCTCCAGATGAATGTCGGACGCACGGTCACGAATAGCCTGGTAGAAGATGTAGTTCAGCAGCTTGACGACCGGAGCCGCCGCGGCCATCGCCGCCTTGTCTTCGAGGTCGATGTTGCCGCCAACTTGCGAAAGCTCGCTAACCAGCTCCTGCATGCGCTGCTTGCTCTCGACGGCATCTTCTTGGTAGTGCTTGTCGAGCCCGGCGCTGATCTGCGCGCCATCGGCGATGACGCCCGAGATCTCACAGCCCGTCGTAAAGCTCAGGTCCTGCAACATCGGCGCGTTGGCGGGATCGGCCAACGCAACCGTCAAGTTCGTGCCTTCAAGACGTACCGGCACGATGCCAAAGGCACGCGCGGTCGCCAGGTCCACTTTGGCGATCGCTTCTGGTTGCGGTGGCTCGGCATCAAGATCGTGGTAGGCAAGCCCCGCTTGCGCCGCGAGCGCGCGGGCCACATCGGGCACCTCAACGCACTTCATGTCGACGAGCACTTCGCCGATGCGGCTTCCACGGTCGCGCTGGATCTGCAGCGCTTCCTGGATCATGCCCTCGTGGATGAGACCGAGGTCCTTGAGGATCTGGCCAAGTAGTCGACGCGGCGCCATGGCTTATTCCGCTGCTCCCCCGCCCATACGGAGCAGCAGTGCCTTCTCATCGAAAGCGCGCTCCAGAGCCGTTTTTTGGTCGATGCGACCTTCGCGATAGAGATCCAACAGCGAGTCGTCCATCAGCATCATGCCTTGGCGACGACTGGTCTGGATGACCGAACCGATCTTGAACGTCTCGCACTTGCGGATGTGGTTTTCGATGGCCGGGTTGGCCAGCATGATCTCAAACGCCGCGGCGCGACCGCCGTCCGGCGTCGGCACCAGGATCTGCGAAACGACCGCGACCAGCGACTGCGCCAACTGCGAACGAATCTGTTCCTGTTGCTCCTTCGGATACTGGTCAATGATGCGATCGACGGTGCGCGAGGCACCCGTCGTGTGCAGCGTGCCGAACACCAAGTGGCCGGTTTCGGCCGCAGTAATCGCCGCCGAAGTCGTCTCGAGATCGCGCATTTCGCCGAGCAGGATCACGTCGGGGTCCTGACGCAGCGCCCGGCGCATCGCCTCGGCGAACGAGGTCACATCGGTGCCGACCTCGCGTTGCGTCACCATCGATTGGTTGTGCGAGTGGTAATACTCAACCGGGTCTTCGATCGTGATGATGTGCACATCGCGATTGCGATTGATCCAGTCGATCATCGTCGCGAGCGTGGTCGTCTTACCGGAACCGGTTGGGCCAGTAACCAGAATCAGACCGCGGTGCAGGTTGAGCAGTTCCTGCACGGAATCGGGCAAGCCAATCTGATCGAACGTCAGCAACTTTTGCGGAATCTGACGCATGACGATGCCGCGCGACCCCTTCTGCGTCAGGATACTGACGCGGAAGCGACACTTGTCGTCGAAGGCCAGACCAAAGTCTGTCGAACCCGTCTCCACCAACTCTTTCCAATTGCGATCGGGAGCTAGTTCGCGAGCCAAGCGCTCGGTGATTTCGGAGGTCAACGGTGCGTCACCGATCTCGACAAAGCCACCGCCGACACGCAGCACCGGATGGCGGCCAACAGAGCAATGTAAGTCAGATGCGCCGCGTTCAAAGGCGACGGCCATCAGGGCCTTGGAGTCCATTCGTGGTGCCGGGTTGGGTTTTGAATACAGGTTTGGGCGGGGTCAAGTCGCAACAATCGGCTAGACGGCCGCGACCACGCGCAAGAGTTCGGGGATCGTCGTGCTGCCGTCGAGCACCTTGCGAACACCGTCCTGCAAGAGAGTCGACATGCCACCCGACTGCCACGCGTATTCGCGCAGCCTGACCATCGGTTCGCTACGGAACGTCATCTCGCGCAGCGTGTTGTCCATTTGCAGCAACTCGTAGATACCGAGTCGGCCGCGGTAACCAGTGTTGCTGCATTCGCCGCAACCTTCAGCGCGATAGAACGTCGTCTCCGCGACTGTGTTCGGATCGATGCCGACACTGCGCAACTGGGCACCGGACGGTTCGTACGGCTGGCGACACGTCTTGCATAGCACGCGCAACAAGCGCTGCGCCAACACTGCATTGACCGAAGCGGACACCAAGAACGGCTTGACGCCCATGTCGCACAGACGCGTAATCGCCGACGTCGAATCGTTGGTGTGCAACGTCGAGAACACCAAGTGACCGGTCAGCGCCGCCTGCACGGCAATCTCCGCCGTTTCCTTATCGCGGATTTCACCAACGAGGATGACGTTCGGGGCCTGACGCAGCATGGCGCGCAAAATCCGCGCGAAGTCCAAACCAATGCGAGCACGCACCTGACACTGGTTGATGCCGGCGATGTTGAACTCGACCGGGTCCTCAGCCGTGATGATCTTGACGTCAGAACGGTTGAGTTCCTTGAGCGCCGCATACAGCGTCGTCGTCTTACCCGAGCCAGTCGGTCCGGTGACGAGCACGATCCCGTTCGGTCGCGCAATGATGTTGCTGAAGCGCTCCCGGTCGCGCCCTTCGAAGCCAAGCTTCTCCAAGCTCATCAGGCCGCGCTCCTTGTCGAGCAAGCGCATCACGATCGTCTCGCCGTGACTCGCGGGCAGCACCGAGGTCCGAATATCGATATCGCGGGTACCGCCGTCTGGGTCGTTGGCGCGGAAACTGATCCGACCATCCTGAGGCTTGCGCTTCTCGGCGATATCTAGCCCGGCCATGATCTTGAAGCGCGACGTCAACGGCGCGAGCAGGGCCATCTCGAGCGACGCAACTTCCTTCAAGACCCCGTCGACGCGATAGCGAATGCGCACACGCTGCTTAAACGGCTCGATATGGATGTCACTGGCGCGTTGCTCCAACGCCTGCTCGATCGTCTTTGCGACCAAACGAATAATCGGTGCGTCGTCGTCGCCGTCGGTGCCAGCAGACCCGCGACCAGCCTTGCCGGCAGCCGGCTGCGTGCCGCCCTTACCGGTTTGCTTGCGGATGGCCTCCTTTAGCGCCTTCGGCGGCATCAACGCACACTGCACCGGACAACCAGCCATGAACGACAGGTTGTCGGCGACGAACGTCTTGAACGGATCGTCGATGGCCACCCACAGTTCCCCGTCCTTGACCAACACCGGCAGAGCTTCGTTCTGCTCAATCTGGTCCGCAGAGACCTTCTCGAGCGCAGCCGGTTGCGGGTTGAACTTGGCGGGATCGACGAACTTCATGCCGTGCGCTTTGGCAAGCGCACGCCAGACGACCGACTCATCCGCGAGGTTTAGTGCGACAATCGTACGCTCTAAGGGCGTACCGCGACTCTGAGCCGCAGCTTCAGCCTTGGCAAGGCGTGCGTCGTCCAGAACATTGGCCTCCAGAAGGAGGCGCCGGAAGGTCTCAGAGCTCAACGGCGGGCTAGGGTGAGGAGAGGGGCATTCCAGTTATGCGGCATCGCGGCGATTGAGGGAAGGGCCAGACTCCTTAAGCGTGGCTCATGGGATAATAACGTCGTTGCGGGCCGCGCCCCTGACGCTCAGGTCCGCCCTCAAGGCCGCTACCTGGCAAGAATCTGCTGGCTGACTCCGGCTGGATACGCAAAAGCACCCCGAGCAGTCGCCACCAGAACGGGTCCCGTGGCAGTTGGTTGCCCCAAACACTCAGGGGATCAGCTATTTGGGGATCAGCTATTT
>CALCZA010000044.1 GCA_937906475.1 uncultured bacterium
TGGGATGACGCCAATCGAACTGACGAATGACAACGAGGCGGAATCGGATCGCTTCATGGGGTGACCTAGGAAACCATGTCCTGTGATTGGATGGGCAGGCGCCAGCGCGGTGGGTAGCCGCACGAGACTCGTGCGCTACAGCGATTGGCGTGCCGACCAGAGCAGGTAGGTAGTTAAATTGTGACCTCCAACGCACAGCGGTCAAGGCGCTGGAGGTAGGGAATCGGAAGCGTTTTCATTCTTGGGCATCCCCGCTCGCGAATTGGAGCGATTCCGCTCGCGAGATGCCCCCAGATATGCCGTTTAGAAGGGCGGTTGGGTGCGGCGCTGCGCGAATGCCTGGCTGGACCTTTTTGGTGATCGGTGTGGCGTGTTGCCAAATGATCTCCGTTTCGCACGCGAGGTTCGGATCGCGGCCGGCATTCGGTCTCGCTGTGGATCGCCGAGGTGGGCCCAGATGACAGCCTCGCCGGTCTCAGAATCGCGGAGTACGGCACTGCGGAAATCCTGAAATCATCCGGGCCTCGGTGCCGATCCAGTCCGTTTCCCTGGCCTCAGCGGCCGCTGGCTCACTGCTTGGCGGCGACCTTTTTGGTGCGTTGCGGTAGCGGGAAGGAGCGCTGCGGCATGCCCAGCAGAGTCGGTGTTTTGGCGTCGGGATCGAGCACCCTCGTCATCGCAATCTCGTCACAGGCGAGGAACTTCGGGCAGTGCATGCAGTCGTTGAACACCTTGTGCGGCAGTTGCTCGTGTTCGGCTTGGGCAAACGCCAGCTTTTCGAAGAACCCCGGCACGTAGGTGAACGCGAACAGTCGCGGGATCTCGAGTCGCTTTGCTTCGGTAATCAGCGCCTCCACGATGGCGCGGCCGACCCCGTGCTTCTGGTAATCGGGGTGCACGGCAAGCGAGCGCACTTCGGCAAGATCGGTCCAGGTGATGGCGAGCGCGCCACAACCGGCGAAGGTTCCGTCGACTTCGGCGATCAGGAAATCGCGTAGGTTCTCAATCACCGAAGCTGGCGAGCGCGGCAGCATGATCTGCTTGACGGCCAATTCGTTGACCAAGCCGAGGATCCGGTCGACGTCGCTCGCAGTCGCGGTTCGCACCGTTACATCGGAGCTAATCATCACTGGTGAACTCCAGTTCGAGTTCTTCTTCGTCGGGGTTGAAGTCGTCGAGTTCGTGGTAGCCCTCCGCCCATTCCGCGATCAGGATGCGCCAACGTTCGACTTCGGCACGAACGCGCGCAGGCGCGGTGCCACCGATGACATTGCGGCGATTGAGCACTGCTTCCACCGATAGCGATTCGGCCAAGTCACAGCTCAGTTGCGGTAGCAGGGTCTTCTGTTCGTTGGCCGGCAGTTCGTGTAACTCGACGCCCAGTTCGATTGCGCGGTTGACTGCTGTGCCGGCAATGCCGTGAGCATCGCGGAACGGTACGCTGGCGTTGACCAGTAAGTCCGCGAGGTCGGTGGCATTGAGGTAGCCGCGGCCGGCCTCCGCCGCACACCGTTCGGTGTCAAAGACGGCGTTCTCGATCGCGGTGGCGGCGACCAGCGTGCTCTGGTTGGTTGCGTCGAGCGCTGGCAGCAGGATCTCCTTGTCGATTTGCAGGTCGCGGTTGTAGCCGAGCGGCAGCCCCTTCATCAGTGTCAATAGGGACTGCAGCGCGCCCTGGACCTTGGCGGCCTTGCCGCGAATCAGTTCCATGGCGTCGGGGTTGCGCTTCTGCGGCATCAAGCTGGAGCCCGTCGCAACGGCATCTCCGAAGCGCACAAAGCCTGCTTCGAAGGACGCGAAGAACACATAGTCTTCTGCGAGTCGCGACAGGTTGGTCATCGTCATCGAGCATGCGAACGCGACTTCGCACAGGTGATCGCGCGAAGCGGTCGCGTCGAGGCTGTTTCGGGTTGGGCCGTTTTGGAACTCGAGGCGTGCCGCCAACTCAATGCGGTCGATGTCGAACGCCGTGCCGGCCAGCGCGCCGCTACCGAGCGGGCACTGGTCGAAACGGTTGTGTGCGTCAATTAGTCGTTCGCGATCGCGCGACAATGCTTCGACATAGGCGAGCGCGTGGTGGCCGATCGTGATCGGTTGCGCGCGTTGCAGGTGGGTGTAGCCAGGCATCGGGTCGCCGGCGTGCTGCGCAGCTTTCTCGACCAGTGCCAGGCACAGGCCCTCGATCGATTCGACTAGGCAGCCGACCCATTCGCGCAGATGCAGGCGCATGTCGGTGGCGACTTGGTCGTTGCGCGAGCGGCCCGTGTGGATGCGTTTGCCGAGGTCGCCAAGTTGCGCGACCAATTGCTGCTCGACAAAGCTATGCACGTCTTCAGCATCGCTGTCGGTTGGCAAGCCGTGTTCGTGCCACTGCGCGGCGAGGTCTTCGATCACGCCGGCGATCTTGTCGAAGTCGTCGTCGGTCAATACACCGGCTCCGACCAGCGCTTCGCTCCACGCTAGATTGGTGTCGAGGTCCGCGAACGCCAGTGTGATGTCGTACTGCAGGCTGTCCTGATACTCCGCAAATTGGGGATCGAGTTCGCCTTCGAATCGCGCGCCCCACATCTTGCCGCCGTCACTCACTGGTTCGCTCCCTTGTTTGCTTTTGAGTTCTTGTATGCGTCCGTGCCCTGGACTTGTGCGGCGACGGATCCTGGCAAACCATAAAGCTTGACGAAGCCGCGGCTGTCCGCTTGATCAAATGTGGCGCTATCGCCAAACGTCGCCAAGTCCTCCGAATAGAGACTGTGGGGTGCCTCGGCCGTGACGGCGATGGCAGTGCCCTTGTAGAGTCGCACGCCGACGCTGCCGGTCACGTGCTTGGTGGCATCGGCGAACAACGCGTCGAGTGCCGTGCGCATCGGGTGGAACCACCGGCCGGTGTAGACCAGGTCCGTGTAGTCCGGCATCAGTTTCTCACACAGTCGCATCGTGTCACGCTCCATCGTCAGGGCGCGCAACGACCTGGCAGCTTCGAAGATGATGGTGCCTCCAGGTGTCTCGTAGACACCGCGAGACTTCATGCCCACCAAGCGATTCTCGCAGATGTCGATGCGTCCGACGCCGTGCATGCTGCCGAGTTCATTGAGGCGCTCGAGCAGCGCGACCGGTTCGAGTTCGATGCCGTCAACCGAGGTGGGCACGCCGGCGACGAAGCCTACGGTGACCTCTTGCGGCGTGTCAGGGGCAAGCTTGGGGTCGGAGGTCATCATCCAGACGTCGTCCGGAGGCGCGTTGGCCGGCGACTCGAGTTCGCCACCCTCGTGGCTGATGTGCCACAGGTTGCGATCGCGTGAATAGATCTTGGTGCGAGATGCAGTTACGGCGATGTTGTGCTTGTCGGCGTAATCGAGCGCGTCTTCGCGGCTGAGGATGTCCCAGTCGCGCCATGGCGTGATCACTTCAAGGTCCGGCGCCAGAGCTTGGTAGCCTAGTTCGAATCGCACCTGGTCATTGCCTTTGCCGGTGCAGCCGTGGGCGACCGCATCGGCACCGATCTCCCGCGCATAGTCGACCTGGCCCTTTGCAAGAATGGGTCGCGCCATGCTGGTGCCAAGCAGGTAGCGGCCTTCGTAGACGGTCATCGCGCGAACGCATGGCCACACGTAGTCCTTCAGGAACTCGCTGCGTAGGTCGTCGACGCGACACGACGCTGCTCCGGATGCCGCGGCTTTCTCGGCGAGGCCTTCCAGTTCGCTCGCGCCCTGGCCGACGTCGCCGCAGTAGGCGTGCACTTCGCAGTCATAGCGCTCCTTGAGCCAATGTACGATGATCGAAGTGTCGAGGCCGCCGGAGTAGGCGAGGACGATCTTGCGTTTGCTAGTCATGTCTGCTCGGCGCACCGCCGACGGGGTTTAGTAGAGTCGTAAGTGCGCGGGTTTTTTCAGTGAGTCCTGGCAGGGGTTCGTGCCGAACAGGATTCAGTATTCTGGGGGTGCATCAAGGAATTAGTCGGTCGTCAATGATGCGGCGTATGGGGATCGGGCGCGAACTCTCATGTCTTAATGCACGCGCCTGGCGCGCTCGCTATGCGGAACGCGAGGCTAGCGAATGAGCAGCGCGAGCAGCGCCTTCTGCACGTGTAGGCGGTTCTCGGCGATGTCGTAGACGATGCTCTGGTGCCCATCCATGACGTCGGCGGTGACTTCCGAACCGCGGTGTGCGGGCAGGCAGTGCATGAAGAATGCATCCGGTTTGGCGCGCGCCATCATGTCCGCATTGACTTGGTAGGGCGCGAACAGGCCGTTGCGTTCTTCGATCTCGTCTTCTTGCCCCATGCTTGCCCAGACATCCGTGTAGATCGCGTCGGCGCCATCGGCCGCGGCATCCGGATCATTGAGGATAGATATCTCCGCGCCAGTCTGGTGCGCGACGCGCATCGCTTCGCTGACGACGCGTGCGTTGGGCTCATAGCCCTCGGGTGAGCACGCCCGGATATGCGTGCCGAGTTTCGCGGCGGTATGGATTAGCGAGTGGCACGTGTTATTGCCATCGCCAACGTAGGTCAGCGTCTTGCCAGCAGGGTTGCCCCAACGTTCGCGCAACGTCATGAAGTCGGCCAGTGCTTGGCACGGATGCACGAAGTCGGATAGGCCGTTGATGATCGGGATGTCGGCATTGGCTGCCAGTTCATCGAGAACCTTGTGCTTGAACGTGCGCGCGACAATGCAATCGACCCAGCGTTCGAGGTTGCGGGCCATGTCCTTCACCGATTCGCGCGATCCCAATCGGGCATCGCGGTGATCCATGAACACGCAGCTACCACCGAGGTCTTGCATGCCGATGTCGAACGTGAAGCGCGTGCGCAGCGAGTCTTTCTCGAAGATCATCGCCAACCGCTTTTGGCGCAGGACTTGGTTGTGTTCGTCGCGCCCAGCCTTGAGTGTGACCGCAGTGGTGAACACGTGTTCGATGTCTTCAGTCGTGAGGTCTGACGTGCACAGAAGGTCGTGCACGGACAGTTCTGGTAGGGGGAGGGACGGGTGGCTGGTCATGGCTATGGCTCGATTAGGTCGTGCCGCAGGCTGGGGCTTACTGTGGGAATCGGGGGAGGGATTGCAGGGCCTTGCGGATGCGCTGTAGGCCGTCTTCGACTTGCGCTTCGGTGATGACAAACGGCGGCACCATGCGCAGCACATCGCCGGCTGTGCAATTCAGCAGCAGGCGAGCGCGATGCAGGGCTTGTTGGGTCTCGGCTGCTGGGCGATCGAGGCGCAGGCCGAGCATGAGTCCACGGCCGCGCACCTCTTTGATGATTGGCAGTTCATCTTGCAGTTGCAGCAGTCCGGTTCGCAGTTGCTCGCCGCGTACTCTGACCTGATCTAGCAGGCCGCTGTCGATTTCGTCGAGGAACACTGCGGCGGCGCGGCAAACCAGCGGCCCACCGCCGAAGGTCGAACCGTGCTCGCCCTTTTCGAGCGTGTTCGCATAGGTCTCGTTGGCTAGGCAGACGCCCATTGGCAGGCCGGCGCCGATGGGCTTCGCCAGTGTCACGACGTCGGGCGTGATGTCGTGATATTGCGCGGCCAAGAACGTGCCGGTGCGGCCGCAGCCAGTTTGGATCTCGTCATGCACGAGCACCGTGCCGGTTTCGGAGCACACATCGCGCGCCGTTTGCAGGAACTCGCGCGACAGTTCGCAGATGCCGCCCTCGCCTTGGATCGGTTCGAGGAACAACGCCGCCGGGCGTTGCGTTCGAATCGTTGCGGCAAGCATTGTGCAGTCGTCCGGCGCGACCCAAGTCACGTCGAGCAGTGGTGCGAATGGCGTGCGGTATTTCTGGTTGTGAGTCAGCGACAACGCGCCAAGCGAGCGGCCGTGGAAGGCACGTTCGAGGGCGACAAACGACGTGCGTTCCGGCGTGCCGGCGAGGTGCATCGCCTTGCGCGCGATCTTCATGGCGCATTCCACCGACTCGGACCCGGAGTTCGTGAAGAACGCCGCCGTCATGCCGGTCTGTTCGCAGAGTCGCGTCGCGACCGTCTCGGTGTAGGGGTGCCGAAACAGGTTGCTCACGTGCATGACCTTGCCGACCTGGTCCTGCAGTTCTGCGGTCATACGAGCATGGCCATGGCCGAGCGCATTGACTGCGATGCCGGCCAGGAAGTCTAGATACTCACGCCCGTCACGATCGCGCACGATGGCACCGTCGCCGTCCACGTACACTTCGTCGGTGCGCGCGTACGTTGGCATGACGCCTGCTTCAATGCTCGGGTCGCAGTGGCTAGTCATGCTGCAGTGTTCCCTTCGGTTGCTGCTTAGAGGAGGCGAAGAATTTGGTGCCGGCGCCGTCGCGAAGTCCAGCGAGAACGCAGTCGTCGGCGTCTGCTGCGGCAATCTTGACGATTGCGTGTGGGCTTGCATGCGCGGCGCGCTGGGCCGATTCAAGCTTTGGTTGCATGCCGCCAGCAACGACGCCGGTGCTAATGAGGCGCTCGCAATCGTCGTCGGTTAGTAGCGGCATTAGGCGCCCAGCGACATCGAGCACGCCATCGACGTCGGTCAAAAACAGCAATGCATCGCAGCCGAACTCGTAGCACAAAGGGCCGGCAGCGTGGTCCGCGTTGATGTTGAAGAACGGTTCGTTGCCGGCTTCGTCATCGGCGTCTGCTTTGATCACGCCAGGGGTTCCGGGGGCAACGGTTGCGATCACTGGCACGTGGCCGCTCTCCAGCAGCGCTTCGACTAAGGTGCGATCGACTTTGTCGATGCTGCCGACGTAGCCGAGATCGACACCCGTGCGCACCAGTGGCTTGGCGCTAAACGTTGAGCCATCGGCGCCGGTGATGCCGACGGCCTTCACCGAGCACGTTGCGAGCGTGTGCACCAGCGTGCGATTGACCTTGCCTCCGAGCACCATCAGTACGGCATCGGCAGTTGCTCTGTCGGTGATGCGCAGGCCTTCGTGGTAGCGGTCTTGCAATCCAAGCGCCTTGGCTACGGTGCGGATCTGGTTGCCGCCGCCGTGCACGATGAGGACTTCATGGCCAGCTTGTTGGGCGCCATGGATGGACTCGCAGAGTTGCCGGCGGGGGCCGGCCTGTTCGAGTTGCGCGCCTCCGATCTTGATCAAGATTCTCACTTGAGTCCCGCCGCTTCCTGCAGTCCTAGCATCACGTTCATGTTTTGAAGAGCCTGGCCGCTGGCGCCCTTTACTAAGTTGTCAATCGCGCTGGTGATCACGACCAGTGGGCCGCTGTCATGCACAGAAATGTGGCATTCGTTGCTGTGCTGCACGTTTTGCAGTTCGGGCGAACCGTGCTCGTAGACCTGCACGAATGGCTCACTTCTGTACTGCTCCATCAGGCAGTTGCGCATCGCGTCGGCGTTGCTGTCGGCGACAGGGGTTACGTAGATCGTGCTGAAGATGCCCCGGAACGTCGGCAGTAAGTGCGGCGTGAATACGATTGGCTGGCCGAGTTCCTGGGCGATCTCAGGCGCGTGGCGGTGGCTGCCAATGCCATATGCGAGGAAGTTCTCGTGCACGTTGCCGTAGTGGGTGCGTTCATTCGGTTGCTTGCCGGCGCCGCTGACGCCGCTCTTGCTGTCGGCGATCAATGGCGCCGTCAGGTCGAGCAAGTCGTGGCCCAGAAGTGGCAGCAACGGCAATAGAATCGACGTTGGGTAGCAGCCTGGGTTGGCGACTAGGGTCGCATTTTGGATTTCGGAGCGGTGGTGCTCGGTCAAGCCGTAGACGGCGCAGTCCAGCAGTTCGGGCGCTGCATGGACATCGCCATAGGTGTCTTGGAACAACTGCGGATCGCGCAATCGGAAGTCGGCGGATAAATCGACGACCATCTTGCCTGCGGCGAGTGCCGCTGCAGCGAGCGCGCTCGCCTTGCCGTGCGGGGTGCACAGAAACACGCCGTCGACCTCGTCGAAGCGCGCCGGGTTGAGCGGTTCGATGTTGTCTTGGGTCGCATGGCCTTTGGCGCTGCTGCCATCGCGCGAACTCATCAGCAATTTGGCTTCGAGGTGGGGGTGCCTCGCCAACAATTTTTGCAGTTCTTGACCGGTGTAGCCGGTGGCGCCAACGATCGCGACGGACTTCACGGTGCGTTCCGTTGGTTCTGGGCGGGTTGCAGTTTTCGGGCGAGGGCCTTTGCCTTGCGGTCGTTGGCGCAGATGACCAAGACCGTGTCATCGCCGGCGATCGTGCCGATTACTTCTGGCAGGTCGGCGTTGTCGATCGCGAGTCCGAGTGCTTGGGCGCCGCCAGGCGGCGTGCGCAGGACTAGTTGGTTGAGTGCCGGTGTTGCCGACAACACCCATTGGTTGACGGTGTGCCACAGGCTGTGCTTCTCGGTGATTGGCGACATCATCGTGCTGGGCAGTTCGTAGCCGTTCTTGCCCTTGACGACGCCGATGTCACGCAGGTCGCGTGACAGGGTCGCCTGGTTGACCTCGATGCCAGATTTCTCCAAGGCGTCGCTGAGCACCGCCTGGCTCTTGATCGAGTGCTTCTCGATCAGCAGGAGGATTTGCTGGCGGCGTGCCGATCGGGAATCGGTAGTCGTGGATGGCTTGCTCATACTGGACACATACTTATGCAGCGGTGAGCATAATTATGCATCAGTTGATGTAAAGCAACCATCTGGCAACCAGTTTTCTTAGTCGGTCATCGCATAGACGACCCGACCACCCCATTCGTGCATCGCCAAACACGTGTCACGTAAGCCGGTCCAGTGAGGCGCGAAGCTGGTCCAACTGGCGAAGACTTGGCCTCGAAAAGCCGTCGGGGCGGCGGTCGCCTCGATGCCGGCTGCCTCAAAGCTGCTCATTGCCCGCGGCATATGCCACGCCGTGGTGACCAGTAGGATCTTCGTGATGCCCTGGGCCTTGAGGATCTTAGCGCTGAACTGGGCGTTCTGGCGGGTGTCGGCAGAGGCCTCTTCAAGCCAGTCGACGTCGCCCTGGAACTCGTGCTCGGCCGCCTCCTGCATCATGCGTGCGAGCGTTGGCGTGTTGCTTGCTGGCTTGCCGCCACTGACCAGCATCGGTAGTTGATAGCGGCGTTGCAGTGTGATGCCGTAGCGCAGGCGTTGCAGCGTCATCGCTCCGATGACGGGGCCGCCATATTCGCTGCCGATGCGATCGGTGCCGGCGCTGAGCACGACGATTACTTGCGCATCGGGCTTTGCCGCTGTTGGGTCGAGTGGCGGATAGCTCTGCAGTGAGTGCAGTAGCATGCCGCCGACGCATGGGGTTGAGGCTAGCCATAGCCATGCCAGCGCGAGCACCTGCAGGGTTCGGCCGATCTTCTTGCGCCAGCGCAACAGCGCGGTGCCAAGTAGGAACAGGACCAAGACGGATGCCGGTGGTAGGACCAGCGTCTCAAACAAACGGCGGAGCATGCCGGCAGCATACGGCTGTCGGCGCTCCAACCTTAGGGCTCAAATAGCCCTGTGAGTCCGTTGCGCGACTACTTGCCGCCGCCGTGCTCGCCGCGGCCTTGCCGGTTGCCGCCGTGCTCGCCGCGGCCTTCCCGTTTGCTGCCGTGCTCACCGTCTGGCTTCTCCGCCTTCATCTTCGGCATGATCTTCAGGGCGCTAGTCAGCGTGTGCGGGCCCCAGGCCAGCGTGAACGTGCCGGACATCGGGTCCTTCTTGTCGGAGGCCAGCGTCATCGTCATCTTGGCGACGCTTTCCTTGCTGACGTTTTTGTTGAGCTTCAGTGGCGTCATCACGTCAGCCTTCCAGTTTTGTGGGCCGAACGGCATCGCACCTTTCTTCATCGCCTTGGCCGCGTCGAGCATCGCCAGCGAGAAATTGCCTTGCTTGTCGCAGTGGAGGCCAACGACGTAGCTGCCGGCTGGCACCGCGGCACCACCGATCGAAACCGGCACGCTGGTCATGAACGTTGTCCACAGGTCCTTGCCGAGGCGGTTGGTGCGGCCCTTCAGCTTGTCGAGCATCTCCGTGTAATCGTCATTCCACTGGGGCTGCCCGTGGGTCACGGTGATGCCAGCCATCAACTCTGCGCCGAACAGGATCAATGAACTGTTGGCGCGCATGCCGTTGCCGCCGAAGACTTGGACCTTCTGGGCGGTTGCGGGGAGGGAGAGGCAGATGGCCGCGAGAGCGGCGGACAGAATCGGGAGGCGCATATATCGTTCTCGTTCGTTCGGTGGGTGTAGGGGGGCTCGGGTGAGTCCGCGCCGTACGCTACGGCAGGGTGCTTTCTACGCAAGTCGGGCGTTGTCGAGTCAGGGATTCGTCGAGTCAGGGATTCTCAGAGTCAGGGAGTCTCAGAGCAGTCTTCGCCCGGGGAAGCGAGTTCGGCGCGTAGTTTCCTGTTCTAGGCTGTCTCGCCGAAGTTGGTTCCGTGCGCCCGCCGAGCTACCGTCGCTCGCCATAGTTACGCATTCCAGTCTGTGTGGTCTCGCCACAGCCAGGCTAGCCGAGCCTCCCGATATGTCTGAATCAGAGAACCCATCTTCGCCACCCACCCCCAAGGACCACGTCGAGGTCCTCAACGCTCAGGGGCAGCGAGTCAGTATTACGAGTGAGCAATATCTCACGAAGGCGCTGCCCGAGATGCTCAAGGCGAGTGACGCCGATCCGGAGCGTTTGACCCAGGTGATCATGCAGGCCGTGCGTGATGGCTTCGCCGACAACGTGATTGCGGCGGCCAATCGATTGACGGTGCTCGACAAGGACAATCTCGAACGCGCGTTGACGGTGCTGGCAGTGGTGCAGCGCGACAGCGGCGACCTCGATTTGGCCGAAGGCACGCTCAACGAGTTGAAGCAGCGCAAGCCCGATTCGGCGGCTGCCTATGTCGGGCTCGGTATGCTGCAAGAGCGGCAAGGTAACTTCGAGAAGTGTGTGGAGTTGCTGTGGCAAGCGTTGCAGATGGACTGCAACAACCCGGACGCCGTGCACGGCTACCTGCAGACGCGTCACCGCAGTGTCGGCGACGAGGGGTATCCGGCCGAGATCGAGAAGATCATGGCGTTGCCTGGCTCATGGCGCGCTCAGATGTGGATGGCGCGTTTGCACCTTGGCAAGAACAACGCGGATGCCGCTGCTGAGATCTATCGCGACAAGCTGTCCGGTGAAGCGGTCGAAAGTGACGCGTTGTTGATGGCCGTTGCCGATCTTGTCCAGAACGGCAAGCACGACTTGATCGAAGAGCTGATCGTGCCGCGCTTCGAGCCGGGCAAGCACCACCCGCACATCGGCATGGCGATGCTGCAGCACTATCACATGCAGGAGAAGCACGCTGTCGGCGAAGAACTGCTGCATCAGATGTATGTGCATTACGGCCATATGCTCGGCGCGGAACTGCAGCAGTTATCGGGCGAGTTCGATCGCATGCGGTTGAGCAAGCTGCCGAAGATGCCGGACCTGCCAGCCAACCCGAAGGTCAACTTGATGCGCCTCGACCGCCCGTCTTGGTATGCGGGTTTCGATGATCCGGCTTGGTTGTTGCCGCCGAAGGGCGAGGGCCACAAGCACATCATGGTGTTCGCGCTGGCAATCGATGGCCAGCCGAAGCTTGAGCCAGCCCAGGAAGAAGAAATCGGTCGCGCGACCCGCAGTTTGCCGCTGTGGTTCGCCGAGCAGATTTGGTTGTCGACGCCGCACCGCGGGACGGCGGCCTTGGCGATGGCAGAAAACGGTGGTTGGGCAGTGTTGGGGCGCCCCTGGCCCGAAGAGCAATTGACGTCGCAACTGCCCGACAGCGAGCGGGCCAACACCATTCTGGTTAGCGGCCAGATGCGAATTGACGGCGATCGTCGCCGCATCGACCTATGGGCCTACGACTGCGCCACCAAGCAGCGCCTTGGTCACGCCGCGGCCGAAGGTGCCCACGCAGAGCACGGCCAGATGCTGCTGCAGTTGATGGCCGAACTATGGCCGTTGATCGGCGGCCCCGAAGGCTACAAGCCGCAACTCGGCGACTCGACTTTCTGGCATCGCTACGCGGACGGCATGGGCCAGCACTCGGCGTTGGTGATTACACAAACCGGCGGATTGCCGCGCGACCGTTTGTATGGCGAACGCTTCATCACTCAGTGGCTACAAAACGCTGCGCTCGCCGAGACGCGTTGGCAGCCAGGCTTCTGGTTGCTCGGCTCGGCGATGTGTGTTTTGCAGCAACTTGGCTCGAACGTTCCGGCCGAACATGCACGCTTGATCTCGGAAGTGTTCCGTCAGTCACCGGCCGATTCGGCATTCGTGCGTTTGTGCGCCAGGATCCTGCCGGCCTGTGGCCTATTGCCGTTGTGGCAGGGCCGTCGCGACGAAATCATGGCAGCGGCCGCGCAGGACGAGAACGTCACGGCGTGGTTGCGGCGCGCGGAAAGCGCTGTTCAATCGTTGGGCCAGTAGCAACTGAGCCAGTAGCTGGCGGAGTCGCGCCTCATCGGGCCGTCTATTGCGGCGGTGTCGCGCCGCATAGGGCCGCGAGCATCGCGACCACCGGGCGGGCACTCGGGGTGCCATGTTGCCAGTCGCCACCTTCGCAGCCACTGCCGCCGATGTCGATGTGCGTGAATGGAAGCGGCGCTGCGCCGTCATTGCCGTGATCTTCGAGGCCGCCGGCCAGCACCAGGAACGCCGCCGGGAACTGGTGGCCGCGCGCTGTCGCTGAGCTTGGTCCGTTGTTGCACTGCAGCACGTCGTCGGCCTTGGTCTTGCCGGCGACGAAGTCGTAGTCCTCGCGGCGCAGGCGCGACACTTCGAACGGGTCGCCAAGCATGTCACCGGCAGCACTGAGCGACTTCGAAGTGCCAGCACTTCTCGCCGGACCATTGTCGAGCGAGATGTTGTAGTCGCCAACCGCACGGCCGGCGTGGCCGGTCAGCGTCGCGACGGTAAACAGTTCTGGCCCGGTCGTCTTCTTGGCGGTGACGCGCAGGTTGGACAGCAGATCAGCGAGCACCAGGCGACCTTCGGCATCGGTGTTACCAATGCGCACGCGGCAACCGGCGTGGCTCTTGATGATCTCATCGGCGACAAACGCGTCGCTGCCAATGCTGTTGCGCACGCAGCCGAGTTCGGCAATCAGGTGCACGCCCTTGAGGCCGAGTTTCGCCGCGGCGAGCACGACGCCTGCTGCCGCCGCCGCACCGCCCTTGTCGCGACTCATGCCTGCCATGTGGCCGCCGACCTTCAGGTCCGCGCCGCCGGTGTCATAGGTCACACCCTTGCCGGCTAGCAAGATGGTGCGCGTGATCGTGCCCTTCGGCTTGTATTCCATGCGCACGACACACGGGCGGTGGCGCGCGACGGCCATCGATGAGCGCGCGACCGCCATCAGCAACGGGTAGCCCTTCTCTAGTTTGGCCTTGTCCTTGTTGATCGTTACCTTGACGGCGGTGCCACGGCACGCGGCCTGCACGTAGGCGCCGAACTTCAGCGGCGCCATGCGCTCGGGGTTGGTGCCACACAGGTCGCGCGCCAGGCGCATGCCATCTTCGACGGCGGCAACCCACTTGGCAGCGCCGGCCGAGAATGTGCCGCCCAGTGCACAGACGCCAATCTTGGTGATCGGTTCGACGTTCTTCTGACCGAGGTCTTCGCGCGCTTCGAGCGGTTGCCATAGGCCACCGCATGCACCTAGTGCTGCGATCGCCGCCGCGTGGTCGTGTTGACGGCTCTTCGACTTGGGCGGTGCTTGCAGTAGCAGCAATACGGCCTTCGCACCGGCGTCGCGCGCTCGCTTGACACCGCGACTCGCGGCCTCGGCGTAGCGGCGCACGTCGTCGTAGTCACGGGTGACCGGGCCGGTGGGGGCGACGACCAACCGGCCGCCGGCGAGGCTAGGGTCTGCGACCAGGTTGACTGCGGCCGAAGCGCTCGCGTCGGCGCTGGCGAGCGACTTCAACGCGGTGGCGAGTGGCTTGACCTTGGCTTTGACCGGATCATGGCCAACGAGTACTACGGCGTCGTAGCCCGAGCGGGCGAGGACTGCTGTTTCGGGGGATTTCTCAGCGAGGATGCGCATGCGTGCATCGTGCAGTCCGGAGCGACTGCGAGCAATGGAGTGCGTGCGGAGAAGTCGCCACGGAGCGCTTCCGGACGTGGCTACAGTTCTGCCGCGAGCGGCGAGGCGTAGCTGGCGGATTAAACATCTTCAGCCCGTTTACTGCAGGCTCAGCGTGAATCGTCCGTGGTTTCCATGCTCGGGCCGTCGCCTATGCGCGCGGGCCGTCGTAGCAGGTGCGGTCCGGGCAGCATGCCTTCGGGGTCACCAACTCATCGTCGGGTCCGATCGGCGTGCACGTCTTTTGGCACCAGTAGTAACCATCACCCGGCTCTTCGCGGTCGTCGTAGACAACATCCGCCATCGACTGGGTGAGGATGTGCTTCATCGAGAACGCGGGACACGGATGCTTGGGCATCAAGTCGTCGTGCGTCTTCACTTTTGGGTCACTCATCAGGATCACCTCGTTGCTTGTTCCAGGGCGTCGCGCACGACGGCCTTGCCGATTGGCAGTTTGAATGCGTTGTGGGCCAGCGGTGCTGCGCCTTGGAAGGCCTTCTCAGCGACACGTCGGAACAACTTCGTGGATGGCTCCTTGCCGATCAACATGGCGGCAGCCTGTGGTCGCGGCATTGGCACCGGTGCGACGGCGCCGAGCACCATCGAAGCTTCCGTGATTTTGCCGCCAGCCATGACGATGCGAATCGCGCATGCGGTAGTTGCCCAGTCGAAGCTCTGCTTTTCGCGGCTCTCGGCGTAGGTGCAGCGCGCGTTTTTGGACTGCTGTGGGATGTGGATCGCGGTGACGATCTCACCGTCATCGAGCGTGTGCTCGGGGTTCTCGGCGCGCGGTTCCTCAGGGAACAACTCGGCGAACTTGCGGCGACGCGTTTCCTTGCCAATCACCGTGGTGTACTCGGCGTCGAGCGTCAAGAGTGGTGGGGCCAGGTTGCTTGGGTGCACCCGCACGCAGTCGGACCATCCCATGACCGCGTGGTAGCGGTTCTGGCCGGTCATCGCGAGGCAGGTTGGCCCGCGACCACCGTGCAGGCAGTGGAACGCTTCGCTGCGCACATACCAACAACGGGTGAACTGCAGGATGTTGCCAGCGATCGTGCCGCGATTGCGAACCTGCGGCGTGCCGGTCGTTCTGGCGGCGCCAACCAGTCCCTCGAACTGAGCGCCTTGCAGCGCTTCGTGGTTCTCGATCTCGGTCAGCGTGGTTAGCGCACCAATGCGAATGCCGCCATCGGCTTCGACCGTGATGCCTTTGAGCTCATCCTTGAGCGGTAGCAAGTTGACGATGGTGGCCGGCGTTTGCAGCCGCTCCTTCATGCGGTCAACGATGTCGAGGCCGGCGCCCTTAATCAGCGTGTTGGGCTGCGCGGCTGCTGCTTTCGCCTCGTCCAAGGACTTCGGCACTACGTAGGAAAACGGTTTCATGGGTAGTTCCTCGCTTACTTGGATGCGATGGCCGCGAGGACCTTCTCAGGTGTGATGGGGATGTGGCGCACGGGTGCGCCAATCGCGTGGAACACGGCGTTGCCGATCGCGGCAGCCGTTGCCGTGGATGGAGGTTCACCCAATCCTGCGGCACCGGTGTTGTTGTGCCCGTTGGCAACCGAATGCATGTGGCACTCGATGTCGGGCAGGTCCTTGGAGCCGGTGATTTTGTAGCGCAGGAAGTCGCCGTTGAGCATGCGGCCACTGCGTTGGTCCATGATGCGTTGCTCATGGACCGCGTAACTGACGCCTTGGATCATTGCGCCGATCACTTGGCTCTCGGCCAGTTTCTTGGCAATGACTAGGCCGCAGTCTTGGATGCCGAACATGCGCGTTACTTGCACTTCGCCGGTCCACGTGTCGACGCGAACTTCGGCAAACTGCGCACCGCAGACGCCCGGATGGAATGGCTTGTCGCGATAGTTGGGGTAACGTTCGCCGTGAACTTCGATCGGCGTTTGGCCGACTAGCTTGCACGCTTCGGTGAAGTCGAGTTTCGCGTTTTTGGTGCCCACCTTGTCGTTCGCACAGGTGACGTCGCCCTCCGGCACGCCGAGGTGAGCAGCCACCAACGCGATCAGTTTGTTCTTCGCTAAGAACGCTGCGTGGCGAACTGCTGGCGCAATCGATGGTGTCGTAGTGCTACCGCCAGAAGCCGGTCCCAAGGGGTCGGATGTGTGGCCGGTAACCCCGCGCACGCGCGAAGCGGGGATGCCCAGTTCTTCGGCGGTCAGAATCTGTAACACCGTCTTCAAGCCGGTACCGATGTCCTGCGAGCCGTTGCGGGCTTCGACCATGCCGTCCGGGTGGATGCGGCAGGTCACGCCATAGCTCTGGCGACGACCGCCGTGACGCCCGAGTTGGCCCCAGCGCGCGCTCGCGCAGCCAACGCCGGTGACGTAGCGCGCGTTCGCATCGTTCTTCTTGGCGCGCGCCTTGTCCCAGCCAAACTTATCGGCCGCGAACTGCCACTGGTCGAGGCGCATCGCTTCGGAGTCGTTCTTGAGGCGGAACGCTAGCGGATCCATCGAAGCCTTTGCGGCCAGTTCATCGAGGAACATCTCGGCGCCAAACCAACCCTGCGGGTAGCCCGGAGCGCGCATCGATCGCGCTGGATCGGTGTCGCAGGCGATGTCCTTGTGCTTGCGGCGCGTGGCCGCGTCACCCATGTAGTAATTGGGGTAGCGAACCGCACCGCCGCGGCCGTTGTAGCCACAGCCACCAAAACTGCGCCAATCCCAGGCGGTGATCTTGCCGTTCTTGTCGATGCCACCGCGAACCTGCATCAGTGCGGATGGGCGGTTGCCGGCCGCGGTGTGCTCTTCGTGGCGGTCGAGCATCAGCTTGACTGGCAGCTTGGCAGCGTGTGCCAGCAGCGCGCAAGCCAGGCCTTCGATGCCGGCCGAGAACTTCGAGCCGAAGCCGCCGCCGACAAACTCAGCGTGCACGTCGACCGACTCAACCTTGACGTTGTGGGCGCCGAGTCCGCGGGCGAGTTCGCCTTGCACGCCGAACGTGGCCTGCGTCGAAGCCCACACTTCGAGGTTGTTGCCGTCCCAGCGGCAGGTGTTGCCGTGCGTCTCGAGCGAGCTGTGGGTTTGCACTTCGGTGCGGTAGGTGCCCGTGTGGGTGTGTGTTGCGTCAGCCAAAGCCTTGTCGACCTTGCTGTCCTCGTCCCACTCCTCATCGAGTTGACCATTCGCATCCAGCATCGGTGCTTCCTCATCCATGAGGTAGTCGACGTTGTGCTGTTCGGCCTCGTAATCGGCGCGGATCTTTTCGATCGCGTCGCGGACCATGTCGAGCGTTTTGCCGGATACCGCGGCAACCGCGTCGCCAACCAAGCGGATCTTGCTGCCGTCCTTCTTCAACGCCACTACGGCACTGATGCCGGGCATCGCCCGCGCTTCGTCGAGGTAGAGCGACTTGAGGATGCCGCGTGCAATCGGCGCGCGCAGGATCATCGCCTGCTGAAGGTCCGGGAAGCTGATGTCGTAGGCGTACTTCGCACGCCCCGTGGCCTTCTGCATGCCGTCGGTGCGATCGACGTCGGTGCCGACGGTCTGGTATTCGGTCAGTGCGTCCCACGGTGGCGCATCGCCTTCCGCTGGGTTGACCTCAATCTTCTCGAGCCGATCCTTCTGGTTTGGCGAGAGCGCCTTGTAGCCAACGGTGATCTCGACCGCGCGTGGCGTGTTTGGATTGGGCGTGTTGGGAGTAGCCATTACTTGCCTCCTCCGTTCGCGGTCTTGTCGATCGCTTCCATGACCCGGCCATAGGTGCCGCAACGACACAGGTTGCCGGATAGATCTTGGCGCATTTGCTCCGGAGTCGGTTTGCCGCGCTTCTCAAGGCACGCGAGCGAACTCATCACCATGCCCGGCGTGCAGAAGCCGCACTGCAAGGCATCGCATGTGACGAAGTTCTTCACTAGTGGGTGCGCGTTATCGCCGTTGGATAAGCCTTCGATGGTGCGCAGTTCGGTGCCGACCGCGTCCATGGCGAGTGTCAAGCAACTGTTGGTTGGCATGCCATCGACGAGCACCGTGCAGCCACCGCAAGCACCGCGGTCACAGATTTTTTTGGCCCCGGTCATGTCCATGCGGTCGCGCAACGCATCGAGCAGCGTCGTGCGCGTCTCGACCTTGACACGTTTCTTCGCGCCGTTGACCGAAAGAGTGATCTCGTGTTCACCTGGTCCGAACGATTCGGGCACAGGCGGCCCGGCGGCAGCCTTGGTTGCGGCAGTGATGCCTGTCGTTGCGATGCCGGCGACGGCAGATCCCTTGAGGAACGAACGGCGGGAGACGCCGTGATCAGGTGGGTGCGACATAGTGATCGGTTCTCAGAAGCGCTTCGAAGTCTACCAAGCTGGGCCCGACTTACCCGCTTCGGTGAGTACCGAAGCTGATACATCATCTGCTTCTGAGTCCGCTGATAGCGTTGCGAACTCGATCCGCGAGGCTTCGTGCGGCAGACTGCCTGCATGTCTGTTCGCCCCTTGCCGCTTGTCGCCCTGTTTTCGCTGCTCGCTTGGCTGCCCAGTTGCGCCGCTTCGCCGTTGAGCATGTCGCTTGACGGTGACGTCGTGCACATCCTCAGCAACGGCGAACCGTTCGCGACGGTGCATGCGTCTGCTGAACCGCGGCCGTATGTCTGGCCGTTGTTCGGGCCTGGCGGGGTCGAGGTGACGCGCAATCATCCGATGGGGGGGCGTGACGGCGAGCAGTCCGATCACCCGCATCATCAGTCGCTGTGGTTGGCTCACGGCAGTGTCAACGGCTTTGACTTCTGGCATGGCAAGGGCCATCGCGAACGGGTCGTGTTGCATGCGATGCATGCGGCGGTCGAGCACGATCTGGGGGCGTTCGTGCACTGCGAATACAAGTGGTTGGTTGATGACGACACGCTGGTGATGAATGAGTTGCGCCAGATGCGCTTCCAGGATCACGGCGACGCGCGAATGATCGACGTGGTGGTTGAGTTCCGTGCCGTGGCCGATGATGTGCGCTTCGGTGATACCAAAGAAGGCATGTTCGCGATGCGCGTGCATCCGGCGCTCCGCGTTTCCGGCAAGATCGCTAATGGCGCGCTGCGCAACAGCGAAGGTCGCAATGGCAAGGCGGTTTGGGGCCAGCGCGCGCGCTGGATCGATGACTCAGGTATCGTCGATGGCAAGCAGGTTGGCGTGACGATGATGGACCATCCGAAGAACTTGCGCTTTCCGACGTGGTGGCATGCGCGCACGTATGGCTTGTTGGCGGCGAACCCGTTCGGAGTGCACGACTTTGAGAAGCAACCGGCGGGCACGGGCGACTTCGTGCTCAAGAAGGGGGAGACGTTGTCGCTGCGCTATCGCGTGTTGTTACACAGTGCGGATTGGGATGACGCGCGGATCGAATCAGCCTATGAGGATTGGGCTCGTTCTTAGGTCAGCGCTGCTCGCGCTCGTGGCACGCTCTTCTAACAGCGGTTGCGAGTGAGTCGTGGCTCAAAGACGCCTTGCTGCGTGGACTCGTCTGAGGCCCCGGCTTGGCAGTCACTACTTCGCGAACGGGTTTTCGTTGCCGCTAGCACTGCGAGTCATCGGCGCTCGGACGACAATGTTGGCGACGATGCCGGAGTCGTCAAACGAGCCGAAGCCGATGCGGCCCCAGTCGAAGTTCGTGTCGATCGCGGACAAGATCGGTTCGGTCTGGTCATCCCAGTAGACTCGGATGACTCCATCTTTCACGCGTCGTTCGATGTGCACGTGGTGCCAGATGCCGTCGCCCCAGTCGATGCCTTGCTTCGCTGGCGGTGACATGTTCGTGCGCGGTTTATCTTGCACGCGGAAGATGTTGTGTGCGTTCGCGTCAGGTGACGTCGCCATGTGCGTGTAATAGAACCGACTCGGCGATTGGAAGCCGAAGAACAGGCACATGTCGCGGTGGCCGTAGTTGCGGCCGGTTTGCTTTAAGTCGACGTCGAGGTCGAAGTCGCGGACTTCGAAACTCTGGATCAACGCGATACTGGTCGGGGAGCGGTGGGGCGGTTGATACTCGCTGCCGCCGAGTAGTTTTAAGCCGTGCTCCTCACCCTGTTGGTGCCATTCCCAGCGTGCGGCGTCGGTGAACGCAAACTCGGCGAGGGCGCGTGGCCCGAGGAAGTTCTGTTGGTAGACGATCGGCCAATGTGGTGCTTGGCCGTCAGTCGGCGAGTTCATGCTGCTACAAGCGGTCAGTAGTAGCGCCGCTGCGAGGATCGAACCTCGCACTAGACTTCCTTCGGCACAACGAAGCCCTTGCGGTAGTTGCGAGCGAGCAGCGCGTTGCTTGCGTCATCCGCAAAGCGTTCGGTCTTAGGATCCATCGTCAAACGCGGCCCCATGCGAACGCCGCCGGCAACCGTGTCGACATCGACATCGTTCGCGACCAGGTGGCCATGCATGCGCTGCCACGCTTCTTGGGTGTGCGGGTTCTTGCCGGCCATCGTGTCGAGTTCTTGTTTGCTATGCGTCTTTCCTAGTAGGTGCGACACGTTGCCCATGTGGCACATCGCACTCGATAGGTGGCCTTCGCGAATGTCCGCCGTCAGGTCGTCGATGTTGCGGCTACGTACGGAATTGATGAAGTTCTCGTAGTGGTTGGTGCTGCCTTCGAAGCGCGTTATTTCCTTGCCATCGGTGCCGAATGCAATCGCGCGGTTGTAGTCAGGAATGCGCAGGTAGCCGTTCTTGCAGTGCACGATCACGCCGATGCGCGCGCCCTGGAAGTTGTCCATGTTCTTGCCCCAACCCTTCTTTTGGGAGGCGGTGTTGCGAGGCAAGCCGCGCACTTCGAACAGCAGTGGTGGACCTTCGGCGAACTCGTGGAACACGATCTGCGTGTTCGGGGTGTTGCCATCGTCGTCGTAGCCAACGCGGCCACCAATGCTCAGCGTGTTGGTCGGCAGTTCCTTGCGGCCGAGTGCCCAACGGGCGATGTCCATTTGGTGGATGCCTTGGTTGCCGACGTCGCCGTTGCCGGTGTCGAAGTCCCAGTGCCAATCATAGTGCAGTTGGCGGCGCATCAACTCGGTTTGCGGTGCCGGGCCGAGCCACATGTCGTAATCGATCTTGGCCGAGACCTTCTGGGGGCCGTTGACCTTGCCGATGCTTTGCCGCGGTTTGTAGCAAAGGCCACGTGCCAGTTCGATGTCGCCTAGCTTGCCGGCTTGGATGAACTCGATACCTTGCTTGATGCCGTGGCTCGAACGGCATTGCGTGCCCGTTTGCACGATGCGCTTATACTTGCGAGCGGCCTTGACGATTTGTCCGCCTTCCCAAACGTTGTGTGAAACTGGCTTTTCCAGGTAGACGTCTTTGCCTGCCTGGCAGGCCCAGATCGCTTGCAGCGCGTGCCAGTGGTTTGGCGTCGCGACGCTGATCGCATCGATGTCGTCACGGTCGAGCACGCGACGTAGATCAGTGTAGATGTCGACTTCGGTCTTCTCGCCATACTTGCCGTCGGCAAGTTTCTTCTTCTCGCGCGCCAGTACGCTGCTGTCGACGTCGACGAGTGCGACTACGCGCACGCCCTTCATGCGGTTGAAGCCAGAAATGTGGTTGCCACCCCGGCCGCGGATGCCAACACATGCGACGCGGATGTCGCTGTTGGGTTGCCAGAGGGGGTCTTGCGGCATCGCTTGCTGTGCGAGTCCGAGCGAAAGGGCGGTCGTGCCGGTGCCTTGTAAGAAATGGCGGCGCGTCAGGATTGGCATGGTTGCTCCGAGTGGGCGAGTGTCCGGTTAGGATATCGCCAACTCATCCGCTGCCAACTGCTATGCGCCTCGCCCCGACCGCTTCTCTCTTGGTTCTTCTCTTGGTCACCGGTTGTAACTCGGTGCGAACGACGCAGGTCGTGCACGCCCGTCTTGCGGGTGGCGACTCCCTCCATGCATTGCGTGCGGCGTTTGTTGGCAACAATCCAGGCTATGACCTGCATTGGTTTCCATCGACTCGTGGTCTCGCTCCAAGCGATGCGGATCGTGTCGTGTTTGTGCAGGGGCCTGAGGGGCGCACAGAAAAGCCGGGTGTCGGCGATGTCTTGTTGCTGCGCGCTGGCGAACGTTGGGACCTTGAAGGGGATGGGGCGCTGTCGTTGTTGGCGTTCACGTTGCCGGATTCGTTGCCGGCGCATTTGCCGAGCATTGTGCGCCCCGATTGGGATCCGAAGATCACCGATACGCCTGGTGGCTGTGCGACTGAGGGCGATGCCTACCGTCGCATCTTGTTGACGTGGAAGCCTGCGGTGGGGCCTTACATCCTGCACTCGCTCAACGCGCACCGTGTGCGCATCAAAAATTCGTTCTCGCACTACCATCCGGTCGTTGGTGGCTTTGATGAGTTCTATCTCGTGCAGCAAGCACCGCCGGGTGCGCGACTGCTGACGTCTAGCAACGTGGCCGCGATCGAAGCGCGCAACGTGGATCGCGATCAGGCGAAGACGCTGATGCAATCTCGCGAGTTGCAGGTCGGCGACTTCGTTTATCTGCCGCGGGGCACGATGCATCGCGGCCTCGGTGGCGCTCTGGTGCAGGTGATCTCGGTGCCGGGTTTCGTGCCTAAATCTGAAATCGGTGTCGACCACCATCTTTGGGCCATCAACAAGCAACTCGGGTTGCGTGGTGATGCGGCGTTGCCGTTCCATGTCACCGCGGCACGGATCAAAGTCGTTAAGTAAATCTGGCCGGCGTCAGCGTCGCTTCTGAGTAGGGGGAGGGTGCCTCGGTTGCTACTTCGCGAGCAGTTTGTCGAGCGCCGCGTCGACGTAGGTGAGGCCATCGGCTGGCTTCCAAATCTCGCCCTTGCGCAGGCCTGGATCACCTTCGAACGTGACCTTGCCATCTTTGTCGAGCAGCAGGATGCGCGGCATGCCGAAGAACCCGGGCTTCAAAAAGAAGTCGCCGTAGGTTTTACCCGATGAATCAAGCGCGATGATCGCGCCGTCGAGTGGCTTGTCTTGCAGGTGCGCGGCGAGCGATTCCTTGGTCGTGCTCGGATCACAAATCAGCAGCATCGTCAGTCCCTTCTCTTTGGTGCGCTTCAACGTGTGCCGCAACCAACTGGTGCACGGGATCACCTTGTCTTGCTGCGGTCCCCAGAACATCAGCATCACTGGGCCGCCGCGCAGCGCATCGAGCGTGGTGGTTTCGCCGTGCAAGAACTCTAGCGTTCCGAGTTCGGGTGGTCGGAAGCCGCTGAAGGTTCCCGGTTGTCGCTTGCTCGCGTCCGTCAGCACTTGCTGCATCGCGATTTCACGTTCGATGCGCGCGGCTGGGTCGAATGGGTCGCGGCCGAGTAATCGCACGTTGCGGAACATCGCTTTGCCTGGGCCGCACAGCAGGCCGAAGGCACCTTGCACGACCGCGGCGTCCGGGAACTCAAGCGAACGCACGAATAGCTTGTCGAAGTAGACGTCGAGGTTGTTCTGGGTCACGTCGATGCGCAGTTCGTGCCACGAACTGCTGACCGGGATTGTGCGGTGGTCGTGAACCGTCCACTCACCACCGTTGTTGGTGCTGATGTCTAGGAAGCCCTTCGGGTGCAGCAGCACGGCGTGGTATTGCTGGTCGCCCTTGCGGCCGAAGCACAGGCCGACGAGGTCGCCCATGAAACCATTGGGCTCGCCCTCGATACCACTAGCGTCGCCATCAGCGCTCGGCGGGCGGTCCTCGACGCGCATCTCTGCCGACAAAGAGAAGTCCGCGTCGAACGTCACGTCGGCGGTCAGTTCGCGCGTGATCATCGTGTCGCCGTCGCGCTTTACACTGGCGCGAATCAGTTTGCCATACGCCTGGTAGGAGTTGTCCGGGTTAGACCATCCCTTCAGGCTGCGCTCGTTATAGGCAACGCGCCAGCGTGCGAGGCTCTTGCCGGTGCGCATCGCCAGCGACTTGTAGTAGGCCATCGCTTCCGGCACCGAGTAGCTCGCCGTCATGCGGCGCGCAATTTCGAGTGCCATCGTCGGTAGGCCACGATTCTCATAGTTGACCGCGAGCGCGAGGCCGTCGGTGGCCGTCTTCTGCTTCAGTTTTTGGTAGCGCGCGATCAGCGAGTCGAGCTTGTTGATCTTCTTTTGCGCCACGGCAAAGCGCTTGTCGTCAGTCTTGCCCTGCAGTTCGAGCGAGCGGCGGAACTCGCGATAGCGCGCGGCGGCGTGGCTCTTGTTTTTGCGAGTTTCTAGCAGCGACGCGAGTTGCCACAGCACCTCGTGGTCCTTCGGAGAACGTTCGCGCGCCTCTGCCAAGAACTCGAGCGCCATGTCATCGTCGCCGCGAGCCAGTGCGGCGGTTGCCCACTTCTGTAGTTCATCGCCAACCTCGATCTTGCCGGTCTCACGATCGCGTAGTCGCAGGATCCACGCCTTCCAGATTGGGTCGAGTTCATCGATGGCCTTCGCCTTCGATAGCGGTGAGTTGGCTAACACGACTTCTTCGAAGTGTGCGATCGGGTCAGTCGGGCGACCGCGCTTGTGCGACGTGTAATACGCATGCAGCGCCTCGCGATAGACCAGTTGGCCATCGTCCGCGCGGTAGTTGTAGAGGAAGTAGACGACGCCCCAAGTCGGCGCATACCACGGCGGTCCCCAACTGTATTGGCTGGCGACGATCATGCGGAACGGCGGCGCGCCCGCGGGTTGGCCATACTGGCCGTCGTCGCCGGGATCGGCTTCGCTGGTGTCCTGCATCCAGCCTTGCTCGAGGCGCTTGGCGAGCGGCATCAAACGGCCCGGTGGCGCGCGGTTCCACTTAACTGAGCCGTTACTGAGAATGACGCAGCCTTCGAAGAATGACGCGTACGCTTCGTTGAGCCAGCCCGGCACCATTGGGCTCGTCAAGCTGACGAATTGGTGTGCCGCTTCGTGGAACAGCGTGCCATACATGCTGCGCACCGACTCCTTGCCGGTGACACCGCCAGCGTAGGTTTCGACGGCGCTGCCGATGAAGTGTCCCGCCGACCATTTCGCTGGGCTGCGACCAAGCGTCAGATACTCATCGCGCGTCTTGAAGATCCGGATCTCGATCTTCGGCGTGTTGCCACCGTCTTCCATGAAGCGGAAGAAGCGGCGGTAGAACATGTTCATTTGCTCCATCGCGATGCGCGACGTCTCGTGCACGAGGAACCCAGCGTTGGTCCGGTAGCGATAGTTGTCACTCTCGCTCTGGTAGGCGTTGTCCCATTCGCTGTGTTCGCGATCGAGCTTGTCTATTTCCTCTTCGGGCATGCCGCCAGTCGGATCGGTGCCGGCGAACACATCTTCGACGGCGACTTCCTTACCGCCAGTCGTGCGGATCTTGTGGATGGCCTTCTTGGCGGCGGGGTGGTCCGGCGCGACGGCCAGCAAGTGCCGGTAGATCTCTAGCGCGCCGAGCAGGTCCTTCTTGCGGCTGTACTGCTTGCCGATCGCGACGAGGCCGTCGGCATACTTGTCCTGGAGTTTTTTCCACGCAGTCGCCTCGGCGTCCAGCGGCGTAAGCAACTCAAGGATGGGCTTGCGTGCCTTCCTGCCTTTCTTGCCGGTGCGCGCTTCCTGCACGTCGAGCCAGCGATGCAGCGAATGAACTGCGATGTCGAGGTCTTTCTGTTCCTCGGCGATTTTTGCCAATAGTTGCAGCGCGGCAAGGCTGTTTGGGTCGCGTTCGAGTGCTCGCTCAGTGGCTTTGCGCGCCTCGTCGAGCTTGCCTTCACTGCGTTTTCCCTCGGCTTCTCGCAGGTAGGACGTGACGAACCCGGTGGGGGGCTCTTGGGCAGATAGCGGTGCCGTTGGTGACAGCGTCGCAACGAGTAATGTGGTAGCGAGTCCTTGGAGCCCGAGGCTCAGGGACAATGTGAGGGGTCGAATCACGACTCACACTGTATGCGCTCGACCTTTGCACCGGAAGACGCGACGATTCCGGCATGTGTCGCAACGCCATTCTTCCGTGCCTGTTCGTTTTGCTGTGCACCGCCTACAATGCGGAGGCGCTCGCGCAGGACTCGCTGTCAGCGAGCCGTCCGAACATTATCTTCATCTTCAGCGATGACCACGCGCCGCACGCGATCAGCGCCTACGGGTCGCGCGTCAACAAGACGCCGCATATTGACCGCTTGGCGAAGGAAGGCTTGCTGTTCCGCAACAACTTTTGCGGCAATGCCCTTTGTGGCCCGTCGCGCGCGACCATCCTCACTGGTCTGCACAGCCATGCGAACGGCTTCATGCGCAACGGCAATGTGTTTGATGGCGATCAGGCAACCTTCCCGAAGTTACTTGGCAAGGTCGGCTATCAGACGGCCTTGATCGGTAAGTGGCACCTGTCGTCGGATCCGCAAGGCTTCGACAAGTGGATGGTCTTCCCAGGTCAAGGCAACTACTACAACCCTGACTTTCGCACCAAGGATGGTCGTGTGCGGGTCGTTGGTCACGCGACCAACCTGACGACCAAGCTGTCGATCGAGTGGTTGAACCAACGCGACGAAGACCGCCCGTTCATGCTGATGTGCCAACACAAGGCACCGCATCGAAACTGGCAGCCGGCACCCGAAGACCTGGCGATGTTTAAGGACACGATGATCCCGGAGCCGCCGACGTTGTTCGACGACTACAAGGGGCGCGGTCCAATGGCGAAGGCGCAGGAGATGAGCATCGCCAATCACATGTTCCTGCACTACGACCTGATTGTGCCGCCGAAGGACCCGGATGCATTGAAGGGCACCGATCGCGTTTGGCTCGGACAAAGAAAGCGCATGACCGCGGCGCAACTCGCCGGGTGGGACAAGGCCTTCGAAGCGGAGAACGCCGCGTTCCTGCGCGAAGACCCGCAAGGCAAGGAACGCGTGCGTTGGGCCTACCAGCGCTACATGAAGAACTATCTACGTTGCGTCAACGGCGTCGATCGCAGTGTCGGTGAACTGCTGGCGTGGCTCGATGCGCGTCCCGAGGTCAAGAAGAACACGGTCATCATCTACAGTTCGGACCAAGGCTTCTACCTCGGCGACCATGGTTGGTACGATAAGCGTTGGATGTACGAAGAGAGCCTGCGCATGCCGCTCGTCATGAGCTGGCCCGGCCACCTGGAAGCTGGCCGCGAAGTGAAGCAGTTGACGCAGAACATTGACTTCGGTCCGACGTTCCTCGATCTCGCTGGCGCCCCGCCACTTGCGGCCGCGCACGGTAAGAGCCTCGTGCCCGTGATGAGCAAGCAGACCGGCGACGCGCCGTTCCGCGACGCGATCTACTACCACTACTATGAGTCGCAGGCGGTGCACATGGTGCCGGCGATGTTTGGCGTGCGCACCGATCGCTACAAGCTGATCCGCTACTACGAGCCGCAGTGGAATACGTGGGAGATGTTCGATCTCGAGAAGGATCCCGACGAGATGAACAACGTCGCCGAGGACGCGGCCTACCAAGAGATTCGCAAGGACCTCGAACAGCGCCTGGTCAAGCTACGCAAGCAATACAACGACGACACCGGCACTGTCGGCGGCGGCGAGTTCCCGATCACGGCGGGTATCGCTCGCGTCGAACGCGAAGGCAAGGCCTACCGCATGTGGGCCAACGCGCCCGGCGGCTACATGCTCAAGACCGGCGACCGCTTGGGCAACGTCACGCTGTCGACGAAGGTCTTGCCGCTAGCCGGCAAGCAGAACCAGAACGCCTTCGTCGTGTTCAGTGGCGGTCAACCGCGCGGCCAAATGATGCGGATCGGCTACGAAGTCGCGGCGAAGCGTCTGATCATCATGGGCCCGCAGTGGCGCAAGATCACCGCGAAGACCCCGCTCGAGTGGGATGGCAAGACGCCGATCGCGTTGCAGATCCACGTCGACTTTGACAAGCACGAAGTCACAGCCGAAGCTGGCGGCAAGAAGATCACCGCGAAGATGCCGAAGGGTTGGACGTCGCTGCGTTCGTGGGGTTACGGCGCGAATAACGCAGAGGCGGTATTCATGCCCCTCCAACTGAATTGATTCGAGTCGCCCATCCGGGCGTGATCGCCGCGAGCGGTGTTCACGCCTCTCAGGATCGCCAACCGCTGGATGAAATCGTTCGAGCACGGATTACGCGGAGACTCACAACGGCCACCTGAAATAAGCGGTTGCGCGCGCTAGATACGCCTTGCCATGGCAGGTTGTATCAGTGCCGCACCGGCAGGCTCGTCGGAGGCGTGCCTCGTTGGGGTCTACGTGAATCGGGACGCATTCGGGACTGCGGCTAGCTCGCAATCCGAGCGCCCTGAGGCGACATTAGTAGGTCCACACCCAACCGATCTAGTATGCAATTCCTGCGCTCCTCGTCGTTGCTCACCCTTCCCCTTCTCATTGGGCTGTTCGCGCCTCTTGCTTATGCGCAGGAAATCGCTGCCGAGCAAGCAAAGCCGCAGTCCAATGCGCAAGCAAAGCCGCTGTCCAATGCGATGGCGGAGAAGATCAAGAAGGAGGGCATAGAGAACAGCAAGGTGCACAGCATCTTGCGCGAAATGACCGGTGACATTGGTCAGCGCCTGACCGGCTCCGACAACTTCACCAAAGCCTGCGATTGGGCGAAGGGTGAATTTGAAAAGATGGGCCTACAGGTCGAGCTTGAGCAGTGGGCGGAATGGCAGACGGTTTGGAACCGTGGCAAGTGGGTGGGGCGCATCGTCGAACCGATCCAGCTCGACATGTATGTCGCCACCGAAGCGTGGACGGCGCCAACCGACGGACTGCAGACGGCCAGCTTTGTTGCTGCGCCACGATCGGCGACCGGCGATGGCGTTGCGACTAAGGGGAAGTGGGTGTTGTCGACGCGCAAGCCGAGCAGCAGCATTTGTGCCGCGGTGCTCGAAGCGGGTGCTCTCGGCGTGGTCTACCGCGCTGGCGATCCGAATAAGCAGTTCCCGACGCGGGTGAGAGTGTTCGGCGATTCGAAGGTTGCCAGGATGCCGATCGAGCAAGCGCCCAAGTTGCCAATGATCGCCGTGCGCGCGGATGACTTTGATCGGCTGATGGAACTGTTCGAGAGCGGCAAGAAACCGGTCGCTCAGTTCGACATCCAAAACGAGTTTAAGCCGGGTCCGATCAAGTTGCACAACGTGATTGCGACGCTGGTCGGCACCGAAAAGCCCGACGAGGTGGTCATCATCTCTTCGCACCTCGACAGTTGGCACCAAGCGCAAGGTACGACTGACAACGGCACTGGCAGTGCCACGACGATGGAAGCCGCCCGCATCTTGATGGCGGTCGGTGCCAAGCCGAAGCGCACGATCAAGTTCTGCTTGTGGGGCGGCGAGGAACAAGGCTTGCTCGGCAGTCGTGGCTACGTGCAACGGCACCGCGTCGACATGGACAAGGTGTCCGCTGTGTTCAATCACGACACCGGCACCAACTGGGCCCAGTCACTTGTAGTAACCAACAAGATGCACGCGCAACTCGAACCGGTGTTTGCGCAGGTGACGCGTTTATTGACGCCGCCCGACGCCGATTTTGATGATGAAGTGTTTAACCTGATCGCGCGCGCCGAGATTGGTGGCGGCCGTGGCGGCAGCGATCACGCGTCGTTCTTGGCCGTCAAGGCTCCGGGTCTTGGCTGGGGACTTAAGGGGCGCGCCAACTACTTCCAGCACACGTGGCACACCCAGTGGGACACGTTCGATAACGCGATCGAAGAGTATCAGCGCCACACGGCCACGGTTATCGCGATGGCTGCGCTCGGCACTGCCAACCTAGATTCGATGCTCAACCGCGAAGGCATCACGACGCGCCGCCGTAGTCGAGGTCAATCCCAGGGTTTCGCCAGCAACTGGTTTGGAGCGGAGATTGATGGCCTGAAGTTCACGTCGGTGAAGCCCGATGGCCGTGCCCACAAACTTGGCGTGCAGAATGGCGATGTGCTGTTCAAGGTCGATGGCCGCCAGTTGGACAGCATCCGCCAACTGTTCCAGTTCGCGCGTGAGGCCAAGGCCGATACGCTGAAACTAGTCTTTAAGCGCGGCGACAAGACGTTCGAGGCCGTCTCGAAGAAGGAAGAGTGGCAGGGCCGTCGTCGCCGCTAGTGAGTCTCTGTATGACGAGTGACAGTCAGCCTGTCGCGGCTAACTAGTCGCCGCTATTTATTCGGGCGCGGGTAGGGCGCGGCCGTTGACGTAGTCGACGAAGCCAAACTTGTCGGCATTGCCTGCGGTTTGACCGAGCAAGTCGAAGCAGAGGGCGCGCGCCTTCGCGAACGCGTCCAGCGAGTGCGTCTCGGCTTGTTTTTTGTCGAGCCTGCCGACTTCGTGCGCGAACGAGATGTCGCCGAGTCCTTCAGACATGCGCTCTAGGTTCTGGCGGTGGTAGCCGCCGTCGGCCGTGACCTTGCGTTCACAGTTGAGGAACATCATCCGGAAGCGCTCGAGTGCTTTGACGACGAATGTTGATTGGCGCAACTCGTGGCGCAGGTCGTCGATGTCGAGGTGCTTGTCCATCAGATACGAGTTGACCCACAGGGCGTAGTAGGCGGCGATGTCGAAGTTCCATTTGATCGTCATCAGTTCGTAGCTGCCGAACAGGTCGTATTGCTCGCGGTAGAGCGGCAGGTTCGCCTGATAGCGGAACTCCAGGTAGCTGTTGTAGAGTTTCTGCCGTTCGGCAGTGTCTTCCCCATCGTGCTGGCGCCCGATCAGATCAGTGACGCAGTCGTTGCTGAGCGTGATGAAGTCGCTGCCCGGACTGTAGAACGGATCCGAGAACGCGGCGGCCTCTCCAATCACCGCCCAGCGATCGCCAAACCACTTCTTGGTGCCGTATGCCAGTTGGCCATACGCGCCGAAATCCAACCACTCGGCATCACCGATTAGGTCTCGGCAAGCGCGTTGGCTGTTCAGGAACTCGCGCAGGCCATCTTGAGTCAAGAGTTCGCGACCGACATGGCGCTTGTCGCCGACGATGCCGACGCTGGTGACGCCGCCGCGCAGCGGAATCAGCCAAATCCAATAGCCGCGATGCATAAAGTGCACCGTGGATAGGCGCCGCGAGGTGTGCCGCGTGCGCGCGCGCCAGGCCGGGTCGATGTCGTGGCCGTCGAGATCGGCGACGTTGCCGAGCCTTGCCCACGATCCCAGGCAGCGATGCTGCGTCCCTGGAACTCGCAGGTCGAGTTTCTTCGCTAGCAAGCTATTGCGACCGGTTGCATCGACGACCCACTTGGTCGTGACGCTCCGCGAAGTGTTGTGCTCTTGGAACGTGACCTTGTGGTGGGGGTCGCCAAACTCGACATCTTCGACTTTGCAGCCCTCCAGGATGTCGGCTCCAAGTCGGGCGCTACCGTCGCGCAGTTCGCGTTCGAATGTCGAGCGATCGAGTTGGAAACTCGGGTGGAAAGGCAAGCCGAAGCTGCCGATCTCGCTCATCTGTTCGAGGCGTGCGTTCTTCTGTTCGTTATCGAAGAAGAAGCGCAGTCCGTTCTTTGGTAGGTGGTTTTCGTAGAGGTAGGTGGTCAGGCCAAGCTTGCGAACGAGGTAGTTGGAGAACAGTTCGACCGTTGCTTCGCCAACCTTGTAAGCCGTGTCGGTGGCTCGTTCGAGACACAGGACGCGCAGGTCCGGGCGGGTCAAGCGCATCTGGCGCGCGAGCAGGCCACCAGCGAGGCCACCGCCTAGAATGACGAGGTCGTAATCAGGTTGCGTCATGGCTGAGAGAACGTAAGCCAGGAACTCACACCGCCGGCGGCGTGAGCGGAGCAGAGGATGTGTTGGGCGTGGATCAGGCCATCGGCCAGTTCGATGCCGATGTTCGGGTCGGGTTGCGTGCAGCCTTGTGGCTTGCCGAAGTTTGTGCCGATGAGTGCGAGCATCGCGGCGCCGAGGGTGCCGCCGCCGAACTCGCCCGTAACGGACTTTGGCGCGAGTACCTGCGGCAGTTTGGGCAAGACCGTTCGCAGGATTTCGGCTTCGAGTGCGTCACCGCGTCGTGCTCCCGATGCCGAACTGATGACGGTGTCGACCGTGCGCAGTTGTGGGCCAAGCCGTTCTTGCAGGCGGGCCGCGAGGGCTGCGCTATCGCGACCGTGGCCGGTGCGCGGCGCTGTTGGGTCGAATGCGCGGGCGCTGTCGCCGACGCGCGCGAGGACGCGGGCACCGCGTGCCTTGGCGTGTTGGTCGCGTTCGAGCACCAAGATTGTGCCGCCATCGCCGGCTAGGTAGCCGTTGCGTTGCGTGTCAAAGGGACGCGGCAGTTCTTCGGTCTTGCCGTCGCGCGCGGTTGGCCGAGCGAGTGCCCGGAACCGATCGAGGATCGCGTAGGACAGTGGTTGCAGTTCGTCGACCGAACCAGCGAGGCAGACATCGGCGCGTCCCAGTCGAAGATCGTTGGTCGCTTGGGCAATGGCGAGCAGCGGACCCGCTTCGCGTTGGCAGATCGTCAGGTTGGCGCCGCGTGCTCCCGTCGCGATCGCGATTTGGCCGGCCGCAGCATTGGCCACGCAATCGGTGAACAAGAACGGTGACGCGAACTTGCCGCCCTTCTGCAGGACTTGTAGAGCGAGCCGTTCGGTAAATCCGCCAGGCCCAAACGCCGTCGCGATCGTCACGGCAGTTCGTTCGCTGGGAATCTCGGCGAGGCCGGCGTGACCGAGCGCCATGCGTGCGCACGTGACCGCATGCTGTGAGAACTGGCTCATGCGCCGGCCGTCATCTTCGGAGAGCCACGGGGTCAGGTCGAGTTCGCCAGTCGCGGCAACTTGCGTCGCCGAACCATTGCGGTGGTAGCCGGCGGAGCGGTCGATGTCGGATGTTGTGGCGACGCCGGTCGCGAGCGCTTGTTGCAGGGCGTCGATCCCGAGACCGAACGGTCCGAGGCAGCCGATGCCGGTGACGACGACTTGGTTGTTCGTGCCGTTGGTCATTGGCTGCGCTGCCCTTCTGGCGAGCGATTATCTTCTGGAGCACGATCGCCTGGCGAAGAATGCCGGGGACTGCGCAGCACGATCACCGCGTTGTTGCCGCCGAACGCGAGATTGGTCGATATGCCAACGTTGCTCGTTGGCAGCGCGCGTGCTTCATGCAACACGACATCGAGTCCGAGTTCGGGGTCTGACGGAGTGTCACCGGCGGTCGCCGGTAGCAGGCGATGTTGGATTGATAGCACCGTCAGCACGGCTTCGATGCCGCCGGCCGCGCCGAGCAAGTGCCCGACCATGCTCTTTGTTGACGTGATCGGCAGGCTTTTGGCGCGATCGCCGAAGACGGCGTTCATGGCCTTGCTCTCGGAGACATCGTTGTGTGGCGTGCCGGTGCCGTGCGCGTTGACGAACGTGATGTCGTCGGGCGACAGGCCGCCTTCTTGCAGAGCTTGGTTAATCGCCGCCACGGCGCCGCGCCCTTCTGGATCCGGCGCCGACACGTGGTTGGCGTCACAGGAGCGGCCGGCGGAGACGAGTTCGGCTAGCACCGTGGCACCGCGAGCGATGGCTTGGCTACGACGTTCGAGAACCAGGACGCCGGCGCCTTCACCCATCAGTAGACCCTTGCGATCTTTGCGGAAGGGTCGGGTCGGATCGGAGTCGATGGCGCGCAGGCTGTTGAAGCCGGCATAGGTGATTTCACACAATTCATCAGCGCCGCCCGCGATCGCGACGTCAACTTCACCTGAGTGTAGTGCATCGAGAGCGGCCCCGATGGCGACGTTGGCCGACGTGCACGCCGTGGAGTAGGTGATGACGGGGCCACCGCAGCGGAATTGCTTGGCGACCGCGTTGCCGGGGCCATCGTTCTGCAGGCCAACGATCGAGTGCAGGTCGCCCTCTTCGTTATTGAGCAGTTTGTGCAGGAATCGTTCGCCTTCGAACAAGGCGCCGGTGCTGCTGCCGAAGAACACTCCGGTGCGCCCTGATTGCAGTAGGTCCTTGGGCACGTTCTGCGCGGCTGCGGCGGTCGCGGTGCAGCCGAAGCGATCGGCCCGCGACATGTGGGCGAACTGCTGAGGCAAGGCGTTCGTATCGACTTGGGCGGCAAGTTTGGTGCGATGCGACGCTGTCTCGAACAGGCTCAGTTCGCCGATTCCGCGCGTTCCTGCGGTGACGCCTTGCCACAATGACTCGGCAGTCGCGCCGAGGCTGGAGACTGCGCCGATCCCGGTCACCACGACGGGGTCATCTTGCAACGATCTGCTCACGCGCCGGCGGGATTCGAGTCATTGGCACAGAGCCGCTCATTGATGAATGCGCACAGCACCTGCACCGAGGTGAACGCCTCGCGACCGACTTCTTCATCGTTGATTTGGATGCCGTATTCGCTCTCGATGGCCAAGACCAGTTCGAGGGCATCGACTGAGTCGAGCCCGAGGCCTTCGGGTCCGAACAGCGCGTTGTCGTCGTTGATCTGGTCGGCGGTTACCGACTTCAAGTTGAGTTTGTCGACTAGCATTAGTTTGAGCTGTTCGACGGATACCTGGTTGGTCATTGCTGCGAGAGTCTAGCCGCGAGTTGCCTGCTGCGGAACGACGCGGTTGCACGATTGCTGACGACGATTGGTTAGATGTTCTGGCGTCTCGGCGGCATCAAGCGACTCAGTCGTTGCGGCTTTCGGCGATGACCGTAGGCTGATCGCCAGCCTATGCCTTTGTCGGTTGCTGATGCCTTTGGCAAGCTCCTGAGAGCTGACCCAGCCGCCCCGGTGGCATGGACCGCCACGGGCACCGTGACGCGTGCATGCCTAGATCAGCAGGTCGCGTCGATCGGGGAGTTGTTGCAGGGTGTCCCGGTCGGGCGGCGCATCGCATTGTCGGTGCGCGATGGCGCGACCTTCCTCGCGGCGTTCTTGGCGGTGGCTCGGCGATCGCATGCCGCCGTCCTGATGGATGCCGCGGACCCGCGCGCGCCGCGGCTTGACCTCGCCGCTCGGCTCGGCGCGACGGCGGTGTTGGTTGACGATCCCGAGTTGTCGTTGCAGCCGTGTGGTGGCGAAGCGCTCGCCGGAACCGATCGCGCCATCAAGTTGACGTCCGGGTCGACTGGCGAACCGACGGCAATCGCCGTTGGTGATGCCGAACTCATGGCCGACGCGCAGGCGCTGGAACAAGCGATGGGCATTGGCGATGACGACCGAGTCTTTGCCGCCGTGCCAATGTCATTTAGTTACGGCGTTGGCAACCTGTTGATACCAGCGTTGGCGCGCGGCCGGCGGTTGGTGTTGCCGGGCCTCGGCCCGCTTGGCTTGTTGCGCGCGATGCGGGTTGGCGAACCGACTGTGTTGCCCGCCGTGCCGGCGCTGCTGCGTGCGTTGCTGCAAGGATCGTTCGAGTTGCCGGCGAGCATGAGGTTGGTGATGTCCGCTGGTGCGAAGTTGCCAGAGGAAGTGGCGGTGGCGTTCCGGGAACGTTTCGGCTTGCCAGTGCATGCCTTCTACGGCTCAACCGAGAGCGGTGGTGCTTGCTACGACCCAACGGGGCAGGCGGCCGAACGGGGTTCTGTCGGACTACCCGTCGCTGGCGTGTCGGTGACGATTGGAGCTGACGGTCGCGTGCGCATCGCTTCCAGGGCTGTCGGGCGTTTGTTGACTACGGCCGGTGTTGATCCTGAGGCCTCGGACAATCCGCGCGATGGTTGCTTCGTCGCGCCGGACCTCGGCGAGTTTGTTGCCGGTGAACTGGTGCTGCGCGGGCGAGCCGGCTTGGTGTTTGATGTCGGTGGCCACAAGGTGGATCCGCGTGAAGTTGAAGAACTGATCGCTCGCTTGCCGCAGGTCGTGGACGTTGGTGTCGTGCCGTTTTGCGATGAGCAAGGTCGCGCCATTTGTGCGGCCGTCGTGGCCGGCAATGGTCTCGATGAAGAAACTGTGCGCCGTCACTGTGCGCGCGTTCTGCCACCGGCCAAGGTGCCACGCCGGGTGGTGTTGGTCGCCGAGTTGCCACGAACGAGTCGAGGCAAGCTATCGCGCGAGATGCTGCAAGAGTTGCTCGCCAAGCGCCCGGAATCGGAGTCAGAAGCGTGAGTTCGCGCGGCTGGTTCGAGCGCATTGTGACCGTGCCGCTGCGCCTGCCGGTCGCGACGATCGCGGTCGTGTTGCTGGTGACCGCGATGTCCTTGTTCGCGTGGCCGCATGTGCGGTTCGAACCGGATATCTCGCAGTTGCTGCCGTCCGAGCATCCCCATGTTCGCATTGCACAGTTGCTCGATGATCGCTCGCGACCATCGCGCACTATGTGGTTGCTGTTGCATGGCGAAGGGTTGCCCGACGCGCGCAAACTCGAGGATGTGGTGCCAAAACTGGCGCAGCGTTTCGCGAGTTCACCGGACATCGTTGAGGTTCTGACGACGCGGGAGGAGTTGTTCTCGCAATGGGCGGAGCGCTTTGCCGAGGCGCCGTTGTGGTTGCTAGACGATGCGCAACTCTCGGATCTGGGACAGGCACTGTCCGAAGAAGGCGTCTCGACCGCAGTTCAGAACCTCGTGGAGGACCTCGCCGACGATCCGGTGGCGGCTCGCGAGTTGGCCGTGCGCGATCCTTTGGGGTTGCGGTGGGTGCTGTCGTCAGAGGACCGCTTCCGCGAGCTTGGTTTCGCGACTGGTACGGATCTGCTCTTGCTGGCAGGTGGCAAACGCGCGGTGATTCAACTGCGCGGCCGCATTGACGCCTACGACGCAGACTTCTCGACTGGCGTGTGCACGTTCGTTGACGAACAACTTCTGGCCGCTGGCGTCACTGCGGAGATCTTCGGTGGCTATGCCGTCGCCCGTGCCGATCAGGCGCGGTTGCGCGGGGACTTCGAGCGCGCCAGCACGTGGTCGGTGTTGTTGATTGCGCTGTATCTAGTTTGGGTCATGCGCGGCTTGCGTTTGCCGATGTTGGTCCAGTTGCCAGCCATACTGTCGATCGCGTGGGCGATCCCGTTCGGCAGTTTTTGCTTTGGCGCCTTGCCGACGGTTGCGGTGGCCGCGGTGGCGGTCTTGTGCGGCCTTGGCGTTGATTTCGCTATCCACTACGCCGCGCGCTACCGCCGTGCACGTTTGACCATGGCGCATCGCGAAGCCGTGCAGGAAGTACAGCGCACGACCGTGCCGGAACTGTTGATCGACATGGCGACGACCGCGGTCACGTTCTTGGCGATTGGTGCTGGCAGTGATGGTGGCCTGCGCTCGTTCGGCTTACTGCTGGCGATCGGCTTGGTTGGCAGTGTGCTGTTGACGATCTTTGCGTTGCCGATTCTGTTGCGGTGGTCCGGCGATCGGCGTGACCCCGAACGCAGTCTGTTGTCGTCGTGCAGTGATCGTTGGCTGTTGCATCGCAGTTCGCGGCCGGTCGCGTGGGGCGTGATTGCGATTGCGATTGCCGGGGTTGGTTCGCTCGCCGTTTCCGGGATTCCGTTGTCTGCGGAAACCGAGTCAATCCGTCCCGCTGATGACGCTGTCGCGGCGGCACGTCGTTCGATCGAAGCGCAGATTGGGTTCTCAACGGTGCCGGTGTTGGCGTTGTGGCCTGCCGATCAAGATGCCTCGCCGTTGTTGCATGCGTTGCAGCAATCGCAGGCCGCTGGCGAAGTGCGTTTCTGGACCGGGTTAGACCGATCTGCAACCGCAGCAGGTCGACAAGCCGTCGCCACCTGCCGGGAACGCTTACGAGGGTTTGTCGCTCGTGCGACCCAGCAACTCGGCCTTGCGGGGCTGGAACCGGAGTTATTTCGGCCGGCACTCGATGAACTGTCGCGTCGCTTTGCCGCCGATCTGCCGGCGGCGGCCGCGGTCGTTGTCGACTACCTCGGAGTAGACCATCGCGCCGTCACTGTTTGGCCGCCCCGCCGCCTCGGATTGGCGCCCTTTGAAGCCTTCGAGCAGCGACTGCAAGAACGGTGTCAGCAGCCAGTCATCCTGCATGGTGGTCCAAGCATGTTGCGGGCCCTGGAAGACCTGCTGTCGCGGGATCTGTTGCGGGCGTGTTGGATCGCTGCGTTGCTCGCGGTCGTGATGGTGACGCTGTGGTTGCGCTCATTGCGCTACGGCTTGCTCGCGTTAGTTCCTAGTGTGATTGGCCTGGTGATCACGCTGGTGTTGTTGCAGTTACTTGCGATCCCGCTATCGATGATCAGCTTCGTTGCCGTGCCGTTCGTGCTTGGTATCGGGGTCGACGAAGGAGTGCATCTTGTGGGCCACTTCCGACATGCGGGATCAGACCTCAAGAATCTTGGCAACTCGACTGGCGCGACCGGCGTCGGCATTGTGCGTACCAGTATCGGTACGGTGCTGGGGTTCTCGTCCTTGCTGCTCGCCGAGAGTCCCGGTCTGCAGTTGCTTGGCGGTGTCGTAGCATTCGGTTCGATCGCTTGCATGCTAAGCTGCTTGTTCGTGTTGGCACCTCTGCTGGCAAGAAGCGAAACCAACCACTCGATCGACTCGTGACGCGGCAAGCAGTTCGTTTATGCGCGTTGCTGTTGTTGGCAACTTCCCTCGTGCTGTCGGGGTGCCATAGCTTTGCTCCGGCGTCGCCTGCGACGCAACAGTTGGTGCGTGCGATGGAATTGAGCGAACGCATTCCAGCGGATCAGTTCCTACTCGAGATCGAGTCGCCATACCTCGCCGGCGTGTTCGATGTATTGTTCGTCGTCGAGCAGCAGTTAATGCGCGCGCAGTTGTTCCCGGATGTCGGCGGCAAGGTGATGGACTTGACGGTCGGACTCGATGCGATCACGGCGACGATGCCGGGCCAGAGCTATCGCGCAATACCGCCGTTGCAACAAGCGCAACCGCATCTTGCCCTGGTGCTGGCCGCGATGCTGAGCGAATTGTTGGCACCGGTCACTGCCGCGCGTGTCGTGGGGGAGCGAATCGGCAGTGAGGGGCAGATCGAGGTGCAGCTTCGGCCCGCGCTCGGAGCTGGCGAAGTGACTGCCGAATTAGGGCCAACTGGCCGTATTCAGCGCTACCAGATCAGCCTCGGAGTGCTCTCGTTCACCCTGGCTGCGGATGGTTCCTTTGCGGGAAGAGGATTTAGCGGGCGTCTTTGCCCGTAGTTCTCACGATTCCAAATTGCTATACAATGCAAAGCTGTTGGCGCTCGCCACGGCGAACCCACCCTTGCCAAGGGCGATTCTGGTGCGAGCAGACCGGTCGTTGCCTGGCCAAATAATTATTTTCCGTCATCCGCAAGAGTATGGGGCAAGTGTTGTCCGCGAGATTTCCGAAAGCTGCTGAAGCGGTAAGCCCGCTCCACAACAATGTTTCGCCGAAAGAAAGACGCTAACGAGAAGATTGGTGACGAGTTCGCTGACGACATGGTTGTCGTCGTTGACCGGTCGATCAATCCGTATCTAGTTCTCTTCCACGAGTCGGCTGGCTTCCGTGCCGAGCAAGTTCGTGGTTTGCGCAATCGGTTGGTTGCGATGAATCCTGACGGAGAACCCAAGACGCTAGTTGTGACGTCGGCGGTTCGCGGCGAAGGCAAGACCGTGTCGGCGCTGAACCTCGCGATGGCGTTCGCCGAGTTGGAGCGTCAGAGCGTCGTGCTCGTCGATGCCGACCTGCGCTCGCCGAGTTGTGAGCGCTACCTCAACCTCAACAGTGAAACTGGTCTGACGGATGTGCTGCTTGGCCGCACGCCGGTGGACAAGGTGTTGCGAATGGCTGGCTACCGCAACCTGAAGTTGCTCGGCGCTGGTTCGCGCGTCGACAACCCTGCCGAGGTGCTGGGTTCGTCTCGCCTCGATCAGTTGTTGCACAGGTTGAAAGAGAACTTTCAGTACGTCATCATCGATTCGCCGCCGGTGCTGCCGTCGACGGACGCTGGCGTGCTGTCGGCCGCCGCAGATGGCACGTTGATGGTTGTGCGCCTCGAGCACTCGCTCAAGAAGCAGTCGCGCGATGCCTTGCGCACGCTGAGTGACATGGGCGGCAACGTGCTCGGTTCATTCGTAACCGAAGTGCGCGGCCAGGATCCAGACAGTGATAGCCGCCTCTCTTACGATTCGTTGGCAGGGGACGAGGACAAGTAGTTCGTGGCTGGCTTCAAGGAGACTCTGAAGGTTGCCGTTCGGCAGATGTCGTTCAGGACATCGATCGATAAGCTCAAGAAAAAGGGTGTGAAGAACGTCAACGTTCTGGGCATCGACCGCATCATTTCGTTGATTGAAGCTGCGGTGTATCGCAGCTTGAAGACGCGCATGGTTGGCCTTGAGCGTGAAGTCGTGGCCGAATCGACCAAGGCTGAGTTCTTGCGCTTGCTGCGAAGTAACGAAGACCTTCAGCGTGAGAAATCGCAAGTCGATCAGGCGCGCGAGCGCGCCGAGGACGAGATCGACTTGATGCGCCGTGAACTCGGCGAGAAGCGCTCCGCCCTGAAGGTCAAGCTCGAGCAAGACTCGGTCGAACTCGCGATGCGCTACGACGGCGAGAATGCAGAGATCGCCAAGAAGGTCGCGTCGGTCATCGGCTCGCTGGCCGAGGCCGGTGACGTTTCGGTCGGCTCGCTCGAGGGGCGGCTGATAGAGCTTGTCATGGACGTTATATCCGGTGAACGCGTAGAAGCTGAGGTGGCCCGCAAGGCTCTTCAGGATCGCGAAGTCGGCAACCTCCAGCGCCGTATCAGGAAACTCAACGACACTCTGGTCTCAACGGAGGACCGTTTGAGCAAGGTGTCGGCGATGAAGTCAATGGATGAAGGCATCTCCTCGATCTACCGTGATGTGCAAGGACTCGACGATTCCGATTCGCATGCCGGCAAGAAGAATGAGTTGATGGCGGATCTCTTTAAAGCAAATTTGAAGCTGCAGAAACGCAGCAAGCCTGCGTGAGACCAGTCCCAATCGAATGGGATCGGTGGTTTAGGAACTAAAAAACGATGACTGATAAGAACGAAACCGGCGGGGACAGCACGGAGGTCAAGAAGGACCATGGCGTTCTCTATATTGGTATGGACCTTGGCACATCGCGCACTTCGGTGTCGGCGAGCAACGGTGTGCGGGAGACGGTGTATTCGATCGTCGGTTACCCGAAGGACGTCATCAGCTTAAAACTGCTGAAGAAGGACGTTCTCTACGGCAAGGAAGCAATCGAGAAGCGCTTGTCGCTGAAGGTCTACAAGCCCCTCGAGAAGGGCGTCATCAAGACCGGCGAGGATGCCGACGCTGAAACCAAGGCCAACCTCAAGGCGGCCCGCGACTTGATCGGTGAGGCGATCCGCATCGCCAAGCCGCGCGCCGACGAACTCGTCTACTGCGTGATCGGTGCACCGGCCGAAGCTTCGATCCACAACCGTGAGGCCATCATCGAGGCCGCGCGCGAACAAGTCGATTCGGTCATGCTCTGCAGTGAGCCATTTGCAGTCGCCTACGGCTTGGATTGGCTAGAAGACGTGCTCGTCATCGACATTGGCGCCGGCACGACCGACCTCTGCCGGATGCACGGCACGATGCCGGAAGAGACCGACCAGGTGATGTTTGACATTGCCGGTGATGCTGTCGACGCAGCACTCGCCAAGCTGATCGAAGAGACCTGTCCCGGTGCCCAGTTCACCGTGCAGATGGTCAAGGACATCAAGGAACGCTATGGCTACGTCGGTGACGTCACCGAGCGCGTCGTGGTCGATCTGCCCGTCGACGGCAAGCCAACCCCGTTCGATCTAACCGATCAGTTGTGCGCCGCATGCTCGGTATTGATCGAGCCGATCCTCGATGGCATCAAGAAACTCGTGTCGACATTCGACCCGGAGTTCCAAGCCAAGCTGAAGGACCGCGTGCTACTCGCTGGTGGTGGTTCGATGGTCAAGGGCCTCGATACCGCCGTCGAGAAGGCCATGAAGGAGCGCTTCGGTAGCGGCAAGGTCATCCGCATCGAAGAGCCGATCTACGGTGGCAGCAATGGCGCCCTGAAGATCGCACACGACATGCCGGAAGACTACTGGGAGCAGCTGAAGTAGCCGGAGATGGCTCGCCAGCCACGCGCTGGCTGCGTTGCACTGTTCTCTTTGGTGCCTAGCCGGACGCCGCTCCGGCTCCGCGCCCCCTTGCGCGTGACGTCTTGCCAGCCCTCGT
>CALCZA010000045.1 GCA_937906475.1 uncultured bacterium
CAGGCTGTAGATGAGGGCGAGGGCGGCGCCAGCCAGGAGGTGGTGCTCTATGGAGTTAGGTCGCGGGAGATCGCGTTCCTTTGTGGGGGCGCTACGGGGCACTTCGGAGGTCAGCCATTCGGATGTTTTTTTGCGCCGGCACCTGCCCGTAGGCTGCACGCATGCTCGTTCGCTCCGCGTTGTTCGGTCTCCTTGTTGCTTCGCACGGCGCGCCATTGGGGGCGCCTCACGATGGTCCTGACCCGATCGGCAGTTGGCGGTTGTCGCAGCAGCAGGTTAAGGACGGCAAGCTGCAGTCGCTGCTCGGGGTTTCGGCTCGGATCGAAGGCAAGGCTGAGTTTGTGGCCGATAAGCAGGGCGGTTCGATGCTGTTCGACGGCAAAGCTACGGCCTTGGTACTCGCCGATGACTACGCGAAGTCACGGCAGAAGCTGCCCACGAAGCACATGACCGTGACGGCGTGGGTCGCGGTGAACACGCCAGTGCGTTGGGGTGGCATCGTTGGCGTCATCCAAGACAACGCCGATGCGGAGAGCGGTTGGTTGCTCGGCTACGACGAGCATCACTTCACGTTCGGGTTGGCGAGCAAGGGCGCGGATGACGGCAATGGTCACATGACCTATCTGGCCGGCAAGACTCGCTACAAGCCGGGGCATTTTTACCACGTGTGTGGCACCTACGACGGCAAGGTCCAGTGCATCTATGTCAACGGCAAGCTCGAAGCTAAGAGCACGGTGCAGTCCGGTGCCTTGCTGTATCCGAAGTCCGCGCCACTGATGATCGGTAGCTATCGCGACTCCAACGAGAACACGCCGCTGCACGGTCGCATCCACTCGGCGCGCATCTTCGCCGAGACCGCGAAGCCGGAGGCGGTGCAACACATGTTCACGCACGGCGAAGCGCTGACCAACTCCAAGCCGCACGTGATCCAGGATCCGAACATGCGTTGGCTGGTGCAGCCGTATCTGCAGTGGGCGACCAAGACTGGCATGACGGTTCGGTGGGAAACGTCACGCTTAAGCAGTTCCATTGTGCACTGGGGCAAGAAGGTCGACTTCGTTGGCGAGAAGGATAAGAAGTCGCCGGTCTTCGCTGAGAAGAAGGTCGTTGCCGGCGCTTCGCTGTTGCACGAGGTTCGCTTGGACGGGCTCGAAGAGAACACCGGCTACTACTACCGCGTCGAGACCGTCGACGATCAAGGCCGTCGTTTGTGGGGCGAAGTGCTCAGCTTTCAGACTGCGCCGAGTGCGGATGTGCCGTTCGCTTTCGCGGTCATTAGTGACACGCAAGGCAACCCCAAGGTCTCCGGCGTAATGGCGAAGTTTGCTTGGGGACTGCGCCCTAACTTTCTGCTGCATCCCGGCGATCTCGTCAGCACTGGCACGGTCAAGGGGCAGTGGCTAGACCATTTCTTCTCGAGCATGAAGCCATTGCTTGAGCGGGTTGCGATGTTCCCGGTGCTCGGCAACCACGAGCGTGACGCGCACTTCTATTACGACTACATGTCGCTGCCGACGCCGGAGTACTACTACACGTTCGAATACGGCAACGCGCAGTTCTTTCTGATCGACTCGAATCGTGAGGTTGGACCAGGATCTGAACAGTTCCTGTTCTTGGAAGCGGAGCTGAAGAAGTCGCGCGCGCAGTGGAAGATCGTTTGTTACCACCACCCGGCTTACAGCTCAGACGAGAACGACTACGGCAACGCGTGGTATGGCCCGTCGACGAATGGCGACTTGCGCACGCGCACGTTGGTGCCGTTGTTTGATAAGTATGGCGTCGACATCGTTTGGAACGGCCATATCCACAGCTACGAACGTACGTGGCCGTTGCGTGAGCAGCATGCGACGTCACCGGGCAACGGCACGGTCTACATGGTGACTGGTGGCGGTGGTGGTGGTTTGGAAACACCCGGCCCGATCCGCCCGTTCTTCCAGAACACCGTCAAGCGCGGTCACCACTTCTGCTACGTCGCCGTGAATGGCACGACGCTGGAGATGAAGGCTTACGATCTCGAAGGGCGGCTGTTCGACACGCTGACGATTCAAAAGAAGTAGTCCGACGCGCAGCACTCGAGTGGGTGGGTCCGTCGGTGAGCGGGGCCACCACTCATGAATCGCGACCTCGCCGTCGCTCGCGTGCCGCTGCTTCGCCCTGGATCGAGGCCTAGGCGTCGATGATCGCGTTGAGCGTGGCGCTCGGACGCATGGCAGCCGCTGTCAGCTTGACGTTCGGTTGGTAGTAGCCACCGATGTCGCAAGGCGGACCCTGCACGCTGTTCAGTTCGTCGACGATCTTGTCTTCGTTGCTGGTGAGGGATTCGGCAACCTTTGCGAAGCGCTCGGCAAGAGCGGCGTCTTCGGTCTGGCTGGCCATCGCCTGCGCCCAGTAGGTCGCGACGAAGTAGTGGCTACCACGGTTGTCGAGTTCGCCGACCTTGCGCGACGGCGACTTGTTCTGCAGCAGGTATTGGGCACTCGCTTGATCGAGCGTCTTGCCGAGCAGGCGTGCCTGCTTGTTGTCGTAGCGCTCAGCGATGTGTTCGAACGAGGCTGCCAATGCCAGGAACTCGCCGAGCGAATCCCAACGCAGGTGGTTCTCCTTCTCGAACTGCTGCACGTGCTTCGGAGCAGAGCCGCCGGCGCCGGTCTCAAACAGGCCGCCGCCGTTCATCAGCGGCACGATCGACAGCATCTTGGCGCTGGTGCCAACTTCGAGGATCGGGAACAGGTCGGTCAGGTAATCGCGCAGCACGTTGCCCGTGACCGAGATCGTGTCCTCGCCCTTGCGGATGCGCTCGAGGGAGAACTTGCACGCGTCGACCGGCGCCATCATGTGGAACTCGAGGCCGTTGGTGTCGTGATCGCCGAGGTAGGCCTCGACCAACTGCAGCAGTTGCGCGTCGTGGGAGCGATTCTTGTCGAGCCAGAATACGGCGGGCGTGCCGGTCGCACGGGCGCGGCTGACGGCGAGTTTGACCCAGTCGCGGATCGGCTCGTCCTTGACCTGGCACATGCGCCAGATGTCACCGGCAGAGACTTGGTGTTCGATGAGTGTCGTGCCATTGGCATCGACAACGCGCACCGTGCCATCGCTCGGCACTTCGAAGGTCTTGTCGTGTGAGCCGTATTCCTCGGCCTTGCGCGCCATCAGGCCGACGTTCGAAACGCTGCCGATCGTCGTCGGGTCAAGTGCGCCGTGGGTGCGGCAATCGTCGATGACGGCCTGGTAGACGCTGGCGTAGCAGCGATCTGGAATGACCGCCTTGGTGTCTTGCAGTTTGCCTTCGGCGTTCCACATGCAACCGGAGTCCCGAACCACGACTGGCATCGACGCATCGATGATGACGTCACTCGGCACGTGAAGGTTGGTGATGCCCTTGTCCGAATTGACCATCGCGACGCCGGGGCCATCCGCGTAGCACGCGTCGATGTCGGCTTGGATGGCTGCGCGCTCGCCTTCCGGCAGCGTCGCGATCTTGGCAACGATGTCGCCGAAGCCGTTGCGCGAATCGGCGCCGAGTTTCGCCAGCGTCGCGCCGTGCTTGTCGAACACGCCCTTGAAGAATGCCTGCACGCCGTAGCCGAACAGCATCGGGTCCGACACCTTCATCATCGTCGCCTTGAGGTGCAGAGAGAACAGTACGCCCTTCGCCTTCGCGTCGGCAACTTGCTCACTGAGGAACGACTGCAGCGCCGTCTTGCTCATGAACGTGCCATCGATGACTTCGCCAGCCTCGATCGCCAACGGGCCCTTGATCTTGGTGGTCTTACCGTCGTTCGACAGGTGCTCAATCGTCACCGTCGTTGCGCTACCAACCGTGACCGACTTCTCATTCGCGAAGAAGTCGCCGCCAGACATGCTGGCAACATGCGACTTACTCTCGCTGCTCCACTTGCCCATGCGGTGCGGGAACTTGCGGGCGTAAGCCTTGACGGCCGCCGGCGCGCGCCGATCTGAGTTGCCTTCGCGCAGTACCGGGTTGACCGCGCTGCCCTTGACCTTGTCGTAGCGGAACTTGGCATCGCGCTCGGTATCGTTTTGCGGCTCTTCTGGATACTCAGGCAGAGCAAAGCCCTGCGCTTGCAGTTCCTTGATCACGGCCTTCAGTTGCGGCACCGACGCACTGACGTTTGGCAGTTTGATGATGTTCGCTTCGGGCTTGGTCGCGAGTGTGCCGAGTTCCGCGAGTGCGTCGCTTTGGCGCTGGGCTTCCGGCAGCAGGTCCGAGAAGTTCGCAATTACGCGACCGGCGAGTGAGATGTCGCGCGTCTCGATTCCAATGCCCGAGCCCTTCACGAAGGACTGCACGATTGGCAAGAACGAGTAGGTCGCGAGGGCTGGGGCCTCGTCGGTGTGCGTGTAGATAATCTTCGGGGCGTCAGTCATAGTGCCGGAGGGGGTCAGTATTCGGGCCGCTCGTAGTGTTCAGCGGGTGAAATCGGGGCGCGCCATCGCGCCCATGTCGGGTGCGCGGTCAACCGATACGGACGCGATACATGCGTCCAGAGCGGATGTGCCAAGCACTCGGGGCAAGCACGCTAGCAGATCGGCGAGACCATTCCCCCTGCGAACAGGCCATCAGGTATCGTGCGGCGATGATTAGCTTGCGATCCGTCGCCTGGCTGCTGCTCGCCTGTGCGAGTGCTGGGGCCCAGATACCGCTGCTTGCCAGCGATCCTGAGATCGAACAGGTCAGCCTGAGTGCCGTGGCCACCAAGGACGCCGTGATCGTAGATCTCGCCATCGCCGAGGGTTGGCATGCCTACGCGCGGGACGTTGGCGGCGGCATGCCGTTCGCAATTGAGCTAGCGACGGACTGTGACTTCGTCGTCAGCGGCAACCTCAGGCTGCCGGAAGCGCACGACGGCAAGGTGACCGGCAGGGCACGCTGGCAGTTGCCGATCAAGGCTCGTGGTGCGGGTAAAGACTTTCGCGCGGTCGTGACGTTTCAGGTCTGCGATGAGCTTGAGTGTCTGGCGCCAGCGGAAGTTGAGTTGCAGAGCAAACCGCCGATGAGTGTGCTGCTCGTCGTCGATGCCGTGGACGAGCGCAGTGCCCGCATCAGGAAGTTGCTGAAGGAGCGTGGTATTCGCAGTGATGTCACGACCTATGCGAAGGTCACAGCGGTGACTTGCGACGGCCACGATGTCGTGCTCGCTGACTCCAAGTTGTTTCGTCAGGGTGCGCGCGTGCGTGACCTCGTGTTGAAGTTTCCGCATACCGTTGCGCCGATTGTCGCCGTGGGCCTCTGGGGAACTGAGTTGGTGGAAGCGCACAAGGTCGCGATGACCTCGGGCTACATTTGAATCTGCATGGATCACCAGGGCCACGGGATGGACCTAAACCATGACATTTTCCAGAAGCCGCATCGCGTCACATTCGACTTCGTCGAGCAGGATCGACCCAAGCAATATGACGGCGCGACGTCGCCGTTGTGGCCGAAGGGTGTGCCGGACAAATACAAGCTGGCGCAGTTTGAGCACAAAAAGCCCAGCACTCCGAACCCGACCGTCGTCAGTCACGAGGGGTTCTTTACCGACGTACCGGGCTTTGAAAGTCTGGCCGAGGGTAACTCGGCCAAGATGCTCGGCAGCCTCTCGCTGGCGCGACAAGGCCGCTACTTCTACTGGGGCTACTCGACTGATCCGCAGGACCTGACGGCTGGTGGGCAGGACACGTTGATCAACGTGCTGCACTACATGAACGGTAGGCGCGGCGAGAAGACGACACCGTTCGTGGGCAAGACGCGCAAGATCCTCTGGGTCTACACGGTGCTTGGCAAAGAGAAGGGTTACAAGCGCGGCGTCGAGGAGCACTTTCCGAACCAACTAGTGGAGGAATGGCGCGAGACCTACACGCCAACGTTTGATGGCGCAGCGGCGTGGGTGAAAGAGAACTTGGCTTACGTGTTTAGCGGCAAGTCGGAAAAGCACACGGACAAGCGCTACAAGTCGCGCTTCGAAGTCGATGCCGATGCCAAGGCGATGGCGACCCCGAACAACAAGCGCGAGAGCTTAGAGATGTGGCTGGCGTTGGCTGATCAAGAGGGCGTTGATGCTGAGGATCGTGCGCGCGCCCAGCGTTGTTTGAAGCGCTATGTGCACGCACCGATCTACCCTGCTGGCGGCACCTGGGCGGCTTGGTACGCCAAGCATCGTGAGAGCCTGGTATTCGTCGATTCGGCCGGGTTCTGGTGGATGTTGGATCCGACCAAGACGCAGTAGCAAGTGACTGTGAGTGCTAGAAGATCAGCGCTCGAGTTTGCTCTCGGTGGCGACGACGGCAAGCACGCTCATGTGCTTAAGGAGTTGCGCGAGGAGGTCTTCCCGGCGGCGGTGGTGCTGCCGGTGCGGAAGCGGCTGGGAAAGATCTTCGAGGGAAGGTAACGCTACTTCTTGTCGGGCGCGGTTAAGTCGGCGCAGACGAGTTCGTTGTCGTTACGGGCAAACACGTGCTTGTAGGCGAACGCTGGATGCGACCAGCACACGCCGCCGCGGCGATTCAGTTGCACACGCGTTGGTTCAATCAGCTTGCTGCGGTCGACCTCTTCAAATCCCTTTGGCGTCAGCTTGCCGATTAGTAGCTCGCCGCGTTCGTTGAACATCCATATGTGCTCGCCGTTTTTGACAAAGTGGATCGTTGCCCAGCGGTTACGTGGCACGGCAGTCTTGTCTTCCCATATGCGGCTGCCATCCGCTAGCGATAGGCAGCGGAGTTCGCCGTAGCTGTCGACGCCGTAGACGTGATCGCCAAGAGCGATCGGAGTAGAGATGATGCTGTGTAACCCGTCGGTGCGCCGCTCGTTTTGGCCGCGACGTCGCCAGACTTCCTTGGCGGTGGGGCTGTCCTGGCCGAGCTTTAAGGTGGCACAGCCATCGTAGAACGCGGTCAAGAACAACCGGTCGCCGTGCAGCAGCGGTGTGGCGCAGGCGAGCGGCATGCTCTTCGCCTTTAACGGGTATTCCCAATAGAGCGCGCCTGTTTCAGGTGAGGCACCGATGACGCGGTCGCCCGACCAGCAAACCAAGACGCGCTTGCCGGCCTGATCGATGATGATGGGAGCCGAGTAGTTGCCGCGATCAGAGAACGCTTTCCATTGTTCCTTGCCGGTCTTGCGGTCGAATGCGACCAGCCAGGCGTCTTTGCCCGATACGGGAACGATCAGTAGGTCGTCTTCGATCACTGGAGCCGCTGAGATCCCCCAGATAGGCATGTCGATCGCGTAGTCAGCGTTGAGATCCTTCTGCCAAACGATTTCGCCGGTTGCCGCTTCGAAGCAGAACATGTGGCCCATCGTGCCAAGGCTGTAGGCGAGGTTGTCGACGATGTGCACCGAGCAGCGTGGGCCTGCTTGGTAGGACACGCCAGCGTACGAGCACTCATACTCGTGCGTCCAAATAGGTTTGCCGGTGTCCCACTGGAAGCAGTGCACGCGCTCTACTTCCGTGGGTTCGTCGACGCGATCCATGACGTAGACCTTGCCGCCAGCAACCGTTGGCCCGGAATAGCCCGCGCCGATTTTGGTCCGCCAGCGTGGAGTCAGTTGGTCGGGTAGCGACTTGCGGACGCCAGACTCTGTCCAGACGCCATCGCGCGTTGGCCCGCGCCATTGCGGCCATTCGACGCCTTGAACGTTCAGGTTAGGCAGCAGGGCAGCGAGCAATATGATCATGGTGACAGGCTAGCGGCGCTTGGCCTTCTTCTTCATGTATTCTCGATACCACGCTTCGAGTCCGGCGGGCCACTGAAAGCGCTTCGCCTTGTTTGGCTCGAATCCTTGCAGGTGTAGGCGCTCTTTGATTGGGCGATCCTCCGGCTTCTGGTAGCGCCACTCGCCTGCGCCGAAGATTCCCTCGATCAACTTGGCGAGCGTTGGATCGTATTCCTTCAGTTCCTTGCGGGTGTTGACGTGGTTGTGATCGTGGTCGGGCAGGCGGTTGTCGTCGAACCATGACTGCACGCCTTCGGCCCAGTACTCGCCGGGGTTTGTGCTGGCGTACTTGCCCTTCCAGAGTCCAGCCTTGATGGCGCTGCGGTAGGCGTCTTGCAGGCGTTGGTCGAACTCCTTGTCGAGTTCGCACACCGCCATCTTGTGGATCGCATGGGCGAACTCGTGGATCAGCAGTGACTCTTGCCAATACGGGTCGCCGGGAAGTCGCAGCAGGTTCTCTTCGCCACAACTGACGGCCGGTCGCTGCTTGCTGGCACCGAGGCCCCGTGCGCGGCGATCCCAATACTTCGCTGGGGTAAGATCACTGTGCTCGGGAATCGCCGTTGTCATCTCGTCGACCGCCATGATCGCGAAGCGCACCTTGTTCTTGGTGAGGCGCTGCCGGATGTCGTCGCGGCCCTCGAGCATCTTGTCGATCAGGTAGCGCGCTTCGTAGAGCGCCATTGGCGAGACCTTGGCCGACGCGACCACCGGCAAGCCCTTGGCGCTCAGATACTGCTTGTAGAACGGCGATAGCTGCAAGCGCTCGACTTCGTCCTTTGGCGGGGCGATGACGGCTGTCGAGATCTGCGCGTGCGCGGCGGTCAGGCAGGTGACGGCAATCGTGAGGCTGCGGAGCATGTTGCTACGGCAGTTCGCGAATCATGATGTTGCGGTAGTCGCACCGCGAACCTTCCGACTCGAGCGCGAGAAATCCGGTCGCTGGTTGGCACTGGTTGCCGCCGTTGACTTCCTTGCCGTTGACCCACAGTCGCACTTCGCCGTTGATCGCGCGAATGTAGTAGTGGTTCCACTGACCGACCGCGTTGGTTAGGCGCTCTGTCGGGAAACTGCGGCTGCTCTTCGGGTTGCCAACCTTGTATGGCTTGCCGTCTTGGTCCTGGTAAGTGATCTCCGGCGTGAACGCCTTCATCTTGGATCCGCCTACCGGGAACACGTCGCCGTGGCTGGTGAACCAATCCGAGTGCTTGCCCTTCGACTTCAGATGGCGCTCTTCGTAGCCGAGATCGAGAACCTGCACCTCAATGCCACTGCGCGGCAGGGTGCCCGCCGGCAGGTCGGTGAACGCCGACTCGGGGCACCATAAGAATACGCCCGCGTTGCCGGCGTACACGTGGTGCTTCCACTCGACGACCATCTCGAAGTTGGTCAGCGCCTTCTTCATGCGCGCGCCGCCATTGGGCTTGCCGCTACAGATGATGACGCCGTCCTGCTCGGTCCAGGTCTCGGGCGTGCCGTTGACGTTCTCGAAGTCCTTCAGGGTGAGCTGCGTCCAGCCATCACCATTGATGAAGGCGTTCGGCAGGTCGGGGCCTTGCATGACGATGGGCGTCACGGCGGCACCGGTCAAAACGAGCAGAGACAGGGGGCGGAGCAATCTGTGCATAGCTATTGGATAGGCTACGATCCTTGCCTCAAATCCACCATCTTGGGTGCGTGGGTTCTGCTATCTGTGGCAAAGGTGACATATGCGCCGGGCAGCAGATCGTGGTTGCCGAGCGAAGACAGCTCTGGCTACTTGCCGAAGTTTTGGGCGTAGGCCTCTTCGCTGAAACCTACGAGCCAAGTCTTGCCGGCGCGAATGGTGGGGGCCCGCAGGTTGCCCGACGGCCCGATGGCGGCCTTTTGCAGCTCTGTGCTGTCGAACGAGCTCTTCTTGAGTTCGAACGTCAGGACCTTCTTGCCCTTGGCGACGTGCACCTTGGTTGCGTCGGCGAAGAGCGTGTCGAGGTCGCCGGGGCCGAATCGAACTTTGCTGGCACTGACCGTCTCACGGACGGTTGCGCCGACGTTCTCGAGGAACGCGTCGGAGCGCTTGCAGCTCGTTCAACTCTTGCGGTGGTAGTACCAGTCGATCGTTGTTGCCATGCACGAACGAAATAGTGCACTCGCGCACGTAATCAAGGGCGCTTGCGGATCGATTCGCGCCATTTGCTCAGCTGAGCGTTGAGTCGGATCGCTTCGGAGCCGTTCTTGGCGGCGATGTCGTTGCCTTCGGTGGGGTCCTCGATCAGGTCGAAGAGTTGCAGCCTAGTCGCGGTTGGTAGCTTCTTTGGTGTCTTGCCGAGGTGTGCAACGAGCTTGAATCGATCGGTGGTCCACGTGGCGAGGCGCGCCGATTCAAAGCCAATCGCCTTGCCGCGCAACGGTTGCTCGCCGGTGATTGCCTGGCCGATCAGCGGCGCAAGGTTGATGCCGTCGAGGGTGCGCTTTTCAGGCGCGTCCAGATCTAGCCAGTGCGCGATCGTCGGCACGAAGTCGCTGGTGCAGGCCAATGTGTCTACGACTAGACCCTTCGGCAGCTTGTCTGGCCAACTCAGAATGCCGGGAACGCGGGTGCCACCTTCGAACAAACTGCGCTTGCGACCGCGCAGTGGTCCGGCCGATCCCGGTGCCTTGCCTTTCTTGCCTTCGGGGCCGTTGTCGCTGCAGAACCAGAAGATCGTGTTGTCGCTGACGCCGAGTTCGTCGAGCGTCTTGCGCAGGCGTCCGACTTCGCGATCGAGCGCGGTGATGCAGCCGTAGTAGTGTTGCGTAAGTTCGTTGAACTGTGCGTACGGTTTGCGATCGGCTTCGCTTGCCACGACTGGGAGGTGCGGTGCGTGGAACCAGACCACGGCGAAGAATCGATCTTCCTTGTCTACGGAATCGCGCACGAACGGCAGCACTCGATCCATGATGACGCGCGAGTCATCGCCTTCGAGGTTGTCGGTGACGAGTTCGCCGTGATGGTTCCAGTAGTGCGTGCCGTACGGCTTGTCGCCCTTCGGGCTCTTCATTGGGTCGAAGGTTGGCACCTTGGCTTCGGTCGAGAAGCACACCTCAAAGCCGCGCTGCCACGGGGGCGCAAAGTGGGCGACGCCGCGTGGGCCACCGCGGTTCGATTCCTTCAACGTCTTCGTCAACGTGCCGAGGTGCCACTTTCCGAAGTGGCCGGTTCGGTAGCCGGCCTTGCCCAGCAGGCCTTGCAGCGTGACTTCGTCCGCGCCGAGGTGGCCCGAGTTGGCGCCGCGGATGCCAGCGCGATACGGATGCCGACCGGTCAGGCACGAGGCGCGCGTTGGCGAGCAAACGGGAGCGGCCGCGTGGAAGCGCGTAAAGCGCAGGCCGTCGTTGGCGAGCGCATCGAGGTGTGGCGTCTTCAGATCGGGATGGCCGAAGCAGCCGAGGTCACCCCAGCCGAGGTCGTCGGCCATGACCAGGATGACGTTGGGTCGTGCCGGCCCTTTGGCTTTGGCAGGTGCTTGTTCTTGGGCGGAAACGGCAGTCCCGAGTGCCAACGCCAGGGCCAGAGAATGGCGCATCATCACAGGTGTCCGGGACTAGAGAGACTTGAGGTAAGCGATCAAGTCGGCGATGCCTTGTGCATCGAGACCGTTGAGTTGCGATGGCCACATCAGCGATTTGGATAGGCGGCGGATCTTCTTGACCCGGCTCTTTGGGATCATCTGCAGGATGCCGCCTGGCGATTGCACCATGACCGGGTTGCCACGCGACAACACAATGCCCTCAACGTTGCCCTCGGCGGTTTCGACCGAGTGGCCTTCGTAGCCGTGGCTGATGGTCTTCGATGGCTGCAGGATCGCTTCGACGATGGCTTGTGCGGACTGGGTCTTGGCGAACGACACAATGTCGGGGCCAAACTCGAGACCTTGCACACCGACCTTGTGGCACGTGTAGCAGGTGCCGCCGTTGGCTGCACCGGCTTTGGCGTCGCCGGTGAGTTTGAGGACCTGTGCGACGGTGACCGTCTGCTTGGCAGGTGCCTCAGGCGTCGCGATTGGTTGGATCGTGATCGCGTCAGGGTCATACATGCCGTTTTCCTTGAGGATCTCGGCGAGCCCAAACTCCTTCCATTCGTTGCCCATGCGTTTGATGCACCAGAGCAGCGCTTCGTTGGTTAGTGAGCAGTCGAAGTCATCAGCGATCGCGACCATCGCTGCCATCGCGACCTTGTTCTTGATGAAGGCGATCGCGGTGAGTGAGTGAGTGCGTTGTTCGAGCGTCAAGGCGGTCGACTTCACGCGTGCGACTAGCGCGGGCACGGACTCCGGTGCGCCGAGGCGCCATGCAATCCACGCCATCGCCTGTGTCCACTTGGTCGGATCCTGGTTGGCGTCCTTGGCCAGGGCGGCGTAGACCTGCGACTCCTTGCCAGTGCACCCGATGCCGAACGCGTCGAGGTAGCTGCGGTCCTTGCCATCAAACCGGCGGGCGATCTCTACGAGGTTGTTGACCGAATCCGCTGCCGGTGCGTCGCGCAAGGAAGTCGCAACGGCGGCTCGCAGGAACGGGGCTTTGGCTTTGCAGAGGACATCGGTCAGCTTTTGGCTGACTTTCCCGGCGGCTTTCAGAGCGCGGAACGCAGCAATCCTGAGCTGTGGCTCGCCCTCTTGGATAGCCGTCATCTCGGTCATGTAGACGCCGTGTTCGCCTAGGAGCGGCAATAGCCAGTATAGGCGTGCTTGTACGAAGGGGTTTGTCTCGCCTTCTGGAGAGACGTGTAGAGGGTTCGCGATGTGGCCTTCTTGTAGTCGTCGCAAGCCAAGGTGGCGCACATTGGTCGCAGGGCTTCGCAGAGCCGTGATGATGCCATTCGTAACGTCGTCGAACGTCGCCTCGGTGACTTCCGATGGCTTGAGATCGTGGTCGACGATCTTCGGCACCTTCGAAACGAACCCCTTCGGTGCGATGCGGTAGATCGTGCCCGACAAACTGTTGTCCAGCGTTTGGTGGCCACCAACGCGCCCGTCAAACCAGTCCGCAACATAGATTGCGCCGTCCACCCCAACCGTCACATCCGACGGCCGGAACTGCGTGTTCAGTTTGCCGTCCCAACGTCCAGAGAAGTCGCCGCCGTTGAACTTGTGCTCGGGGTTGCACGTCATCCAATCCATGCGCTCGAGCTTAAAGCCCGCGCCATTACGCACTGGCAGGTAGCCAAACACGACGTTGCGCGCCGGTTCACACGTCAGCAGTAACCCGCGCCACTTCTTGCCGAGAGCGCCGTTCTCATAAAATGCGACGCCGGTGGGGGAGCCGCCACCGTAGACATCGCCGGGCGGCATCGTGCCGGGATCATCCTGGCGCCATTCGGCAGTCGGCGTGTCTTGACCGCGTCGCTGATCAGCGCGCCAGTTGCGTTTGCCATCACGCGACGAGAAGCCTGCGTTGCCATATTCAATCACATGCGACACGCGGCACGCCGGCGGGTCGTCGTTGTCGCTTTGGAACACATCACCAAACGACGTGACGATCTGCTCGTAGCTGTTCCGGTAATTGTGGCCGATGATCTCGACGTTGCTGCCATCGGGGTCCATGCGCGCCGTGAAGCCGCCGACGTAGACATGGCCGTCGTCGCTCTGCTGGCCGCGCACACCCTTGGGGTCCATATATGAACTCGTGATGCGGAACGTCTGGCCGGACTTGTCGGTGAACACTGCGCCGCAGTTGCCCGAGTTCCAATACCACTTGCCATCTGGGCCAGCAGTGATCGAGTGCAGGCTGTGGTCGTGATTGCGGCCTTGGAAGCCGGTCAGCAACACTTCGCGTTTGTCGATCTTCGGATCGAACTTCAGGTTCCGATCGACATCGGTGTAGACGATCATGTCCGGCGGTTGTGACACGATGATCTTGTTGTCGAACACGGCGATGCCGAGCGGCGAGACAAAGAACTCTTCCTGCACGAAGACCGTGCTCTGGTCCGCCTTGCCGTCGTGGTTCGTGTCTTCCAATACGACCACGCGATCGCCTTCCTTGCGTCGCTTCGCCTTGCCGCGGTAGTTGACGCCTTCGGTGACCCAGATCCGACCGTGTTGGTCGACGTCCATATTGGTCGGGTTGTAGAGCAGCGGACTCGTCGCCCAGACCTGCACCTCCATGCCTTCGGGCACCGTGAATGCCGTGACAGGCACGATGGTCGGTTGTGGTTCCGCAGGCTGTTGTGCGTTGAGGGCGCAACTGGCGAAGAAGGCGAATATCGGGCGGTTCAGTGGCTTCATCGTGATCGATTCCGAGGCCGCAGGTTAGCCGGAACTGTGACTTCGCAGGCGCTGAAAACGCGGCGGCATCAGGGGCCTCGCCGAGAAGATTGGTCCCGTCGTTGGCTTCAATGGTCAGAACAACTGGGATGCCAACCAACCTGACGGCCAACCGCGTCGCCGCCTAGTGCCGAGACAGCAGGACCTGATACGGCGCAAATAGCTCGGTGCCGTTGTTGCAGGTAATGCGCAGGTCGACTTCACCTTTCGCGAACCGAAACGCGCCGAGGTCGATGCGATCACCAGGCTCCGCAGTCTGCACCATGCGCGCGCTCTGCGGCTTGCCGCCTGCGTCGATCGTGAACCGTTCGAGGTCCCGTTCCTTGCGGAAGATCAGGGTCACGTCGAGCTTGCATGCCTCTTCAACGTGTATGAGCCATGCGCCCTTGTGTCCCCAGCCGACGCCATCGGCAGGTCGCCAGTCCTGACGCGTCAAGGTTGTCACCTGCTCGTTAGGTGTGCCGACGTGGATGCGTGGCGGTTGGTAGTTGTTGGGGCGAGTGCTTGAGACGTCGGCGAACCAATCCCGGTATTGCATGCGCAACGCGTCAACACGGGTCGTTTCGGTCGCGGCGACGTCGTGCTGCTCGCCTGGATCCTTGGTGAGGTCATACAGTTCGAACGGGTCGCTCGGCTTGGGCTCATGCTTGCGGAATCCGGAGTGACGCAGCAGTTTCCACTGGTCGGTAATCACGGCGAAGTGATGCTCTTCGTGCGGAACGTCACCGCGATGTGTCTGGATGAACAACGCGCGCTTTGGCCAGTGCTCTGATTCACCGGTCAGCAGCGGCATCAGGCTGCGCCCGTCGAGAACAAGGTCTTCGGCAGGCTCTACGCCGGCGGCATCGCAGATGGTCGGCAGCATGTCGATGTGTGCGGCGATGGGCTTTACGTGCGTCTTTGCATCGAGGTGTCCTGGCCAACGCATCCACAGCGGCGATCGAATACCGCCTTCGTAGACCGACGTCTTGTTGCCGCGTAGGCCGGCGACTTGGCGGCCCCAGAGCGGCCCGTTGTCCGTCATGAAGATGACGAGCGTGTTGTCGGCGATACCACGCTTGTCCAGATGGTCCAGTAACCGCCCGAAGTTCTGGTCGACGTTCTCGATCATCGCAAACGTGCGGGCCAGTACATCAGGCTTGGCTCCTAAGCTCTTTGGGTTGCTGCTGCGCTGCACCTTCGACATGTCGCGTTGTCGATACTTCTCATACAAAGCAGACGGCACGTCGTGGAACGGATCGTGTGGCGCGTTGGTCGCGACATAGGCGAAGAATGGTTGCTTAAGGGCAAGCGCCTCGTCGATGAACTTCTGCGCGCTCGAGAAGTAGACGTCGGTGCAGTAGCCCTTCGTTTCGGTCAACTCGCCATTGTGCGTCAGGATCGCGTCGGTGTAGCGCCGTTCGTTCTCAAGTGGCTCTGAGGGTTGCGCCAGGCCTCCGCCCCGGTGCACTAGCGACTCATCAAAACCTTGGTCCATCGGTCGCATTGGATAGCAGTCACCGAGGTGCCACTTGCCGAAGATCCCAGTCGCGTAACCAGCCGTCTTGAGCACTTCTGCGATCGTTGTCTCGGCCGGTTCCATCATCGAACGACCGATCCACGTGTCGACAACGCGCGTCCGGTAGTTGTAGCGGCCGGTCATTAGGCAGGCCCGCGTCGGCGAGCACACCGGACTGACGTAGAAGCGGTCGACCTTCGGACACTGCTGCGCGAATTGGTCGAGGCGTGGCGTTTCGAGCACCGGGTTACCGGCGCTCGAGAAGTCGCCGTAACCCTGATCGTCGGTCATGACGAGCAAGATGTTCGGCCGCGCTTTGTTGGCCGGGCCCTGCGCCGCGAGCGCTGTTGTCAGAATGAGAACGGCGAGTATCACGGGGGGCTTTGTGCAAAGCATCGTGGGCATAAGTGCCCACGAGCATAGCGGTGCTAGTCCGTGATTTGATGCATGTGCACCTCTTGCTGCGGGAACGGGATGTTGAGGCCTTCGGCATCGAAGCGATCTTTGACCGCACGCGTGACGTCCCAGAAGACATCCCAGTAGTCGCCGGTGTCGGCCCACGGGCGCACGATGAAGTTGACCGACGAGTCGGCTAATTCGTGCACCTTGATGAGGGGAGCCGGTTCGGCGTGCACCTTGGCGTGCTTGCTGACGATGTCTTCGAGCAGGGCGTGCGCTTGCTGCAGGTTGTCGCCATAGCCACAACCGAACACCATATCTACGCGGCGCGTTGCCTGGCCGGAGATGTTGGTGATGACGTCGCCCCAGATCGAGTTGTTTGGGATGATGACGGTTTGATTGTCGGGCAGGCGAAGCGTGGTCGAGACCAGCGTCATCGCGTCGACCTTGCCAGTCGTGCCGGCGGCGGTGATGACTTCGCCGATGTCGTAAGGACGGTAGACCAGGATCATCAGGCCAGATGCGAAGTTCGACAGCGTGCCTTGCAGCGCGAAGCCGATCACGAAGCCAGCGGCGCCGAGTGCGGCGACGAACGGCGTAACGTCGATGCCGAGCGCGGACAGCGCGAAGATCAGGCCGATGAAGAACGTGACCCGGCGCACGACATTGACCAGGAAGTCACGCAGTAGATCGCTGGTGCCCTTCAAGCGGGAGACGGCCTTGCGCACCAGGCCGGCGGCGATGCTGGAGATGATCTTGAAGGCCAGCAGGGTCAACAGGGACTTTAGCAGATTCAGTGCGAACCGGATGCCGCCTTCCGGCGACATGATCCACTCCATGACGAAGGCGAACGAGATACCGGTCGCGGTTGATGCGGTGATGTATTGCTCAAACTTGGTTGTCTCGCCGCCGCGTGCCTTGAGTGCGCTGAGCGTCGCATCGAGTCGCTCGAGCACGCCAGCGCGCGCGGTTTTCATGGCCGGGAGGGCTGCGTCGAACTGTGTGGTGCCGGTGGTCGACTGTTCGGCGAGAATACGATTTTGACTAACCTGCGTGTTCACGCGCGCAAGTTCGGTCAGCCAAGCTTCGGCTTCGACTTCGACTTGTGCGGCCGTCAGCGGCTTCAGTTGGTTCTTCAGAATCGTGATCGAGACACCCACGGACTTCGCGGTCAGCGCCTCATAAGGCGGGCTCTCTTGTGCCGCGGAGGTTCCGACAAAGCTGAATAGTGCGGCAAGAATGAGCGAGAGGTTTCTGATCATGGATAGTCCGGAGGTTGGGCTGCCAGTTTGGTGCACCATGGTGGGCATGGAGAGAGGGAAAACAACCACGAGAGAACCCTGATGTGTCGTCGGGGCTCTCCCGGAGATCCGGCGAGGCCGTGGGGCCTGGCTACACGTGTGCACATTGTTGCGCGTACCGACACGCTGGCGTGATGCGTGGCGGTTGCGGATCGTTGTCGAAACTGGCGTTCGTAACCCCAGTAAGGGACGAGCCGTATTAGGTCGAACGTGATCGACTGCGGCTGCGAGCGGCAGTTGCTCGACGTCGTTGCTGCGGCCTCCAAGGACTCGCATTTGAGCACACTTCGGCGGCCTTCTGGTTGGCGGGAAAGCCGACCTGGCGCACGGCACCGGCTATCTGCAGTTGCCAGACGGCTGGTGCTCCGGTTGCGACAGTGGCGCGAAGTCTCTGGCGGCTGTCTGCGACTACTCGACTTCGAACGCGAGGAACTTCATCACAGCGATGCCAACGCTCGGCCGAGTTCGGCGAGCAGGCAGTCGGCGGCAGCGGCATCGAAGCTCATCGGTGGGCGAATCTTCAGCACGTTGTCGTGCGGTCCGTCGGTGCCGATCAAGATGCGCTGCTCGCGCAGGTGATTCTTGATTCGCGCTGCGGCTTCGGTCGCCGGTTGCTTGGTCGTGCGATCCTCAACGAGTTCGATACCGAGGAAGAAGCCGCGGCCGCGCACGTCGCCAATCAGTTCGAAGCGTTCTTGCAGCTTGCGAAGGCCGTGCAGTAACTGGTCGCCAACGACGCGGGCGTTGTCCGCCAAATTTTCGTCGCGCAAGACATCTAGCACCGCGTTGCCGGCAGCCATGGCAACCGTGCTGCCGCCGAACGTACTGAAGAACTCGGGTCCGCTGGCGAACGATGTCGCGACTTCTTGGGTCGTGACTACGGCGCCCAGTGGGAAGCCGTTGCCAAGTGGTTTGCCGAGCACCAACAGATCTGGCACGACGTCGGGAATTTGGAACCCGAATGCGTGCGTGCCGGTGCGCCACAGTCCCGTTTGCACGTCGTCGGCAATGCACAGGCCACCAGCTTCGCGAACTTTTTGGTAGACCGCCGCCAAGAACCCTTCAGGCAGTTCCATCTGGCCACCAACACTTGGCAGGCATTCGCACAAGTAGCCGGCAAGCTTGCGCCCACTTGCGGTTAGTCCGTCGATCACGTCTGCGACTTCGGCTGCGTAGCGTGCGCCGGCATCTGTCCCTTGGTGGGCACCACGATAGGTGTCAGGTTGCACCGTGACATGCACCCAGTCAGGCTTCGGCGGCGCACCCGGTTGGCGGAACTTGTAGGGGCTCATCGCCATCGTTCCGGTGGTGTGACCGTGGTAGCCGTGGTCCATGACACAGAGGTCTTTTGCGCCGGTGTGCTTGCGAATCAACCGCAGCGCCAATTCGTTGGCTTCACTGCCCGATGGCGTAAAGAAGAACACCGACAGTTCGCTCGGCAGTAGTTCGCGCAGTCGATCGGCGTAGCGCTGCATACCAGCGTGTAGGTAGCGGGTATTGGTGGCCAGTAGGGCCGTTTGCTCGTGCACGGCACGCGTCACGTGCGGATGGCAGTGGCCGACGTGTGGCACGTTGTTGTAGGCGTCGAGGTATTTTCGCCCTTGGCTATCGAAGACCGCGTGTCCGTAACCGCGAACGAGCGCGAGTGGTTGCGAATAGCTCGTCTTGAGGTTGGGCGAGAAGCGTTGCTCGCGCTGGTCGCGAAGTTCGTCGGTGTCATCGCGATATACCGCGCGGTGATCGGGTAGCGCGAGCAGGTCACTCGGGTCCGGATAGATCCGGAGATGCCATTCTAAGTCGTCTGGATCGGCGACGCCGCGCGGCACCTCGGGTAGCGCACTCGGGTCAGCGGCCAGAACCTGTAGGTGCAGATGGGGCGGCCAACCGCCGTTGTCTTGCGGTGAGCCTAGCCTGGCGAAGGACTCGCCGGCATCGATTGCTTGACCGGGACACAGTTCTGCGACGCTGTCGGGATCGAGGTGGCCGTAGAGCGTGCCGAACACCGTGCCATCGGGAAGTTGGTGGCGAAGGATGACTAGTCCGCCGTAGTCGAGATGGCCTTCGCACACTTCTGTGTCGTGCACGTGGCCAGGCAACGGTGACATTACTTCGGTGCCGGCCGGTGCAAACACGTCGATGCCGAGGTGCACGGTGCGGCGGTTGCTGATTGGTCCGTGCTCACCAAACGCAGCGTTGGTGTAGATCGGGCGCGGTTCGGCATAGCGGCCGATGGCCAGTTCCGTGTTGGCGTCGCGCATCGCCTTGTGGATGCGGTGTGCGGTCTCATCGGCATCGAAGTGCAATGGGTTGTCGCCGCCGGTTGTCGACCCGAAGGACAAGTCGAGGATCGCGGCGGTTTCCAGCGGGTGTGCGATCGCCAGGACGCGTGCATGTTGTTCGCGTTGTTCGCGCAGGTAGGTGGCGATGCGTTGCGGGTTGGCGCGCGCCTTGAAGCCACAGGCCGAGCGCAGTCGTTCGTAGGCGACTTGGTCGTCGCGCCCGTGCAAGAACCGCAACAGCTTGTTCGCGTCGGTCTGGCTGATCGTTACGTAAGGGTCATCTGGGCGCAGGCGTTGCTGTATCGAAGCATTGATGATGCTGACTGCTAGCCGTGTCCTGATCAGTGGCTGGATCAGCGCGAGTTCTGATTCGCTAAGCGGATGGCTTGCGTGAAAGCCTGCGACGACCTGGTCGATGGCGAGCAGTGGGTCGGCCAGATGCATTGCCGCATAGGTCGCGGCGATGGCTACTTCGCCGACAATCGCCGTGTGGCACATGTCGCCGAGATCAACCAGGCCGATGCTGCGATTCTCTGGCTGGCCGGCGACCAGAACGTTGTAGTCGTTGGCGTCGTTGTGGATCACGCCAGCAGGGGCGGTGGCAAGTGGTGTTGCGATGGCTTCGAAGCCGGCGTATGCGTCGGTAATGATCTGGCGCAGAGATGCCTCGTCGATCTCATCGATGTGCACCTCGATCCACGCGGATTGGCGAAGGTCCCACTTCAGATCTCGTTTGGTCTTTTGGTGCGAGAAGCTCTTGAGGGCTTGCGCGAACTCACCGAGCGCGTGGCCCAATTGCCGGCACAGTCTCGCGTCGACGAATGGTAGATCAGCAAACAGTTGCCCTTCTACCCACGTCGTGATCCACAGCGGGCGTGTCCCGTCTGTGGTCTTGGCTTCCGCTATGGCAAGGCCGGCTTCGGTGCGAACAATCGTTGGCAGGCTCCACGTGCGCGTTTGCTTCGCGGCATGTTCGAGCGCCGCGATTTGCATTCCGATCAAGTCGCGATCCGAGTCCGTGGTGCCAATCTTGACGAGCCACGAGTGATCGCCATTCGTCAGCCGCAGATTGGCATCGTGCTCGCCAGGAAGCGGGGCCAGTTGCCCGGTGATCCCGTAGTCGCGTTCGAGCAACTGCAGGAGAGTCGATTCATTCGCGGTGAGGAAGTCGGCGGTCGTCACGGTCGCAGTCTTCCGGGCAACGGGTTCACAAGCAAGTAGGAAGCCCAGAGCCGTGCTCGGGCATGCGCTGATCGGCAATGCTTGCCGCTCGCGTTTGCGTTTGGCGGCTGGTTTGTCACGATTGCAGTATGGTTGACAAAGGTGCTTTAGATCTGAGCGATGTCGGCGGTCTTAGCCGCGGCGAGTTGCTGGCGGACCCGGTCGATCTCTTGCGTCAGTGGCTCGATCGGGCCACGGCAGCCGGTGTGCGGGATGCCAACGCGATGTCGCTGGCGACGTGCGATAGCGAGGGGCAGCCTCATTGTCGGATGGTGTTGTTGAAGCAGTTGGATGCGAACGGCCTCGGCTTCTTCACCAATAAGAACAGCAACAAGGGCGAACAACTGCGTGCCAATGCGCGCGCGGCTGCGACCTTCTGGTGGGTGGAGCCGGAGGCTCGGCAGGTGCGCATTGAAGGGGTCGTTCGTGAGTTGCCAGAAGCCGATGCACAGGCATACTTCTCGAGTCGGTCGCGGTTGGCGCAGTTGTGCAGTGCCGCCTCGCCGCAGAGTCAGGTCGTCAAGGACCGCGCGGAGTTAGAGGGCCTAGTTGTTGCGTTGGACGCTCAATTTGGTGATGGCGACATCTCGAGACCGGCTCATTGGGGTGGCTTTGCGTTGTTGCCCGAACGCGTCGAGTTTTGGCAAGAGCGTCGGGGGCGCTTGCACGATCGTTTCCAGTATCGATTGGATGCGGGGGCTTGGCGCATCGATCGGTTGGCACCTTAGGTCGCGTGCGCTAGGCGCCGAGTCGCTGGTAGCTGCTTTGCCCGAGACCGCTTTCGCTGCCGGCTTGGATGCGCAGTTGCCGTCGGTAGTTCGCCAGTTCTTCATCGGCGCCGGCCATCGCCATGCGAATGTGGCTGCGTTCGATGGATCGTTCGGCGTGCTCTGTTTTTAGGTCGTTGCGTAGCTCTTGGTCGAACGTCTCAAGGCTCTCTTGCCAGTCGTCGAGCTCGGTTTGCAAGTTGATTAGAGCGCGGGTCATGAACCGTTCTTGGTTGTGGTATCCGTTGCGCAGGTCGCGCAGTCGCTCGCAGTGAATGTCGGAATCAAGCGCTGACAGCATGACCCTCTACTCCGGTGGTATTGTCGATACAGGGCACGCCGTCGAGCACCTGGCGAAGCACGGCAACGTGTTCTCCATGGAGGATGTGGTCGTTGCGAAGGTCGGGCGAAGGGTCGTCGCCGCGCGCCATGGTGACGTGCATGCGAGCAGTGGTGATTGCGAGTTGGGCTTGCGCCCGGTATAGCTCAGCGTGGAGCCTCGCCGTCAGGTCAGAGGCTGCGCAAGCTGCGCCGTCGATGAGTTCCATGTCCATGCATGGAGCATCGGTTGGCCGCGTGAAGACGTTGCAAAGGCGGCGATAAGATGCCGCGCCTTCTTCAAAACGGCGTAAGTGCGCCGGTGGGGCCCGGTGGGGCCTGCACTACCGGCGGTTGTGGGCGGCCATTGGCGGTCTTGCCGCGGGGCCTAGTTAGCCCATTCGGCGACGAACAGGTTGGTGTCGCCCTTTGTCGCGTTGTTGCGGTTGCTTGCGAATACCAAGAAGCGCCCACACGGCGAGAACATCGGGAAGCCGTCAAACTCGGGGCTGTTGGTGATGCGTTCGATGCCGGTGCCGTCCTCGTTGATGACGAACAGCTCGAACTCTCGAAGCCCGGTGTGGTCACCGGTCTTGGCGAAGTTCTCCACGCCGATCATGTTGCTCGAGAAGATGATGCGCTTGTCGTCGGGCAGCCAGAACGGACCGAAGTTGGCGGCGCCGTTAGTCGTGATGCGCTTGAAGTTGCCGCCGTCGCGATCGCAGACGGTGATCTCCATGTGCGATGGCTTGACGATTTGTTGGCCGAGCAAGGCCGCGTTCGTCTTGGCGACTTCGGCGTTCTTCGGGAAGGCTGACCGGAACACGAACTTGCTGCCGTCGTGGGAGAAGAACGCGCCGCCGTCGTAGCCGGGGCGGTCGGTGATGCGCTTCACATTCGAGCCATCGGGATTCATCGTGTAGAGTTCGAGGTCGCCGTCGCGAACCGACGTGAACACGATGTCGCCCGTGACCGGGCATACTGTTGCCTCCGCGTCATAGCCGGGCGTCTTGGTTAGCTGGCGCATGCCCTTGCCATCCGGGGTGACGTCGAAGATGTCGTATTCGCGGTGCACGACCCATTGGTAGCCGCGGCCGGTCACCTTCACGACCGGTGGTGCGTCGCCGCTGTGGTGCGTCGACGCGTAGACGATGCGTTCGTCGCCTTGCGTGTAGTAGGCGCAGGTCGTGCGGCCCTTGCCCGAGCTGACGAGTTCGGTCTTACCGGTCGACAGATCGAGAACATAGATCTGGTCGGCGGTCATGCCGCCGGACTTGCGCTGGAAGACCAGCTTCGTGCCGTCATTCGACCAATAGGCCTCGGCGTTCTCGCCTTCGAACGTCAGTTGGCGAAGGTTGCGCAGGTGCGGTTCGCTCGACTTCGAGTCGACCGGTTTGCCGGCTTGGACAACGAAGTCTACGTGCGGAACGACTGGGTCTTGGTTGGTCGGCAGTGACCCACAGGAGGCGAGGGCGCACAAGGGCACCATGAGGCTAAGCAAACGCATCCGGGCATGCTGGCCTGCGCACGCCTCGCCTGCAAGGCTCAGTCGAGATGCGAAAGTCACGCCAACGTCATGCGGGTAGCGTGACGGGCTAGACCACCGGGCCTAGTGGTACGGCCAGTTGGTGCCTAGCTCACTCTGAATGTTCGGCGCAGTGCCTAGTGTTCTACGCGAGAGCGCTTACTGCCCTTCCATCTCGGCGCTCTTGGCACCTGCAGTTGCCTGGGCACTACTGAGGTGAGTGCTATCCGCCGAAACCACCGTTGCAGTGGCTTGGGGCGCCCCCATTTCGCTCCCGCCGATCCTTCCAACAACGCCAGACTCCGGATCTGCCAGGCCGAGCAATCGTTGCTCGGCAGCTGTCAGGTCCGGGAAGGAGCTGAGGAAGGAGTCCCGCTGCTGCTGGACGAACGCGCGAACACGTTCCATCAGATGCTGGGGATCTTCGATATCGAGCATGCCGGTGCGCATAAGCGCTTCGGCTGCCCCGCGGCGCGCGAGTTGGTCGATTTCGATCGGCGCGAGCCGGTCGTCATCGAGCCAAAACTCGGCGCGAACCTCAAAATAAGAGATTAGATTGCGCAGATGCGGGAGGGTGATCGCAGATCGCCCCTTGCAGATGTCCGTCGCAGTTTGCGGCGAGACACCTAATGCCCTGGCAAGATCCCTCTTTTTGAGCCGGCGCTGCTCAAGCAGGGCAGTGATCTTCTCGTGGATGAGGACCATAATTTCGACGCTGACCGTTTAAGGCTCGAAAGCCCGTCTTATGGGGACGGTAGCACCGAAACTCAGTAAGTGCAAACACAACGTCTACTACTGCTAGTGGTGGTGGGGCAGGCTCTGGAGGCGGGGGCCCCCATTTGGTCAAGGGATTCGGCGGCGGCAGCGCTGGTCGGTTGGCCCGAGCCCGTTCGTTACGGCGCGATCCACTGCAGCAGTTGGTGGGCCATGATGCGATGGCCGGCTGTCGTCGGGTGGCACCAATCGACGTAGAGCTTGCGAGCATCTTCGGGGCCGCGGTTTGCCACGAACAGCGCGTTGACGTCGGCGAACGGTATCTCACATGCCTCGGCAACTTGTTGCTGTCGCTGTCGATACGTTCCTCTGGCCCGATCTGGGTAGCGGTGTCGTTCGAACACTCGTTCGAGTTCCACGCGGCCCTGCTCCTCGTCGACCGCGAGCGCGGTCACCATCGCGCGCAGCCACTGCAAATACACGTGCGACGGGTCCTTCTCGAGTGCGTCGTTGGCTAACTTGGTCGCGACGTCGACGTGGCGCTTGGTGATTTCGGTCGAGATCCGGTCGCCGAGGGCGCGGTGTTTGTCGATCTCCGCGTTCATATTGCGCGGCGGAAAGTGCAAGTTCGCCGGCGCGCCGAGCATGAGAACGCGCGCCGAGTGCTGCTTGGCGATGGCTATCACCGCCTCGATGTTGGCCGCCATCTCGTCGTCGCTGACACGCGGGACGGAGTCGTCGGCGAAGTAGATTGGGTTCTCGGGCTCTTCTTTGCCGCGCAGCAGCGACGCCGCCCAACTTAAGAACGCGCTCTTGCCGAGCACGTTGACCAGGCCCGAGGCGAAGCCGCCTTGCTGGGCGGCGAGGTCGGAGACGCGCGCCGGCCATGCGTCGTTGTTGCCGATGCAGATGACGACAACCTGGGGTTTCAGCTCCGGGATCCAGCGTTCGGCGGTTTGCCGCATCTGGTGCGAGCTGTAACCGGGCACGCCGGTGTTGTGCACGATCCAGTGCTGGTCAGGTTGTTTTTTTGCGAGCGACGACTCAAGCAGGTCTGCGAACGTGCCGTTGTCGGACACCGTCCAGCCAAACGTCGTCGAATCGCCGATGCACAGCACCTGGCTAGAACCGTCGATTGCGCCACGCGGCCGGCCAATGCGGAAGCCGCGTTCGTCCGTGGTCGCGGTCTGGCCCAGGAACTTGACCGCCGCGTTTTTGCGAAGCGTCCAGTGCAACTCGGAGTCCCTGACGAACAACTTCGGTGAGTTGGGGTCGCCGCCGAACTTGATCGCGCTGTAGCTGCTCTGGTCGGTGCTGCTAAACAGCCGGACGAGAACTTCGGGCACGATGAAGAATACTGTCACGGCTAACAGCACGGCCACCAGCTTGAATCGGCGGTTTTGAGACCGCTTCGTTGGCTGTGGCTGGCTGGTGCTCATGGCGTGCAGACTAACCATTGGGGCTGCGATGGAATAGATCCCGTGGCATGACGGGCGCTTCCAGAGCTTCAGGGCTAGGATGATCGCGTGCTGTCGAAGTTGGTATTGATCGTGATCTCAGCTGTGTTGCTTGCCGGTTGCGTCGGGAATGGCTTGCCGCCATCCGTCTGGCCGCCCAACAACTTCCGCCTCGTGGTGGAGGAAGTTCAACGCGAAGGGGCCTCTGTACACGTCATCCGACGGATTCAGGTGGTCGCCGATGGCACCGTGATCTACGGCACGTCATCGGCGCCGCTCGTCGATGTCGAGACCGGCGTCAGCTGGCCGGTGTTCGATCGCCTGTCGGTTTATCGCCTCGAACCCGATTGCGTGCGCGTGTTGGCGCGTCGCATTGCTCGCCTCGGTATTAGCGACTTCGTTGTGCCTGCGTCGGCGGTCGGCCAGGGAGTTGGCCCGGGCTTGACGCTGCAATGGCAGGCATTCGGTAGCCAGCGCATCGTGCCGAGTTCTGGTCGGCTGCGTGGACCGATGGCCGAAATCATGGCAGTGGTTGCGTCGTATTTGCCGCCCGGTGAGGCCTTCGCCACTGAGATGAGTCGCCCGATTGTGCCGGTGTTGCGCGGGGTGCCCAAGCCGAAGGTGGGAGTGGCTGAGGCGCTCCTCGCCTTTAACGAACGCATCCGCGAGGACCCGGACGACAGTGAACTCGTGCTCGCGGCCTACGCGCTCGCGTGCTCGGCCGGCGATTGGCAGCACGCCGAGATACTGTTGGAGCGTTGGCAGCAACTTGAGCGTTCGAAGCCGCGCAAACCGGGGTTCTCAGACAACGCCGGCAGCGAAATCGAGGCGCGCACCAAATCGTTGAAGAGCTTCCTGCCGTCGGCTTGAGTTGCCCGCGCGGTATACGGATGGTCTATTGACCGTCTTCTGTGCTGCGCAGGTACAGTTCGTAGGCCAGCAGCAAATACAGCGCGTGGCCTAGGTCCGTCGTGCCTCGGCGGTGGCGATCAACGGCCGCTTCGAGTCCGCGCGGCCGCAGGTGCTCGCGCGATCGACTGCGCGGATCTGCGAGCACGTCGAGCAGCGCCGTGTCGCCACGGAACCAGTCGTCGAGAGGCAGCGAGAACCCAATCTTAGGCAACTGTCGCACCGATTCTGGCAACTCGTCCCGGAACGCTTCACGAAGGGCTCGTTTGCCGAGGCTGGTGTTGTCCCTGCCAAACGATTCTAAACCAGCCTCGAGATACGGGCAGCGGCCTTCGATGCCGGCGGCCATCAGCGCGACGTCGACTTTGGGCAGTAAGTCGCGCGGCAAGTAGTTCGACACGTCGTCGTCACGTGATGCCAACGCGATGCCGTTCGCTAGATCAGGCATGGCTTCGGCATCGCGCCAGCAGCGCCTTCGCGCCAGCTCTGGCGCTAGAACTTGCTTGGCAAGCGCCGGTGGGGTGACGGCGAGCAACGCCCGGATGGGATTTGCGGCGATGGTTGCGCGCCAATAGCGGGCGGCCTTGTGCATCGACCAGCGCGAACCGAACGGCCGCAGGGCACGCAGCCTCGGCATGCGCGCGATGGCCCGATAGCGGCGGTAGCCGAGCAGCAACTCGTCGGCGCCTTCGCCACCGAGCATGATGCGCACTCCGTCGCGGGCCGCCGTTTGCGCGACGGCATGCACGGCGAGGATGGATGGATCGCCGAGCGGTTGTCCGGCGAGGCGCGTCAATCGTGGCAAGGCCTCCAATACTTCGGGGCCGCCATCGATGCGGCGCAGCGGCAGCCCAGTTGCGAGTGCCACCGCCTCGGCCGCTTTGCGTTCGGCGGATCCCGTGCCGGTAGCGCGGAATTGATAAGCGGGGGTCGATTCGCTAATCGTGCCGAGTGCCAGTGCCAGGCAGCTACTGTCGATGCCGCCCGACAAGAACAGGCCGCTGGGCGACGGGCTGTCGATGCAGTGCCGAACACTGGTGATCAGGCGTTCGCGCAAGCCAGCGCTGGTCGTGTTTGGGGCGCGACTGCTAGTGGTTGCTGGGCGACACCATTGCTTGGCGCTGGTATCGGCGACGAACGGCTCGCCTCTCTGTGGGATCGAGGTGACTTGCAGGCGTGCCGAGAATCGGTGCGGTCGATCAACCGACCAGCCGTAGCGAAACCACTCGGCGAGTCGCCGTGGGTTGTCGATCTTTGGCATCCCGAGTTGTTGCAGCGCGGCGAGTGTCGATGCGAAGGCGACGAGTTGCCAGTGCTCGCCAACCCGCGCGATTAAGCAGTGCAGCGGCTTCTCGCCGTAGCGATCTTGGCCGAAGGTCAGTTCGCCCGTCTTGGTGTCGACGACCGCGAAGGCGTGGTGGCCGCGCAGTGTTCGCAGAGCCTCTGTCTGCTTGCTGGCAACGGCTAGCAGCGGTAGCCAGGCATCGTTGGGTGGGGCGGCGAGGGCTTCGGCTCCCGGAAGAAACGTGCGCCACAGAGTGCGCGCATTGGTGATCGCGCCGTTCATGACGCCGATGAAGCGACCGCCGCGTCGCACGACTGGTTGCCGCGATTTCGGGCCGGAGATCGCGAGGCGGGCGCAGCCGAGCCACCAGTCGCCGGCGTGTTCGGTGGCTTGGCCGTCGGGCCCGCGCCAGGCGAGTTCGGCCGTCGCCTGGCTTATCGCCGTCTGTGGGTCGAGCCCAAGCGTCATCAGCCAGTCGTTGCGCGCTCCGACGATGCCGCACATTGTCTTTAACCTGCTACTTCCCGTTCGCGCGGGCGCGATCGAGGTACTCGCCGAGCATGTGCCACTGTTGGTGGAGGTCGTGCTCGCCAACTCCGAACGGCTGTTTGAAGAAGACGGCGAGATGTGGCATCGAGCCGGACTCGCCGCGGCTGGCTGCCAGGTCGGCGAAGCGGATGAGGTCGAGCACGAGCGGCGCCGCGAGGATTGCATCGCAACCCTGCCACGTGAACTGCAACGACATCTTGAAGCCGAGGAAGCCCTGGAAGTGGATGAAATCCCACGCGGTCTTCAGGTCGTTGAGCGATGGCACGTAGTCGATGCCGACGTGTGTGTGCAGCGGGTAGCCAAGGATCGATGGCAGCAGCGCATCCTTGCTGTCTAGCTTGCTCTGCTTGTTCTTGCTGTCAGAGAGCACGCGGCCGTCGCGGTCACCGAGGATGTTGTAGCCCTGCCACGTCAGCACCTTCAGGTTGCGGTATTTGAACATCGGCGCCAGCGCCGACTTGACGAGCGTTTCGCCGGTCTTGCCGTCGCAGCCCATGAACGGCGCGCTATTTTTTCGGAACAGTTCTTCGATCGCCGGGATCAGCGCCGAGTTACTAGGCGTGAAGTGCACGAACGGCATGCCGAGGCTGGCAGCGGCGTAGGCGTAGACGGCCGACGGTCGCACCTGCTTGACCATGTTCTTATCGATGGCCTTGTCGAACGCAGCGAGGGTCTTGTGCGCAGCACCGAGACGAAGACTGGGTTCGGTCGAGGTCAGGTTGACGCAGACTACGCGCTCGAGCTTGTACTTCTTCTTGAAGGCTTGGATGTCCTTCTTGATCTGGTTGATCTGCGCGCGCAGCGAAGTGACTTTGCGCTGCTTGCCGCTGGCGAGTTTGGTGATCGTGGCGCCGGCGTTGGGCATGACGCCGGTGACGACGTTCTTGCTCTGGTTGTTGAGGTCCCGCTTCAGGGCCTTGATCAACTCAGGCGGCAACGAACCAGTGTGGCTGTGGATCTCTTGGGCGGCCGTGACGTAGTCGCTCTCGCGGATCTCGTGGCCGCCAAATACCAGATTGTCGAGCGGGCGCCACGGGATCCCCGCGGCGATGTCGGTCTCGGTAGTCAGACCCTGGCTCGGCGAGAGGCCTTTGGCGATCGCGCGCGCGCCCACGACCAGGGTGGTCGCTAGGCCGCCATAGGCGCCGAATAGCCAGACGCCGAGGCGTCGACTCTTTATTTGTGCGGGTTTCGTGGCCAATGGAGGGCGCAGGAGGATACCGAAACGGCCGGCGGTTGCAGAGGTTCGGTCGATCTTCCTTTCAGCCGATTCTCTGAGTAATGCGGCCAGGGACCGTTGGCTCGGGTTACCGAACCTGATTTGGAGCCCTTGCTGTCGTGGCTTGGGTGGCCGCACTATCGCTCAATCGATGGCCAATTTGCGCATCCTGGGCCGTCGGGACGAGTTGGATTCTTCGGTGGTCAATATATGCTCTGCGTCATGACCAAGTTGCTATCGCTGTCTCTCGTCCTCTCGTTGTTTGTAGCGGGTTGCACCTCAGAAGAGTCTGTTGTGCCGCCCAAGCCTGCTGCGCCGGCCGAATCTGCTGAGTCGGCCAAGGGCGATGCGCCGGCCGAGTCTGCTGTGCTGGCCAAGAGCGATGCGTCGAAGAAGGTCGTTGGGCCGATCACTAAGGAAGTCGCGGTGCGCGAAGCCAAGTGCGGTTGCTCGATTGAAGGTGTTGGCCACTGCGGCAACTACATTCTGGTCGAAGGCCAATACGTGCCGTTGATCCACCCGAAGCTCGGTAAGATGGAGTTCTGCGCGCACAAGGCCAAGGGCGTCAAGATCAAGGTCGCTGGCATGATGAAGGACGGCAAGTACGTTGCCTCGCAATGGAAGCTCTCGAAGTAGCCGCGGTTTCTCGCTGGCGCGGATCAGTTGGGACGACCACTTTCAGTGGTGGTGCGGGGGAATGACGTCACCACCGAGTCGAACGTGGACATGCTCCGGCGCAGTTGCCATAGCGCGCTCGTGAAGCGCTCTTCGCTGTGGCTCCTGCCTTTGCTGTTGGCGGTGATGGTTGGTGGATCGTTCTATTTCGATCGGCAGGCGGCGAAAGGAGATCGCGAGCTCAACGTCTACGTGACGGGTGGCCAGCGCATGGCGGCCGGCGAGGAGATCTATCGCCGCGGATCTGAAGGCAAGCCGTTTACCTATCCGCCGTTTGCAGCCGTGCCGTTCGTGCCGTTTGCGAAGCTGCCGGCGTCGTGGCAGGCGCCAGCGTGGTTCACCATCAACTTCCTGATCTTGATCGGCATGATCCGTTGGCTGCATCGCTACGCGCGTGGCAGTGAGACGGGCCGATCGCCGCCGAAGTTGTGGCTATTCTGGGTGCTGACCGCGGCGTTTGGTGGTCGGCATGTGGTGTCGGTGTTCACCAACCAGAGTCACGACTTGACGATCGCTGGGTTGGTCATGCTGACGGCGGTCTCGTGGTGTGGGCACAAACGCATCTCAGGCATGTGGGCCGGCATGTGGGCTGGTTTGGGGGCCGCGACGAAGGCGACCCCGCTGATCTTTTTGGGGCTGTTCGGTCTGCGCCTGCATTGGCTTGGCTTGTTCGCGATTGTCGGTGTGACGGTCGGAGCGACGTTGTTGCCGGACTATATGTTCCCCCGCACGGACGGCGTGGCTTGGTGGCGGTCGTGGTGCAACGTCAACCTCGACGGTCTCGAATTAGGTGGCACGGCCGAAGCGGTTGGCGCATGGAACTCGCACAGCGTGCTCAATCAGGGCCTCAGTGGCGCAATGCGGCGATTGTTCACGGCGGTCGAAGCGCCGGACGGCAATTTTGTCGTCGGCGACAAGGGCCACGTGCTGTTGTTCGAGATGTCGGCGACGATGACTAAGGTCGCGACGCTGTTGATGTCCGGCGTTGTGCTCGGATTGATCTCGATGTGCGTGTTGTATGCGAAGCGTGCGGTGCGCATGGCGGGCGACGGCATGGCTAATGTGCAGCGCACACTTGGCCTCGGTGAAATCGGAGCGTTCGCATGCGGCATGGTGCTGCTGTCACCGCAGAGCAGTAAAGCGCACTTCTGTGTCTGGCTGTTTCCCGTTGCGTTCGTCGTCAACTACTTGACGCGCCATCGTCGCGACGTGATTGCCATCATGCTGTTCTCTGTGGCATTGATCCTCGGCATGCTGTCGAAGAGCATGCTCGGCAAGCCGGTGGCCAACGTCGTGCTGGCCTACGGCAGCGTGGCGTGGAGCACGTTCTTTCTACTGCTCGCGACCGCGCGCTGCTTGCAGGTCGCGGCCCGAAAGTAAAGCGACTAGGCCGAGCAGAACTCGGCGGCGCTGTTGGCTACTTGCCCCATTTTAGCTGGTTCGCCTTGGGGGCCTTCTCGGCGCGTTCGAGCGCGTCTTGTAGCAGTGCCCTGGAATTGCTCGGCGCGATAGCTTCGCGGCGTTGACCCGGTGACAGGCCCTGCTTGAACCACCAAATGGCCTGCTTCGTCTGGCCATTCGCCAGTAGGACTTCGCCCCGGATCAGGCTCGTCCAAGGACCTCGGTGAGGGGCCTTCAGCTTGGGGTTGCGGCGTTCGAAGTCGTCAAGTCGCGTCTTGGCAAGTTCGTAGTTGTGGAGCTTTTCCGGCGACTCTGGGCTGCAGCGCAGCCAGGCATCCTCTAGCAGTCCTTGCACATACCACGATTTGTCATCAGCGGTAGTTGCCAAGCCGTGGCCTAGTCGTTGCGCTGCTTCGACGTAGTCTTTCATGCGCGAACGACCGATTGCCGCAAAGAATGCGGCTTCGTGCGTGTCGTTGCCGAGTTCTTGCCAACGTTCTGCTGTGCGCGCCAGGTTGTGGTAATCGAGCACCCGAATCAGCGTTCGCGTTGCTAGCCGCGAGTAGCTATCGATGCTCGACTGCACTGCCGTGATCTGGCCGGCGATCTCGGCGGCTTCTTTGATTTCTCCAGCGTAGTACAACTGAAAGAAGCGCAATTCCAGGATGCGCTTCCTGTCGGGGTAGAGGCCGTTGTAGCGCAGCCAAATAGGCGTGCTGATTTCCGTTGAGCGATTCTTGAAGTCGATCTCCGCCGCAAAACGGTATGCGATCTCCAGCGTGTCTGGGGACGGCGCGGGCAGTTCGGCAACCCGGCGAATCAGCGGCCGAAGGAGTTCTGGATTGATCGCCTTTGTGGCGGAGAACTCCATGCTCAGGTTGTTGCGTCGTTTTGCGAGTTCGAGGTGTTGTTGCGCAGCGTCCTTGTCGCCGTTTGCAGCGCGGATCTTGAGCACGAGCGCCTCTGGAATCGGCGGTGCCGCTTTGGCTTGCTCCGCCATCTTGAGGACTTCCATGGCTGTCTCGGGGTTCTTGTCGCGGATCTCCGCCCCCGCCAGCAATTCGTAGCCACGTGAGTGTTGCGGTATCGCTGTGATTATTTCGCGGGCGAGTTGTTTGGCTTGCTCCGAATCGGTTGGTTCGATGGCCAATGGACCCCACGCGAGTGCCACTGGGTCGTCTGGCCAGCGCTGTCGCATGGTGCGCACGCTCGATTGGTATCGCTCGAAGTCCTTGGAGCGCACCGCGAACCAGCCAATCAAACCAAGCAACAGTGGGTCCTGTGGTGCGCCCATCGACGCATCTTCAAGGTATGCCTGCGCGAGCTTGGCGCTCGATGCGAGGTTGTCGTCGCGGGCTCGGAAGACTTGATCTAATGCCACCAAGTAGCGATCGCCGATCGAGTCGCTCTGATGAAGAGCCTCGACCTCGTACTTGTTGAAGAAGGACCGGCCCTCGGCCACCTTCTTGGAGAACAGTTCCATGCCGAGGCTTGGTCGATCGGGGTTCGCATACTTTGCAATTGCATCGCTCGCGTATTGCCACCCCTCTTCGCTGGCCAGTGCCAGGATGCACGCGATGGCGGAATCTGTGGATTCGAATTGCACTGCCTCTTCCAATGCCGCGATGGCGTCAACCGTCCGCAGATCGCTGATTAACCAGCGCTGGTAACTCTCGTGCTTGAGGCGGTCGGCGTGGATGCGACCCGAATTGACGTCCGCTTCAATTAGGCTCGGCCACTTGACGGCGAGGTAGATTCCGAGGCCTGCGATCAGCGGTAGCACGATCGACAGCGTCCCGGCTAAACCGGCCCTCCAGGGTTCATTGCGTGCCCAGCGCCGCGCGCGTTGTATCGGGCGCAGCGGTCGCGCGATCACTGGCTGATGTTCGAGGAAGGCATCGAGATCGTCGGCCAACTCGGCGGCCGTCGCGTAGCGGTGTTTTGGTTCGGGGGCGATCGCCTTGTGAACGATGTTCTCGAGGTCTGGGGAAACCTGTATCTGCTGCGATAGCGGCGGCATATCGCCACCCTCGATGCGCCGTGCGATCGCCGGCAGGCTCATGCCCTGCAGAGGCTGGGTGCGAGCGAGCGCTTCGTAGAGCGTGACGCCGAGGCTGTAGACGTCGCTGTGTGGGCCGACGTTCTTGTCGTCGCGGCGCAGTTGCTCGGGGGCCGCGTAGACCGGCGTTCCGGCGAACGTGCGGGTATGGTCTAGTTCGAGCGAAAGGTCGCGGGTGACGCCAAAATCAGCTAGCAGCGGCGTGCCGTCGCGACGGATCAGCACGTTGGAAGGCTTGATGTCGAGGTGCAGCAGGCCGTTGTCGTGCACGGTCTGGGTGGCGCGTGCGATATCGCGGATCAGGCGTGCGAAGTGACGGTCAGCGCTGACTTCGAAGTTCTCTCCTTCGCCCGTCGGCGTGCCGAGTGCCGCGCGCAGCAAGTTCATGTCGTCGGCGCTGGGATGCGGCGGCAGCGCGCGCATCAAGCTGGTCAGGGTGCGGCCGTCGACCCATTCCATTGCAATGGCGAATGTGTTGTCGACGTCGATGATGTCGTGGATGACTACGATGTTCGGATGCGACAGACGTGCCATCGCATGCGCCTCATGCGCGAGCGTGCGTTGGGCGCGGTCGCCACCGCCGAGCCATGCTGGCGCAATTTTGATCGCGACATGTCGACCGAGGTTGTTCTGGCGGGCCAGATACACGGTGCTCATGCCGCCTTGACCAATCTCGCCGAGCATGGTGTAGCCCGGGATTCGGGGCCCATTCGTCGTGTTCGGCTGTTGGGAGCGAGACAGGTCCTCTAGCAGTTGAGGAAGTTGTTCGCGAAGCGATGGGTCATCGAGATCTTGCGAAGACAAGACGATCGTCTTGCCGTTGGCCAGGTCTTCGTTGAGGCGCGCTCGAATTTGAGTCGGGGATTGTATGCTCTCCATGGCGGAAGAAAGAGTGGGAACGCAGGTAGCATAGCCGCGAATCCGCTCTGGCTCTCACCCCGCGATCAGGTCTTGGGCAGCGATTCTCCACCGCGCTTTCGCCTGTGTGTGCGGAAGTCTCCGGATTCCGGAGAGTCGGGCCGCAGGCTGGGCCATTGCTCGGTCCGCGTTATTGAATAGCTGGTGCAGTGCTGAGGATCATCATCACAACGCCAGCATAGAGCACGCCAGAAAGCACCAGCGGGACATCGCGGAACAGCAGTTTCGCTGGATCGCCGCCTTCACTCTTGCTGTAGACGAGGAAGAGGTAGCGGAAAACACCGTAGCAAACGAAGGGCACCGTCAGCATCAGTTGGTCGGTGCGGTGGCGCGCGATGGTTTCGGGGCTGACGGTGTAGAGTGCGTAGCTCAGGATGCTCAGGGCGGCCAGCGGACCGATCAGCATGTTCAAAAACGACAGCGAGTAATCGGACATCGTCTTGCGCGTTTGCCCAGTGGCCTCGGTTTGTCGACCGACTTCTTCGTAGCGCTTGCAGAAGGCTAGGAAGAGCGCGAAGAAGAACGTGCAGAGCTGCAGCCACTTCGATGCATCAACATTGAGGGCAGATGCGCCCGCCATGACGCGGAGTTGGAAGCCGATCGCGATGCACATGCAGTCCACGATCACCAGTCGCTTCAGGTAGAAGCTGTAGGCGACGTTGAGCACCAGATACGACATCGGCCAGATCAGGAACGAGCGCTCGGTGACCGGGACCAAGTAGGCCAGCCCGAAGCATACGGACACGGTAACCAGTAGTTCGACGCATGCTGCTGGCACGGGCAAGCGGCCGGACGCAATCGGGCGATGCTTCTTCCTGGGGTGCAGCGCATCTTCGTGGCGATCGAGGATGTCGTTGAGCAGGTAGATCGAACTCGCCGCGAAGCAGAACGATCCGAACGCTGTCAGCGATGCCACCCAACTCGATACCAAGAACGCCTGGTCGGTAAAGAACAGGGGGACGAGAACCAGCAGGTTCTTGACCCACTGGTGCGGGCGCAAGGCTTGGAGGAACGGCGGCATAGCGGTTCAGATGATCATGAGTGCTAAAGCTGTTGGTGCAAGCACGTCGCCAACGTTTCGTTGGCTGTGCTGCGCCGCTAACGTGCGGGCAGCATTCATGGTCAATTCGAGAGGTTTGGGCGGCATCTTCAGGCCGCGGTCGTTGGCGCAAGTCGGCGCGAGGGCTCTATCGGGCGACAGATCGTGGCGAATCTCATTGCTGGCGGGTGCCAAGGGCCCCTCTCCCCGGTCAATCCCAAGGCGGAGGTGGTGTGGTGGTTGCGTCCGTTGGCAACCGCGACGACGTTGCAGTTGATGTGCCGCCGATCGCGCTGGCTGGCCCGGCTGCCGACGAAGTTGCCGGCATTGCGTGTGCGTCAGGCCGTCGATTCGAAGTTGCTAGCCACTGACCAGAGGGAATGGTTGCCAGCGGCGACGACGGACGCGATCCTGCAGACATATGGCACTCCCTTCGCTCTCAGTCGCCGCAGCCCACGAACTCGGCTGCCCTGTGGTGCTAAAGGCCGAAGCCGTTGGTTTGCTGCGCGAGTGTGAGCCCCGTGCGGTGCGCCCGGGGCTGCGTTCTGGCGACGAAGTATCTGTCGCCAGTGATCTGCAGCGACGCCTCGGCAAGAAGTTCGGCGAGTTCACGCTGCAAGTTCAGGCGCATGCTGAAGGCCATCGCGAGGTGTTGCTCGGCAGGTTCCGCAGATTACAGAAGTCGAAGTCAATTCGGTTATCCTGGCTAAGCAGGGCGCGTCAAGCGTCGCCGTCGATGGCCGCATGCGGGTGGAGTTCTAGATGACAGATGGTGACCCGAATGTTGGTAGTGATCCAATGACAGATGTTGCACTCCGGTTCTCGTTGGTTGTTCCGATCTACAACGAAGAAGAGACGGTCGAGAGCATGCTCGCAGAGGTTGAAGAAGTGTTGGTTGCGCATGGACCATTCGAGGCGTTGTTCGTCGACGACGGCAGCAAGGACAGCAGTGTCGCCTTGATGCGTGCGTTCAAGAAGCAACGTGGCGCGGACTGGCTGCGGATCGTTTCGTTGCTCAAGAACAGTGGCCAAAGCGCCGCGGTGATGGCCGGTGTCGAACAAGCGCGCGGACCGATCATTGCGACTCTCGACGGCGACATGCAAAACGATCCGCGCGACATTCCTTCGATGCTAGAACGCGTTGAAAGTGGTGAATGCGATGCCGTGGTGGGGGTTCGTGCCAAGCGCCAAGACACGTTTACGCGGCGCATGTCCTCGCGCATCGGTAACGGCGTGCGCAACTTCCTGACCGGTGATAAGGTCAAAGATGCTGCCTGTGGCATCAAAGTGATTCGCCGTCCATACTTCATGCGCGCGCCACGTTTTGTCGGTATGCATCGCTTCATGGCGACCTTGGTTCGCTATCTGGGTGGCAAGGTCATCGAGCAAGACGTTAATCATCGCCAGCGCTACGCTGGCACGGCCAAATACGGCATTGGCAACCGCGTGTGGAAAGGGCTTCGCGACTGTTTCGCGATGCGCTGGGTGCGTGCGAGACTGTTGATGCACGAAGTGCGAGAGGAGTTCTGATGTTTTCCTGGATTGTTAATGTGGCGGTTTTGGATGGCGCTTTGCCGGAGACCGGCGTTGGGGCGACACCATGGTATTGGTGGGTGATTGGTTTCGGCGGCCAGGTGGTGTTCGCCTCGCGATTCTGGGTGCAGTGGATCGCCAGCGAGCGTGCCAAGAGGAGCATCGTGCCACTCTCGTTTTGGTGGCTGAGCATTTGCGGCGGCTTGTTGGGCCTTTGCTATGCGATCTATCGTCAGGATCCAGTTTTTATCATGGCGTACGTGTCGGGCAGCGTGATCTATGCACGCAACCTGGTGCTGATCCGCGAAACGCGACGTCGCGAGGATGGCGCGTGATTCGGCCGCTTGTTTGTGCCCGTGCGACCGTTAGCTGCGAGCTTCTCGCATGCTGATACGAGCCCTTGTACTGCTGATCGCGACGCTGTTTGTCTTGCTGCCGACCTGGTTGCGGGGCGACTGGGATGGCACCGAAGGCCGACGTGTGCAGATTGCGCTCGAGATGCTGCGCGGCGACAACTGGATGATCCCGATGCTCGGCGGCGAACCGACTTGGGCCAAGCCACCGCTGCACTATTGGCTGTTGATGCTGTGCACCAAGTGCTCCGGGGTCGACTACATGATGCTGCGGGTGCCTGCGGTGTTTGCGGTGTTCGCATCGGCGTTGCTGGCCGGAGAGATCCTGCGGCGTCGGTTTGATGCAACCGTTGGCTGGATTGGTGCCTTTGGCATCATTTGCTCGCCGCTGGTTGTGTTCGTTTGGCCGACTGCCGAAATCGACCCTCTATTCGCCAGTTTGACCGGTATGTCGATCTGGCTGCTTGCGGCCGGTGCTGGGCATCATAGCAAGTTGATGGTGCTTGCCAGCGGCCTGCTGGCGGGCCTAGCGTTCTTGCAGAAGGGCCCGCCGTTTTTCCTGTTTGCGGTCGGTGCGTATTTGGTCTGGTTTCGCCATCGCCGCTTGCGGTTGGCATGCTGGCATTTTGTGCCGATGGTGCTGGTCATCGCGGCCTACTTTGCACCGCTGTGGCAGTGGTATGTCGACCCGGTTGGCATGCTGAAGGTCGTCAACGCAGAGTCCGTTGGCCGCATCGCGTTGTTCCAGATGAAGAGCGTGCTAGAGACGCCCGCGTTCTGGTTGCGCGCGATCATGGTGTTGCTGCCGTTCGGCTTCTGGTGCTTCTGGGAGTGGCGCGGGGCGCGCGACGTGCGCATGAGCGCGAACGACCTGACGCTGCGCATGTGCAGCGGTGGCGCCGTGCTGGCGGTGGTGTTGCTCACGTGCTTCCCGGGAAGGCCTACTCGCTACCTGCTGCCAAACGTGATGCTCTTCACGTTCGCGGTTTCGCCGGCCGTGGCACACTTCTACCGCCATCGCGGTGGGGTGCCGGGCTTTGCGCGCGGTCTCCTGTGGTTCCTTGGTTTCTTGGGCGCGGCCGCACTGATCGCGATCCCGTTTGTGCCACGTGCTGGCCATGCGTCGGTTGGTTTGGCGCTGGCTGTGGCGATGCTACCGTTGGTCGTGCGTACGCCGCGTCATGTTGTGCTAGCCAGCCTTATTGTGCCGGTGCTCGGGTCGTGGACGGTGGGACTCGAGCGCAGTTTGCGTTGGCCGGAGAACAAGCGAGCGGCGCTGGCATCGGGGCAATTGCTGCGTCGAGAAATCGATGCGCTTGCTGCGTCCGATGACCTCGGTTCGTATGGGCACCTCGATTCGACAGTTCTGCTCGCCAGCGGCCTTTGGCTTACAGGCGACGAGACGCGTCGCCGCCTCCCGGATACTCGCTGGGTGCTGCATGAAGACACTGATTGGCGGCGCATACAGTCCGCCGAGTACTTGACTCGGCTCCGCCTGCAACTCCCCTATAAAGCGTTCGTGCTCAAAGAGCGTGTGCCTAAGTGAAGTCTATACTGCTGGTCCGGTTGTCGGCGATGGGCGACCTCGTGCAGTCGCTTGGGGCCGTCACGTCGCTGTTGGCGGCCCATCCGGATTGGCGGGTGACGATGGTTACGCAGCGCGAGTGGGCACCGTTGCTCGACGGCGTCGACGGCCTAGACCGTGTTGTGCGCTTCCATCGGCGCGGCGGCCTGCCGGCACTGTGGGCGTTGCGGCGCGAGTTGCGGCGTGAGTCATACGACGTCGCGCTCGATCTGCAAGGCAACTGGAAGAGTGCGATGGTGGCGAGGTTGTCCGGCGCGGACAAGCGCATTGGAATGGCGGGAGTTTGGCGCCAGGAACCGCGCAGCGCCTGCTTGCTGCAGCGCACCGTCGAATGCGCGGCGACTCCGCATCCAGCCCGCGCTGCGTGGGAATTGGCAAAGCAAGTCGCTCCGGAGGCGCCGTTTTGTCATCCATCGCTGGTTGCGAGCCATGCCGAACTTCTCGACGAGCGCGCTGTTTTGACTGGGATTGGCGTCGATGTGGAACGCGCCTTCCGCGTCGTTGTCGTCACTGAGACATCGGATTCGAGAGCGTTGCGGCCATCTGCGGTGCGCGAGTTCACGCGCGATGGCATGCCGACCGTGTTGTTGTTGGGGCCGGGCGAGAGCGGCATGCCGACACCGCAGGGAATGGTCATGCGTCACGGCCGCGGTGATGTCCGTCGCATGATTGCGCTCGGCTCGTTGGTTGCGAAGGCTGGCGGCGAAGTTCTCGGGCCGGATCAGGGCGCGACTCACGTGCTGTTGGCGAGCGGCGCTTCGGGGCGTGTGTTCTTCGGCAGTCAGGATCCGCAGCGCACGGCTCCGGCGTCGGCCCAGGCATTCGTTCGAGCGGGCGAATTGGCGTGTCGACCCTGCCGTAACAGCATCTGCAGCAATCAGGAAGGCGTGGTTTGCATGGAGTTTGACCCTGCCACCGTCACCTCGGTTGCCTCAGTGCTGCCGCCCGTTGGTGCGACTGGGTCGGGTCCTTGGGCGGCAGACGATCTAGCCTGAGACTTGCTCGCAGCTCATGGACCTGCTTCGCTCGCGGCATGTCGTCGCCAGAACCAGCACCTCTTGATCGTGCCGTCCTCGATACCTTCCCGAATCCCGAGCCGGGTCGCGATTACGAGATTGAGTTCGAGTGCCCTGAGTTTACGTGTGTCTGCCCGAAGACCGGCCAGCCAGACTTTGCCACGATCCTGATCGACTACGTGCCAGATCAGAAGTGCGTCGAGTTGAAGAGCTTGAAGCTCTACCTGTGGAGCTTCCGCAACGTCGGAGCCTTCCACGAGAAAATCACCAACGACATCTTCTCGGACCTGATGCGAATGCTGAGTCCGCGCCGCCTCAGCGTGCGCGGTGAGTTTAAAGTTCGCGGCGGTATCACGACCGCAGTCAGTTGCCATCATCCGGCCTAAACTCGCGCGTTCGTAGACTGCTTCTTGTCCGTTCGTTGTGAGGGGCTAGAAAGGTCGGGTGAAGACCCGCACGCGTTGGTATCGCCGGCTTTTGTGGCTCACGGGTATTGGCTGCCTGTGGTTGAACGTTCTCGATGATCCGCCATTGCGGACCGGTGCGTATGTGCAGGAAGTCACTGATGTTGCGGCGACTGTCGCGAAGATCACGGCCGATCCCAAGCGACTGCATCTGACGGTTATGGATGGCGATGGCGAAGTGGTGGCTAGCGCCCATAGTTCGCCGCGCCGCCGACATGCGCTTCGTGCGGAGGGCCTGCAACCCGGGCGCACCTATAGCTATGCACTGGCGGCACGCGATGGCGGCGAGGAGCACGGCACCTTCCAGACGTCGCCAAAGCCTGGCGATGACCAGGCACCGGTGAAGTTCGCGTTCGTAGGCGATTCGGGTGACCAGGCTTGGTGGGTTTGGTTGCAGAAGACGCCGATCATGCATCTGCCGTCAAGGATGCACTGGCTGCCGCCGAAGTGGGCCGTGCGAACGGTGGGTGCGGCGATGGCGGCATACCAACCGGACTTCGCGCTGCATCTCGGCGACGTGATCTACCCGAAGGGGCTCCATGCGCACTACAGCAGTGGCTATTTCCGGCCTTTCGGCGAACTGATCCGGCACGCGCCGATGTATGTGGTCGTCGGCAATCACGACGTGATGAACGCCGCGGGGCAGCAGGTGCTAGCGAACTTTCACCTGCCGACCAACCCGGTGACCGGGGATGAGCGCTGCTTCTCCTTTGCCCGCGGGCCGGTGCGAATCATTGCTTTGGACTGCAATACCAGCATCACGAACGGCCCATACAAGCCGGATCACCCCACCCACCAGTTCTTGATGCGCGAGCTCGCTCGGTGCACCGAACCCTGGATCGTTGTCGCCAGTCACTACCCGATTCGCAGTGCCTCCAGGCAGGGCCATAACGGTCCGTTGCAGTCCGTGTTGCTGCCCGAGCTTGAGCGGCACCAGGTGAGCCTCTATCTGAGCGGGCATGACCACTGCTATCAGCGGTTCGGGCCCAACGAGCGGTGGCCGGTGCCGATGGTGGTAAGCGGCGGGGGTGGGAAGCGGCTTTACGCCATCAAGGAAGACCCGCGAGTGCAGCTCGGTGCCGAGTCTCTGCACAAGGCCTACCACTGGTGTGGCGCCGAGATCTCAGGCGGGGTGTTCCGGGTGGTGGCGCGCGATGTAGCCGGCGTCGTTTTGGATACGTTCGAGTTGGCCTTGCCAACCGGGGAACAGCTACTCAGGCTGCGGGCGACTAACCCGGCCAGAGCCGCGCGAATCGAAGCTCTGTAGAGTTGCTAAGATAAGCCCGCCAGATCGAGAAAGATGCCGGCCTAAGCCCTTGCCGGTAAGCTTTTTAAAGTATTCGTTAAAAATCCTTGGGCGCTTGCTTGATTAGGGTCGACTAGGTCGCTATCGTTCCCCGCCCCCAACAGCGAGCCCAGCTCACTTTTGGGACTCGATCTTTGGCATTTTGGGTGGCCTCGAAAGAAGAAGCGTGTGA
>CALCZA010000046.1 GCA_937906475.1 uncultured bacterium
GTGGCGCTTGCCGCCACGTCGAGCTAGCGCGATCTGCGCCTATGGTTTGCCGAACCAGATCACCAAGTCCCAGATCGGCTTGGTGATCTCTTCGCTTAGTTCAAACGTGAACGTCGCGTTGTCGGTCGTCAGTGGGTCGGTGGTGACGGTGTGCAGTCTCGCACCACTCTTATCGAACATGCCGATGATCAGCTTGGTCTTGCCGAACAGCGAGTGGGACTTGGCGAGGTTGTAGGGCTTGACGGTCAGGGTCTTGCCGTCCGTCAGGTTGCAATGCCAGCCCTCGGTGATCTTGCCCTTCCCTTGCGTACCGGTCGCGGTCAGATGCTCGAATCTGGCGGCGCCGTTTGTCGGCCCATACTTCCAAGCAACGTCGCGGTTCTTCCAGTCATACTTCTTGGGACTGCCGCAAGACGACACCGTTGCCAGTAGCAACGTCAAGGCGCCGCAGTGAATGAGATGACGAATTGGGCGAACGGGCATGGTAAAGACGATCCGGAGAACTGTCGGTGAATGCAAGTGGTGGACTTTGTTGCCCAAGATGATCTGTGAGCTTCGCGCGCAGGTTGCCGAACCGCGTTACTGCATGAATGCTCGGACTCGTGGTCTCGGCCCGCCGCACGTGTTCGACCGGCGTTGGCTCAACGATACGGGAGCCGCGCCGGAACTCGCTCGCCTTGAGCAGCCGAGCATGACGAGCGAGATCGGGTTGGCCAAGGTTCTGCCCGAGAGCTACCGGACCGGGTAGTTGCTGCTACGACACTTCGTCTGGAAAGACGTGTTGGCCATCTACAAGCGGTAGCGGCTTGGTCCAGATCACTTCGTTGAGTTTCAGTGCTCGGTAGAGGTGCGGAAACAGCGCGCCACCACGCGATGGCTCCCACTTCAGGTCGCTGCCCAGTGCCTCTGCTTCGAATGCCAACAGCATGAGGTTCGCTTGACAAGCGAAGTGCTTCGCGGCGGTCTCGCTGGCTTGTTCCCCGGTGGATAGATGCACGAATCCATCTGTGAGATCGATGGGGGAGCCGGTGCTTTGCCCGTCGTTTCGCAGTGCTTGCCACTCGGAGTCGCGGAAGATCTTGTAGACCAGCATGACCCTTCCATATCGCGGCTGTCGGTCGGCGTCCATCGATGCCAAGCGACTCTGCCGTATGTATCTGTGAACGCCGCGGTCGCTCGCGAAGAGCGATATTAACTCAGTTGGCTACACATCGCCGATCGTGCACGCCAGGGCGTTGCTCGTGAGAGCGCCAATGCCGAGGAAGCTGTTCGCGAGGGAGCCGAAGATCATCGACTGCACGTTGAACTCGAAGCCGTTGAAGAGCATCGGACCGGCGGGCAGGGTCAGGGCGGTCCATGTGTAATCGCCACTGGCGCCAACACCGATTTGCAGATCCAGGCTGATTAGAGACGTGTTCAGGAAGCAGCCAGGCATGCCGACCGCGTCGAGCGGCGCGGGTGGAGCCATGAGCCCCAAAATGGCGAGGTGCGAGATAGCCGAAGCTGGGATGTTGCTCGTCGTTACTTCGAACGCGACGTTGCTAGCGCCCTGAACCGGGCGACCGATCGCATTCAGCGCCAGGTCGAGCACGACGTTGGTCACCTGAGTAAGCGAGAGCGGCGCTACGGCGGTGATGTCAATCGAACCCGGATCGACGACCGGGCCGCCATTGGAGTAGCCGGCCAGCCAGTTTTCCGGGTTGGCGGTGCTGAGGGCGCCAAACTCGATGGTGAAGTCGCCGTCCGCGGTGTCGATCGTGATCTGGATCGAGTTGCCGGCCGTCGTGCCCCAGCCGAAGACGTTGTCGTAGGTTACGCGAGCAACCGTGCCGATTTCGTCGTAGTAGATGCCGCCACTGCCAGTCGCGTTCGGCTGCAGGTCGGTCCAGGCGTAGGCAGCTGCGGCCGGGTTCAGGGAGAAGCTCGCCCCGGTCGGCGCCCAGTGGTTGGTGTTGCCAGCGGCAGTTGCCATCCAGCCGTTCGAGCCTATGAACATGCCGAGCGTGCCGCCAACTGTAGTGGAGTTGACAGTGTCGTCGTCACCTATACCAACGAGTAGCGACGCGCCGAGTGGGACGGCGAAGCCGGGGCCCGGGGCGAGCGTGATGTCGAAGCCGGTAGTTGTGGCGGTGCCCGTGATGCGTTGGCCCGACAGGTCCATGCCCATGGTGCTGACGAGTTCGTAGAACGACGAGTAATCGGCAGTACCGCCGCAGCCGGAGCCTTGCGAGACAACCTGAGCAAGCGCCCCTGCGGGCGGATCGATCGTCATGATAACGCGGCCGATGCTGCCGATCGCTCCGGTGAAACCAGTGGCATTCACGTAGTTGGGGTCGCCAATGTCGAACTGCCAACCGCCGCGGTCGAGCGTTACCGGGACGCCGTTGATCGACGACGCGAACGGAGCCGACATACCGTAGGAGTTGTGGGCGGTGAATTGGCCGGTCACTGCAGCGGACCAGTTGCCGATGACGAGTAGGGTGTCGCCCGTCTGGACGGACACCGTCGGTACGGTGACGATTGCATTGGTGCCACCAACGCTGTGGAACTGGGTCGTGCCGTTGACTTGAAGCAAGAAGCTGGCCGTGTCGCCAACTTGGAAGGAGTTAAGTGGCAGTTGCAGCTGGCTGATGGTGAAGTTAGTTGGGGCGACGAGGGAGAATCCGCGCGAGAAGCCGTTGTAGACAGTGCTGTGGGTCGGAATCGCTACCGTGGTTTGAGTGGGGCACGAAGAGGCAATCGCTGTTAGTGAGGCGAGCCAGAATGTCAATTGCTTAAACATGCTTTCGTGGGGCAGATGGAACGGTTGGTCAAGAACGCCAATCGGACCAGAAGTCTGCTGAACAGGGTAGCCACCAGCATGGCATAAGTCTTGTCCCCCAAGCGCCATAGGCTCCGGGTCGGCGGAGGGTGTGAGATTGCAGAATCTCGTCACGCGCGCATCGCGGATAGTCTGAGTCCCTCACCTCCAACTCGTAATGTCCATAACACCGATACATCAAATCCAAGGACCAGACCTCTTCTCGAAGTTCGCAGGTCAGCTTGTCACAACACGCGGCGTAGTCACCGGCGCGACGCGCAGGGGATTTTTTATTCAAGACTCCGATGGCGAAGCGGGCAGTGATTCGTCGCACGGACTGTTCGTCTACGAGCGCCGTCGTCGACCGCCTGTTGGCAGCTTGGTGGAAGTGCACGGCGAGGTCGTGAACTTTCAGTTGGATTCGGATGCGCGGCCGACGACGCAGTTGTCTGAGCGGTCGACGCGCGTGGTTGCGGATCGGGGGCCGACGATCGAACCGTTTTGGTTGACGGCTGAACGTGTGTTGGTTCCGCCGCATGAATTGGCGGTCTTGCTCAACAGTCTCGAAGGCATGTTGGTTGGAGTACCTGCGGGTTCCATCTTCGTTGCGCCTAGCAATGCGTTTGGTGACTACGTAGTGATGCCACCCGGCGCGGACTTGGTTCGGACGCAAGCTGGCGGCGTGCTCATCGATCCGCGCTTGCCCGAACGGTGGTTGCCCGGATTTCGCATTTTAGAGTATGGCAACGCACCCAGGGTTAACGTCGGCGCGGAACTGCTCAAGCCCGTAGTCGGTCCCCTCAACTTCCGTGTCGCCTCCTACCAGATGGCCGTCGATTGTGCGGTGAGCGTTCGTTCGGTGGAAGTGGTGCCGGCGTCTACGAGCTTGATGGATCGCGATGACAGCGTCCGCATACTGACCTTAAACGGATTCAACCTAGACACGAAGAAAGAGAATCCAGCGTTGGTCAACGATCCTCGGCGCGATGTCGACGACGACATTGCCAATGGACGCTTCGATGGGCTTGGCCGTGCGATCGCGAAAGATGCGGCTAGTCCGTGCATCGTGGCTCTGCAAGAGATGCAAGATGACGATGGTGCTGAGCAAACCGATGTCGTCAGCGCGCACCGAACCTACGAGCGATTGGCGGTTGCTGTCGTTCGCGCTGGCGGGCCGAAGTACGATTGGGTTGATATCCCGCCCGAGCGCGACGCCGATGGCGGCCAACCCGGCGGCAACATTCGCAACGGGTTCTTGTTCGACCCCAAGAAGGTTGAACTGATCGAAGGCTCGCTGCAGTTGATTGGCGCGCAGTCTGAGGCCTACAAAGGGTCACGCAAGCCGCTGGTCGCCCGCTTCCGGTTGCTTGCCTGCGGTGGCGAACTTGAGGTGATCAATGTGCACTTGGCTTCGAAGCGGCATCAAAACGGATTGTTCGCACCGCACCAGCCGGGCTTCGATTCGCGGCTCCAAACTCGTGTGCAGCAAGCTCAACTGATCGGTATGCACCTCACCGAACTACGCGCGCAAGAAGTCGACTACTACGTCACCGGAGACTTCAACGACTTTGAGTTTAGCGACACGCTGCAGGCGCTGATTGGCGATCACAGCATCAACCTCGTGGATCGCGTGCCAGCGCCTTTGCGCTTTGACTACAACCATCGCGGGATGTCGCAAGCCTTGATGCACGGTGTGGTCGCGAAGCGCCAGGTGGCTGCAAGAACAGCCGATTACGAAATCCTGCACGTCAACGCGTTGCTCGGATGCCAACCCGGCCGTCAAAGCACCAAGGCCAGTGACCACGGCTATGGCATCGCTAGGTTGCAGTTGCGTTAGCGGTTTGTTTCAAATTCGACGCTCTTGGGCTGTACGAGTTCGATGGCGCGTTGATGCTCATTGCGCGTGTAGTTTGAAATCGCAACGGCAGCTTGACCGATTTCGAGATGCTTGATGACCTGTTTGAGCCTGGGGTGCACGAGCCCTGCGCCAACAATTCCAGACATCAGCGTGCCGACCCCAGTTCCCATGATGCCGCCCAGCAGGATGCCAATGCTGGCTGGCATTTTGAGAATGTAGAAGAGCGTGTAGCCGAGCGTCGTGCCGAGCACCGCTCCAATACTGACACCAATGGTGAGGCCGCGCCGCACGTCGGACTCGGCCCAGGTACTGTTGTTCATCAGGCCTGCGATGTGGCCGTTGGCACTGCGATCACTCGTGCATGCGAACAACTTGGACTTCGTTCGGGTTTTCCTCGTTGCGCCGAGCGTGTCTAGCAGCATGCGCGCGGTTGCCTCATCAGGCAGGCGGGCGAAGACGGCATACTTGTAAGTCATAGTGGGTTCGCAACCGTGACATCGTCTCGCTGCTGGCAACGCGACGATACGGCGAGTGCTGGATCAGCGCAGTGCTGTTTAATCCGTGAACAGCATGCTTCGGTTGGGCAAGGTGGCGCTGCGTGGCTTCAGCGCCTGGCATCAGTCAACGATTGATCGATGTGCGTCAGCACCAAGATGCAGAAGGTCGCGGTGTTTGCGCGCCGCACGGCATCCCGGCGCCCATGCGATACGTCGTCGCGTGTCGTGCCGAGCAATTAGTTGCGCACAATGCGATCACGGGTGACGTCGTCGCCGCGGCAAAACGCAGCGATACGGATGAGCCGACGCGCAGCGTGCATCCGTGGCAGCTTGATGGGAGCGTGTCAGCAACGCCCCGGTAACCGGTGACGGTTACTGTGGCTTCGGCACCGCCGCTACTTCTTGGCTTTCTCGATCGCGACACCGCTCGCCATGAATCGCAGGATCTTGCGGCCCTCGGTGATCTTCTTGGCCTCGTCGTGCTTGCCTGCGTCTTCGAGGTAGTGCTTGGTCTCTGCGAGGGTCTCCTGCTTGAACGATAGTTCGCCAACGACAACCGCTTGGCGACCGCTCGCGTTCTTCGGTACGAAGAAGCCGTAGTCCTTGAACTTGACGAAGACCGGCGGATTGCCGTTTGCGAGTGGCTTGCCGAGGTTCATCCAGCAACCCTTCGACTGGCAGACGCCAGTGATCGGCGCAGTGAGCAGCACTGGCTTGCCAACGAACTGTTGCGGGTTCGCCATCACCGCCGCGAGTGATAGCGGTTCGGTGCCCGACTTGACGCCGCCGCCAAACTGCTCGTAGTTGGTGAGGTTGAGGGCCTTCTTGATCGCTACGCCACTCGCCATGAATCGCAGGATCTTGCGACCCTCCGTGACCTTCTTGGCCTCGTCGTGCTTGCCTGCGTCTTCGAGGTAGTGTTTGGTCTCGGCAACGGTCTCTTGCTTGAAACTCATGGTGCCTTCGACGATCGCGGTGCGGCCACTCGAATCCTTGGGCATGAAGAAGCCGTAGTCCTTGAACTTGACGAAGACCGGCGGGTTGCCCTTGGCGTCGGGCTTGCCGAGGTTCATCCAGCAACCTTTTGTCTGGCAGACGCCGGTGATTGGCGCTTCGAGGCGGATCTTCTTACCCGCGAACTTCGCCGGGGATTTGATCGCTTCGGCAAGTGAGAGCGGCTTCTCGCCGTTGGTGATGCCGGCGCCGAAGTGGTCGTAGACCTTGGCGTCGAGCTTCGTCGGCTTCTTGTCTTGCGCGTTGCACAGCAACGGAAGGGTTAGGGCGGCGGTCAGAATGGTGAGGATTCGCAGGCTACGCATCGATCTTACAGGGGTGATAAGGAAGCGCACAGGATAGGCCACCAGCGTCGTCTTGACCATGGGCCATAGGGGACGTTGAAGCGGTACATGTTGGGTGCGGCCCAGGCTTTTGGTGGTGCGGACAGTGTGTCGGCAAGGATCTCAGCACGGTAAGCGCGCTGAGCAGGCTAGGATGCGAAGTGTGTCGATGGATGTCTTGCACGTGATCCACCAGTTTCCGCCGGAGAGCCGGGGTGGGTCGGAGTCTTATGCCTTTGATCTAGCGCAGCGGCAACGCGCGCGCGGTTTGACCGTCGAGGTACTCAGCGGGTCGCAGCATGCAGCTGCTGAGGTGACCTTGACCGAGGGCGAGGTCGAGGGTCTGGTCGTGCATCGCCTGCAGCGAAACGACTTGTTCTTCGATCACCACGTGAAGATGTGGCATCCTGAAGTCGAGGCGCGCTTCGAGCAGTTCTTGCGAGAGCGTCAACCCAAGCTCGTGCATGTGCACCACTGGGTTCGCTTGACGTGCAACTTGATCGAGGTGTGCGAACGCGTCGGCGTGCCGGCCGTCGTCACGCTGCATGACTACTACACGAGTTGTCCGCGCGCATTCCGTCGCCGCAAGGGAGATGAAGCGTGTCGTCGCGAACTCTCCTTCGAGAGCTGTGGCAAGTGTGTCCCTCTCTACGGCTACGAGCCACCACACGAAATTGCGGACGGCATCGACCTCTACGCGGATCACTACCGCGCCGAACTGTCGTTAGCGCGTGCCGTGTTGGTTACAGTTGGTAGCACGGCTGATCTGTTGTCGGCGACGACCGGAGTTTCCCGCGAGCGTTACCAGACGCTGCCGCTGGGCTACAATCAGCGTTTCAATAGCATGCCGGCGTTGTCGATGCCTCAAGAAGGCGACCCCCTGCGCTTTACATTCTGGGGTGGTATTGGGCGTCACAAAGGTGTCGACGTGCTGTTGCAAGCTCATCGTAAAGTGTGCGAACTGCGACCAGGACGTTCGGAATTACACGTGTTGGGCGGCTTCGAAAGCGCTGCGTTCGAAACCGAATTGCGCGCTCTCGCGGATGGCTTGCAGGTCACGTTCCACGGTCCGTTTGATGCTGCGAAGTTGCACGCCGCGAATCCGCATGTTGGCGTCTTTCCGAGCACGTGCATCGAGACTTTCGGTTTGGTTCTCGACGAATGCTTCGAACTTGGTTTGCCGTGCATCACCAGTGATCTGGGCGCGTTACCGGAGCGCGCTGGCGGTGCTGGTGTCACATCGCGATCAGGTGACGTCGACGACCTTGCCGCGGCCATGCTGCGTTTCCTCGATGAACCACAGTTGCGGCAGCAGTTGCGAGCCAACATTCCTGCGCCGTCGCCCAGCCTCGACGAGCATGTCACCGCGTTGCTTGAGATCTATTCGGCGGCGCAATCTGGACCGAAGCCTGAGCCGCAGTTCCCGTTGGTTAGTGAGCGCCGACGCTTGGCGTTCTTGATGAAGCAGCGCGATACCGCAATGAGCAAGCTGATCCCGCCCGGCGGTGGGCCGAGCTAACCACGCCCGATTCTCGGCTTATTCGGCTGGTTGGCCCAGTGCGCCGCGCATGGCGACGACGACGTCATTGGCGGTCCACGGCTTCGATAGCAGGCCGCTGATGGTTCCCGGTGGCATGTCGTTGGCGTCGCCGAAGCCGGTGGTTAGCACGATCGGCACATCGGCATCGATTGAGCGGATGCTGTTGATCAGTTGTGGGCCAGACAGACCTGGCATGATGCGGTCGATCACCATGCAGTCGAAACTCAAGTCTTCGGCTTCTATGACCTTGAGAGCAGCGTCGCCGGTTTCGGCTTCGATGGCGATGTAGCCAAGCCGTTCCAGCATTCGGGCCAGGGTCTTACGCACGATGTCGTTGTCGTCAACGACTAGTACGCGCAGGCGCTTTTTGGGGCTTGTGGGCTGGAGGTCGGTTACTGCGGGAGCCACTTCTGTTGTCGTTGGGAAGTAGACGGTGAAGGTGCTGCCCTGCCCCGGGGATGTGTCGATGGCGATTGCACCATCGTGGTTGTCGAGAATCCCAAGAACGGCCGAAAGGCCGAGACCACGGCTGAGTCCCTTTGATGAGAAGAATGGGTCGAAGATCTGCGCTGTGGCAGTGCGACTGAGGCCAACCCCAGTGTCGCGAATGCTGATGGCGACGTGTTCGGTGTTGCGGTTGAAGTCGTTGGACGAGTGGTGGATGTGTCCGAACTCAGGCGAGTTTGGGGGCGATACCTCAAGCGTAATCGTGATTGTGCCAGCGGCGCCCTCGAGCGATTCGTTGGCGTTGACGATCAAGTTCAATAGGACTTGCCGCAATTGGCTGGGGTCCGCAATGATGCTTGGTGCGTTGTCGGGAATGTTGATCTGCAGTTGCGTCCCGCTTTGAAGCATGCGGCGCATCATCGAAGCCGTCTCCTCGACATGCTTAGCGATTGTGACTTGTTGGCGATTGCTGTCGGAGGAGTCTGCGTAGGCCTGCAGTTGTCTAGTTAGTTGGCCGGCGGCGCGCGCGGCGACTTTGGCGTCATTGAGCGGTTGCGTCACGCCCTGGTCGCTGGCTGGCCGTGCTGATAGGGCGGTCTCGATGTTGCCGAGGATGCCGGCTAGGAGATTGTCGAACTTGTCTGCAATGCCGCCGGTCAGCACGCTCAGGCTCTTCAGCTTTTGCGAGTGGCTCAGTTGCTGCTCAAGACTTCGTCGCTCAATTTCCGCACCGACTCGCAATGCAAACAGTTGCAGCAGCCCAAGACACTCCGGTGCTTCGACGATGGGCTTGTCGTTCATCGCATTGATGATGCCGATGGGGAGCCCCGACGCGCCGTGGACGGTGATGCCAAAGTAGCTTTCGACGCCCATGTCGCTGAGCAACTTGCCTTCGGGGAATGTGTTCGTGACATCTGCGCGGTAGGTGCACGTAGCTTGCGTTAGCACCTGCTCGCACGGTGAGCCCCGGAGTTCATAGTCAAACACATCAATGGGGGCACCATTGCCATGACCCGCGATTACGGAGATGCGGTCCCCCTTGATCTCGCCGATCAATGCCCAGCGCATGCCAAGGTTGTCTGCTAGCGCCTTGGCCATTGCCGCAAAGAATTGCTCCCCAGTAAAACCCGCGGTCGCGGTCAGCAGATTGCCTGCGGTTTGGCTGAGGTGATTGTGCAGCATTGTCTCGATTACGCGTCGCGAACTATGAATCAGGAACTTGCGACAGAGTCATAGTCGCAGTTCGAATTGTGACTTTAGGGGTCATTGGCCCCGCGGCGTTACCGTCCGCGATAGATCTGTGACCACTTCGCGACCTTCGTATGGATGCCAGTATCACGGCTGTTGGCTGCCGCTCGTAGAACTCCTTGCGCATCAAGGAAGAGCACCCACGGATACGGGCCATCAAACGGGTCCCCAATCTGGTGTTCGAGAATGGGGAATGGCCCGGGGCGCAAGTCTTGCAGGTCGGCGACCGTTGTCGTGCGGTCCAGCATACCCATATTGATTGGCACTGCTAGGACCCACTGCTGAGGGTGTTGCAGTTTGTCCTGCATGATCTTGCTCAGTTGTCTGATCGCTCTGCCGAGGCGGTTCGATGGCGATCCTTCGTCGACAGTCGGAAGCCACAACACCAGCGTGCCATCGGGATGCGTTGGGATACCGCGTGTTTGCAACTGCATCAATTGCTTCAGCGAGCGCGTCGGCTGCCGTTGCAGATCCAATCCGAGAACGGGTGACGTGACTTCGTTGTCGAGTCGTTGCACCGTCGGTTGTTGCACGCGGATGGCACCGGTGCTGGTTGCGAATCCGAGGTGTCCTTCGATAGGTGTGCCATCGTGTACCGCGTATTCCCACAGCGCTTCGTCGTTGATCACGATTTCGACGCGCGGGCCACGAACGTGCAGTTCGTAAGCGAACCAGTTCTGCTTTTCGGGGATCTCTACCGATGTGTTGAATTGCGTTCTAGGCAGCTTGCCGTCGCGTTCCCACAGACCGCGCAAGTTCAAACTCACGCGCCCTTCGCGGTCATTCGACTCGCTCTTGCCGCGCGCATAGTTGAAGTCGCCGGCTGAGAAGCCGATGCGGATGCTGCGGTCGCGGCGCGTGTGGCCGAGCACGATCGCGCCAGAAACGTATGACGTAGTCCAGTGCACGCGGCCACGAATGACGTAGTGGCCGGGAGTCAGCCACGTGACCGAGTGGGCGTAGGCATGGCGCTGGTGGGCGCGGCGATCGATCACGCCGGTTCCTTCGCGCGGCTTGTTGCGGCCGACGTGCAGGTCTCCCTCGGGCGTCACATACCAAAGACCCTTGCGACGGCGGTCTTCAAACCCGGTCAGTTCACTCTCGGTGAAACCATTGCTGCCAAGGTGGCGCGGCAGGCGCGCAATGGCGTCCGGCTTGGCGTGCTTGGTTGGCGCGATGCCGAAGCTGTTGGTGATCGAAGCATGGTCTCGTGCGGTCGCGGCGGCGGCGTTGGTGGCGTTCTCGGTCAGTAGCGCATCGATGCGCGTAGCCATTGCCGTCAGCAATGCCTGCGTCTTCGGTAATTGCTCCAGGACCTTGCTGCCATCCACCGCGGCAACTTCGGGGAAGTGGTTGTGTGCCATCGCTGCGAACGTCACCGCGGCATCTTGCTCCCGACTTGCGGCCAATGCCTTCGCCAACGCGCGGGCAACTTCTGGTCGCCAACCATCAGCTGTCAGCGACCAGACGCCCGCAGCGATCGCTGCGTTGATGTCGGCAGTCTCGTCAAACAGCAGCGTCGCCGCAGCCGCGTGCTCCTGGCCATAGAACGGCTCGGCGTGGTTGCGTGCCCAAGACCGGGTCGGCACGTCCAAGACCGGTCGCGAACCGCCTGCCTTTGGTGGACGGCCGTAGTCCCTGATCCATTGGTTGTTCTCGCGTTTGTTGTCCTGCCAGTCATAGCAACCACGCAAGAACGTGCCCCAGTCCTCGTGCAGTTCGTCGAAGTCTACCGGGCGACCGTCCTTGCCATCACAGAACGTCGACGTGAAGTAACCGACTGGATCACGTTGGCCTGCGCGTGCGTTGCGTTCGAACTTCGCCATCACGTCGCGGTAGCGCGGCTTGGTCGGCGGGTAGCTAGTCAAGAACGCGTAGAGCGAGTAGCCGGCGGGGTAGTTGTCGCGGTAGTCCTCGATCTCACCCTTTAGCAGCTGCAAGAACTTCTTCTTACGCTCGTAGCCTAGGTAGTAGGTGCGCGCTGCGGTACCGATGCGGAGGTAGTTCTTGGTGAACGTCTTCTCCTTCATCTGGCCGTAGTGACCGCTAGTCCAGTCGGCATGGCCTTCGCCATACCATGACGGCATGAACGGTCGCAGCACGCCATCGAAGCGGTGCGTCAGTTCGTGCGTCAGCGTTTTGCCTAGCGACGCGATGTTGCTCCAAGCGAACCGCACTGTCGTACGGTCGCCACCTTGGAAGCCACCGGCCCACCAGAACGGCGCACCTTCCGTTTCCATGTCGCTGTTCTCGGGGACGATGCGGGCAATGCCCTGGCGGTCTATAAACGGGTCCTTGCCGAAGTGGCTGATTAAACGTCCGTGGTGCAGTTCGATCGTCTTGGCGGTTTGCAGCAAGGTCTCGTGTCCGCAAGTCGTTTCGATGCGGTAGAAGCCGTTGGTGCTTAACGCGAGACCGACGTGGTGCCAATCGCTGTGTTCCTCGGTGAAGCGGACGATGTCTTCCTCGGACATGTCCTCAAGTTCGGCGATCGTCCAGATCTTGCCTGCCTCAACATCACGCTTACGTTCGTCGGCGAGGATCTTGCGCGCGTCTGCGGCATGCGAACCGGGGCCTGCTGGCCGTGGTCCCTTCAAGTCCTTGAACGCAACCTGACGTGCCAATCCAACCAAAATGCGTGCGGCACGAATGCGTTGGTCATTGATGACGCGCGCATCGCTGCTTTGGCCTGTCGTTGGCGCATCGGAGTCCTCGCCTTCCTCCGGCACCGGCTGGTTCATGATCTTCGCCAGCGCGCGATAGATGATGTCGTAGTCGGGTGCGAACGACGCCTGGTGGTTGTCGATAGCCAAGCTGACTTTCGCGAGTGCTTGCGGGCAGCCCTTAGCAACCTTTAGCAGCACCTCGCTCGCCCATCGCACGAGCAGCGCGCGCGCTGCCGTTTGCTTGCCCTTCACCTTCTGCTTGATGATGAAGCGCGACAGTTCGGTGATCGCAGCTACCCGCTTGGCACTGAGCGCTTGCGCGTTCTTGATGCGTTGCGCCGCTGGTTTGATTGGCTGCAGGCGCTTGCGCGTCGGGCCGCCCATTTTGAAGCGGCCTTTCTCGTTGGTTGCCGCGCGCACATAGCGTTCGGTCCATTGCGACATCGCGTCGAGGTTGTTACTCGAGGCGCAGACCAACTCTAACAGCAGATCCGGCGACGACGGGTGGAACTCGAGTGCCGCAAACAAGTGCTTACGGGCCTCTTCGAAGTTGCCGTTCGTTAGCGCGGTGATGCCAGCCTGCATGCGTTGCTGGGCGGGGCCAGTCGCGGGCAGGGTGGTTTCGAGCGCCACATCTCGTGGCATCGGTGCGCCGGGCGGGACCTGCGCCGACAACACTCCTACAAAAGCTAGAGCGGCGGTCGCGGCGGACCGGAAGAGAGTCAGCATGTATGGCATTCGCAGTGGGTCGCGACCATCGTCTCGCCAATGGCGGCCGTGGGCAACCCCGTGGCCGATTCGCGTTGATGCGGCCTACAATTATCGCCGTGCGCGGATCGGCCCTGCGACGCGCCGTATCAGGCCGTCGGCCGTGGGTTGGGATTGGTCAATTGCCAGAGTGTGCGCCAGACGAGAAGCGTCGAGAGCGCGACGGTCGTCGTGAAGAAGCGCAGGATGAAGCCATACGGGCTGTCATCGGGCAAGTTCATCGGTACGAACCACATCAACGAATAGAGAATAGCCATGCTGATACACGCCCAGCGCTTCTTCAGCAGCCAACAAGTCGGCAGCACCAGTGGCAATCCAAGCGTGATCCAGATGGTGCCAAGGGCGGATGGCATCACCGGATTGCTCACGCCGAGCATTGGCGGATTCTGGGAGGGTGCCGCGTACTGCTCGTAGCCGTAAACCAGCGCCGTGACGCCCCCGACCCAAAGCGCACCGCGCATCAGCCGCAGCGCTTCGTGCGCAACCCGGCCTAACAACTCAATCTCCGGTTCTCTCGGTGAGGTGGGCATCGGCTCGTCGGTCATTGCACAAACCGTAGGCGAGGGCCTGCTCAGAAAAAGCCGGTAACGCGAACCTGCTCGGTTCGCTGCACTTCATATCTATGGGGGCATCTTAAGCGAGCGGTCGACCGTGTCAGACGATTACCAGCGTCGGGAAGGAAAGCGAGCGCCTCGCCCGCTATCGTCTCCGGCTCAGATGGCAGAACAACCTCCCTTCCAACGCGTGCTCGTCGCCAATCGCGGCGAGATCGCGGTGCGCGTCATGCGGGGCTTGCGCGAGCTCGGCATTGAGTCCGTCGCGGTGCACAGCGATGCCGACGAAAAGTGCGCACATGTGCTCGCCGCCGATCATGTTGTCGCACTCGGCGGGAATACAGCGGCCGAGAGCTACCTCGACATCGACAAGGTGCTGGCGGCTGCAAAGTCGGCTGGTGCCCAAGCGATTCACCCCGGCTATGGCTTCCTGAGCGAGAACAGTGCGTTCGTTCGCGCGGTGCACGAAGCGGGCTTGGTATTCATCGGTCCCAATGCGGATGCAATGGATCGCCTCGGTGGCAAGAAGGCCGCGCGCGAAGAAGCCGTGGCTGCTGGCGTGTCGGTGATCCCTGGCACTGAGCAGGACGCCGGCGACGAGAAGTTGATCGAGGTAGCCAAGCAGATTGGCATGCCGGTGATGCTCAAGGCGAGTGCTGGCGGCGGTGGCCGCGGCATGCGTCGCGTCGAGCGCGAAGAAGATCTGGCCGAAGCGCTGGCTGCCGGTCGTCGCGAAGCGCGCGATTCGTTTGGCGATGACCGCATGATTGTTGAGCGCGCGGTGTTCCCGGCTCGGCACATCGAGATCCAATTCATCGCCGATTCGCACGGTCACGTGGTGTCGCTGCACGAACGCGAGTGTTCGGTGCAACGCCGTCATCAAAAGGTGCTCGAAGAAGCGCCGTCGGCGGTGATCAGCGAAGAGTTGCGTCAGCAGATGGGCGCCGCCGCGATCGCGCTGGCGAAGCGCGTTGGCTATGACAACGCCGGCACCTGTGAGTTCTTGCTCGACGCCAACGACGAGTTCTACTTCCTCGAAGTCAACACGCGGTTGCAGGTAGAACATCCGGTGACCGAACTCGTGACTGGGGTCGATCTCGTGCACTTGCAGTTGCAGGTTGCCGCTGGTGGCAAGCTCGAAGAACTGCTGGCCGGACACGACTTGACGCCGCGCGGTCACTCGATCGAAGCGCGTATCTGTGCCGAGTCGCCGGAACAGGGCTACATCCCCGCGGCGGGATTGCTTGAGTTGGTGCGCGAAGCACACGGCCCCGGCATTCGCGTCGATAGCGGCGTCTACACTGGCTGGGAGGTGCCGCCGTTCTACGACTCGATGCTCGCCAAACTGATTGTTTGGGCACCGAATCGGGCCATGGCATGCGAACGCTTGAGCCAAGCTCTTGGCGACACTGCGTATCTTGGTATTCCGACCAACGTCGACTTTCTGCGCCGGATTGTCGACGACGAAGCGTTCCGCACGGCAGCGATCAGCACCGATATGTTGTCGCAACGGCCCGAGTTGGCTGCCGGTGACAGTGCTACTGGCAACCCTGGTGCGCCGGATGATCATGTGCTTGCGGCCGCGGTGTTGTGCCAGGCGCTGGCGCGTCAGTCAGGTGGTGGTGGCGGCGCAACCTCAAGTGGCTCAACCCAAGGTTCCACCGCTGTGTGGCAGAACCTGAATGGCTTCCGACTCTTTGAGGTGACGCGATGAAGCTTTCTCGTGAGTTCGTCCGCGACGGCGAGACTGTCGCCGTGCAGGTCGAGAGCATCGACGGCAACCGCTTCCGCGTTCGCGTTGGTGATAATAGCTACGAATACGACGCGCGCGCTCTCGCCGATGGCGGCGTGCGCATTCAGAAACTCGGTGACGATAGCAAGGGATCGGTCGCCTACGGTGCCGGTTCGCAGCAGAGCTACATGCTGCGCGTCGATGGCAAAACGCACACGCTCGAAGCGCCGGCGTCTCGACGCGGCGGCGGCGGCGGTGTGTCGGATGGCACAGTTCGCGCGCCGATGACCGGCACGGTTCTCGAGATCATGTGCAAGCCGGGCGACATGGTCGAAGCAGACCAGACGTTGGTCGTCGTGTCGGCCATGAAGATGGAGCACAAGTTGTCCGCTGGAGTCGCCGGCACGGTGCAATCGGTTGCGACCGAGAATGGCGCGACTGTCGATCAAGGTGCGGAGCTTGTGATCGTTGTTCCTGCCGAATCGTAAAGAGACATAGAGCTGTGGCAGATTCTCGTTCCCCGATCGGACAAGTCAGGCTGAGGGTCCAGCTGACTCTCGATGACATCGTCACGATATACGCGTGGCACGGTGCGCATCACGTTGCGCACATCACGACGTTTCGCGAGCAGCAGGCATGGTAGACGAGTCACCGGTAGCGCAGCTCAAGGGTTTGTCGGCGATCACTGCGGTGTTGCCACGGCCGAAGGCCTTGTTGGCGCGGCGGTTGTTGGCGCAGGCGCGCATTGGTTGCGGTGAGTTCGCGGCCGAGCCTGTGGCCAATGCGTTTGATCGCATGGGGCTGACGCTGTCGGCTGCCGAGCTAGATCTGCTCAAGCAGTGGCTCGCCAAAGGGCTGCACACGCAGGTCTGCGAAGAAACCCGTTCGATTGATGGCACGGTCAAGCTGCTGCTGCAACTCGAAGACGGTAAGAAGGTCGAAACTGTCGCGATGCCGGTCGGCGCGTGTTGCGTGTCGAGCCAGGTTGGCTGCGCGGTTGGCTGCAAGTTTTGCGCGTCTGGTCTGTTTGGGGTCGAGCGGCATCTGTCTGTCGACGAAATTGTCGAGCAGGTTGTACATGCGCGCCGGCAGATGCCGATCGACCGCGTCGTCTACATGGGCATGGGTGAGCCGTCGCACAATCTCGACAACGTCTTGGCGGCCGTTGCGCGGATCCAGGACGAACTGATGATCTCGCCGCGTCGGCAGACGCTGTCGACGGTCGGGGGTGTCAAACCACTTGAGAAGATGCGAGCCGCTGAAGTGCGCCCGTGCCTCGCTTTGTCTTTGCACACTGCCGATGAAGCGAAGCGCGGTGAATTGTTGCCGCGCGCGCATAAGGATCCGTTGTGCGACATCGTCGCCGCCGCCGATGCCTACGGCCGCGACGTTGGCACGCCGATCCAGATCGAGTGGACGTTGTTGCATGGCATCAACGACAGCGAGGAAGACATCGAAAAGCTGTGCGACCTGCTGCAAGGCGTTCGCGGCTACGTCAACTTCATCGTCTACAATCCGGTCGACGGCTTGTCGTTCGAAGCGCCCAGCCGCGCTCGCATCGTCGCGATGGTGAAGGCGGTCAAGGCGCGCGGCATCCTCGCCAAGATCCGCGACTCATCGGGCCCCGATGCGCAAGCTGCGTGCGGCCAGTTGCGGCTTCGCGATCGCGCTTGAGAATCATTATGCGTCAGACAACTCCTGTGTTCGGATTGCTCGCGTTACTTGCCGTTGCGTGTGCGCCGATCGCGCCGTCTATTGTGCGTCAGGCGCCGCAAAAACGGGTGTTCACGGCGGAGCATGCCGGCCGCTTTGCGCAGTTGGCGCTGACTTGCGTGCATCGCGAGTATCCGAACAAGATCAGTCACGTGATGCAGTCCGATGGCGACGTGCAGCCGCCGCGCGCGTTGACTCCGGCGTTCTACGGTTGCTTCGATTGGCACTCGTCGGTGCACGGGCATTGGCTGCTGGCGCGCCTCGCACGGCAGTTTCCGAACGCGAAGTTTGCGGATGCTGCACGCGCAGCGCTCGATCGTTCGTTGACCGTCGCGAACATCACGGACGAGGTCGCGCACTTCAACGTCAAGGGCCGAGCCTCGTGGGAGCGACCGTACGGATTGGCCTGGTTGCTGCAACTCGATGCGGAGTTGCGTGACTGGGATGATCTGGTTGCTGTGCAGTGGGCGGCCATCCTCGCACCGTTGGCCATGGCTGTGCGCGACCGCTTGGTCGCGTGGTTGCCTAAACTCAGTCACCCAATTCGCACGGGCGAGCATAGCCAGACAGCCTTCGCGATGGGCTTGATGCTGGATTGGGCGCGCACCGTCGAAGACCGAGAGTTCGAAGAGTTGATTGTCGCGCGCGCCAAGGCCTTCTACTTGGGCGATCGCAACTGGAACTTCGCCTTCGAACCGAGTGGCCAGGACTTCCTGTCGCCAGGCCTAGCTGAAGCAGACTTGATGCGGCGCGTGCTGACCGAGACCGAGTTTGGTGACTGGCTTGGCGGGTTCCTGCCAGGCATCACCGAGCAGTTCGCGTTGACGCCCGCTGTTGTGACGGACAAGTCGGATGGCAAGTTGGCACACCTAGATGGCCTGAACCTGGCGCGCGCCTGGATGCTCGAAGGCATCGCGCAGGGGCTTGGCTCATACGACGTCCGTCGACCAGCGGTGCTTGCAGTTGCGGCTGCGCATCGCACGGCAGGCCTCGCGGCGGTCACTGGTGAACACTACGAAGGCGGCCATTGGCTTGGCAGCTTTGCGGTCTACCTCGTATCGGAGCGTGGCTACTAGGCCACGAGTCGTTGGCTGGCTCGGCCGCGTTGTGCAGCAGTTTCGCGCTGCTCCGGGGAGCTAGCCCAGCATGGCGCTGGCGATGGTCGCGACGCCGGCGATATCTTCCGCCGAACAGCCGCGCGACAGGTCGAGCCATGGCTTGCTCAGCCCCTGCAGCAGAGGTCCGTATGCTTCGAAGCCTGCGAGGCGCTCGGCCAGTTTGTAGGCGATGTTGCCTGCGTCCAGATTGGGGAACACCAGTACGTTGGCGCTGCCGCCGAGCGGGCTGTCGGGGCATTTTCGCTGTGCGACCGCGGCGACGTAGGCTGCGTCAAACTGCAGTTCGCCGTCGGCGACGACATTGGGGTGCGCCGCGCGAAACTTATCGCAGGCGGTTCGCATCTTGTCGACCTTTGGGTGCGAGGCGCTGCCGTGCGTGCTGAACGACAAAAACGCGACGCGAGGTTCGGTGCCGGTAAACAGCCGGTGGTTGCTGGCGGTGGCGTTGGCGATGTGCACCAGTTGCTCGGTGTCCGGGTCAGGTATCACGCCGCAATCTGCGAACGACAGCACTTCGTTGCCGCGCACGAGCAGGAACATCGAGGACACCAACGGAATCGAGGGTTCTGTGCCGAGACAGATCAGTCCGGCGCGAATCACATCGGCCGTCGAATGGGCGGCGCCGCTAACACCGCAGTCGGCGTGGCCGGTTGCGACTAGGCCAGCGCCGAAGATCAGTGGCAGTGCTGCGAGGTCGCGGGCTTGCTCGGCTGTGACGCCCTTGTGCTGACGGCGCGCCAGCACGTGTGCCGCCACTTCGTCGAAGCGGGGGTCGGTGGACGGATCATCGATCCAGATGACTTGGCCAAGGCCATCGCGCTCTATTTGTTGCCGCGCTGCGTGGGTGCGCGGGTCGCCGGTCTCGGGCAGCACGATCCGCGCGTTGCGTTGCTTGCTGCGGTCGCGCAGTTGATCGAGGACATGGCTCATTGTGTGAATGGTAGCAGCGAGCACCCGTCGTCCAGTAGAACAGTCCCAATGCGTGCGCTCGCTCTTGTTGTGCTGCTGTTGCCCTTCGGTGCGTGTCGCTACGTCGACGCGCGCATGACGGATCTCGGAGACTGCTTTATCTATCGCTGGCAGCACGACGCATTTGGCGTTGGTGCCGACGTTAAGATTGGGCCGGTTGGGGGGGTCGTCGGTGGCTGGTATTCAGAATACGGCTACGGCAAGGACACCTGGTGGCAGACGCCGGGCAACGTGCTGACCAATCACGGCACCGGCATCCCGTTTACGACCCTCGGTCCGCTTGGCTACGGCCAGGATTTTTCGCGTCTGTTCGCCACGGGAACGACCGGCAACCATGTCGCTGATCCGAAGGGCTTCGACGACGTGACCTCGTGGTTGTTTTTGTCTGATGTGTTCGACCTCGACGATCAGGGGCCGTTCGCGTTGACGCCGGCGCAGCGAGCCGTCGACCTGTGTGGCATTGAGGTTGGGGTTGCGCCGCTTTTCTGGCAGGCGCACATCGGCTTCAACGTGGCCGAGTTCGTCGACTTCACGTTGGGCTGGTTCTTCATCGATATTTTTGGTGATGACGCTGTGCAGCGGCCGCCGACGTTGCCGTTCGTGCCCGAAGGCGGCTAGCGGGTTCGTTCTTCGTGTTGTCGGTGCTGCCAATCAGGATGCGCTGGCTGTCCGGTGTGAAGCGGATGTGTTGCAGGCGGGTTTGCTAGTGCCGGATGTGTGGTTGTCGCAGTTTCGGTGGCTCCGGTTGGCAAAGCTCAGCGTAGGAGCAAACGTCAGGTGTTGTCACTCGTGGCTAGTGCCCGATGGCGCTAGGCTCGCCGCCCGTGAGTTCTCCTGTTAGCGCTGCAACGGTCGCCTACTTGGCACCTGAAGGTTTCGTCGACCCCATCACAACGGCGCTTGGCAAACGTGTCGTCGCGGTCCGCGAACGACTCGTGCTGGCAACCGAACCGTGCGAGCAGGCTGGCTGGTGGGCCGCCAACGTCTGGCACGACCTGCAGCAACGTCGCATCGAATCGATTGGTGACGGCGCCAAGTGGCTTCGTTCTATGCAACGCAACTGGGCTTTGTATGCGACCGACTTCTTCCGACGCGCGTCGTTGCTCGAAGGCAAGCTGCCATCATTGCGTAGCAAGGCGCGGCCGTTCCCGTTCGAAGTGCCGACGTCGCCGATGGGTGGTTGGACGTTGTGGGAGTCGGACTTGATGCTTGCGAGTGCGCGCTGCTCGTCGCCGTTTGGCAATGGCGAACTCGAGTTTGAAGAGCACAAGATCGGCCCGCCGAGTCGCGCCTACCGCAAGCTGTGGGAAGCGCTCGCGCTTGCTGGTCGCCACCCGGTCGCTGGCGAACGATGCATCGACCTAGGAGCCTCGCCGGGCGGTTGGACGTGGGTGTTGCAGGCTCTCGGTGCTTCGGTGTTGGCGATCGACAAGGCCGCGCTCGACTCGTCGATCATCGCGTTGCCTAACGTCGAAGTCCGTACCGAGAGTGCGTTCGGTCTTGATCCGAACGAAGTCGGCCCGGTTGATTGGCTGTTCAGCGATGTGATCTGCTATCCCAAGCGCCTGTTCGATTTGGTGAATCGTTGGCGCGCCGCTGGCATGGCGAAGCACTTTGTCTGCACCATTAAATTCCAAGGCACGGACGAACACGCGATTGCGCGTTCGTTTGCGGAGATCCCTGGCTCGAGAATCGTGCACTTGCACCACAACAAGCATGAGCTGACCTGGATGAACGTCGGCGTCGATCCTACGCTTGGCGCATGAAGACCATTGGCTTGCTCGGCGGCATGAGCTGGGAATCGACCGTCACCTACTACCAGACGATCAATCGCATCGTCGGTCGGGAACTCGGTGGCCTGCACTCGGCGCGCATCGCCATGCATAGTGTCGAGTTCCATGAAATCCAAGAACTGCAGCACGTCGGCAAATGGCATGAAACAGGTGTGATTCTGGCCGATGCGGCCAAATCGATCGAACGTGCTGGTGCCGATCTGTTGGTGTTGTGCACCAATACGATGCACATCGTGGCGCCACAGATTGAGGCGGCCACCAACTTACCGTTCTTGCACATCGCCGATGCGACGGCTGCGTGCATCAAGGCGCAGGGCATCGACCGCATTGGTCTACTAGGCACGCGCTTTACGATGGAAGAGGAGTTCTATCGCGGGCGGCTGGAGAGCAACCACGGCCTGTCGGTGGTGACGCCGAACGCCGGTGATCGCACCATCGTGCATCGCGTCATCTACGAAGAACTCTGTCGCGGCAAGGTCGATGCGGCATCGCGTGCCGAGTACGCGCGCATCGTCGCGGCGTTGATCGCGGATGGGGCGCAAGGCGTGATCCTTGGCTGCACCGAGATTGGTTTGCTGCTGCGGCAGGAGGATTCGCCGGTGCCGTTGTTCGATACGGCGCACATCCACGCCGAAGCCGCCGCGCTCGCGGCGCTCGCCTAAGCGAGTCGCACGCGCAGCAACTGCAGATCGTCGGAGCAGTCGTGCAGCGCGAACGTTGCGCCGCGCGGAAGCGTCACGCAGTCTGCCGTTGATAGTGCGATCATTGTGTGCGGGGCGGTCGTAAGCTGGCACGAGCCCGTTAGCACGAATAGGAACGACAACTGATCGACGGTGTGGGTCGCATCACCTGATACACGCAGCACGCCGACATCGGCGATTTGGCCGCTGGCAGTAGCGATGCCGAGATCGGCCTTCGACCAACCTGTTGCGTTATCGGTTGTCCATTCGGTCTGCGCGTGCTGATGAAAGTGAAACCGCTGGCCAGCCCAGTCACGATCGGGGCGCACGCTGTCGGTTGGCAATACGAGTTGGTGATCGATCGTCGTCAAGTGCGCCGACGGGCATGCCAGTTCGATCACTTCGAGTCCCGCGGATGCCTCGAGCACGCGGTGGCGAATCGCCGGTGGCTGTAGCACACAGTCGCCCGCTTGCATGATGAACGGTTCGCCTTGGTCCTCGTAGACCAGCCGGATCCAACCGCGGTAGCAGTAGATCATCTGGAAGCGCACATCGTGGAAGTGCACGTTGTCGGGCACCGGGCCGCCATCCGGGATCAGAATGTGGGAGGCGATCAGATGGCCGTTCATCCGTCCAGGGATCAGGTCGCGGTAGAGCATGCCAGCCCGACCGACTCCCCAGTCCTCGCTGGTGGCGCGGGTGGTGATCACCGCGGCATCGTCAGCCGCCGGGATGCTCAGTGGTTGCTTGGCCGCCACGAAACGAACTCGCGTGCCGTTGGGGGCACGCGTTTCGGCGCGAACTGCGTCGCTAGTGATCTGCAGCAGACCTGGATCACCTTCGTAACCCGCATCGAGTTCGATGCGCATGCCCCCGCCGCAGAGCCGCGCCGTTTGCGGTTTGTCCGCCGGCATGATGGACTCCAGTCGGAACCCAAGTGTCTCCCGGAAGAACGCTAGCGTCTCCGTCATCGGCTTGCCGGGCAGCACGATCTCGGTTCGTGGTTCGATCATGACCCCGGCAAGGATACATATGGGGGCCCCATGCCATTGGTTCGTCTATGAAGATTGCGCTCTCTCTCGCGCTCCTCGCGCTTCTCACCTCGTGCGGCTCCATGCCGATTCTGTTTAACGGCCAGGATCTCAGCAACTGGCACACGGATATTCCGTCGGATGACGAGAACCCTGATCTGAAGCGGTCCTTTAGCGTGCAGCAGGGCATGTTGATCAGCCACGGTTCGCCGCAGGGTCACTTGATCAGCAACGAGTCCTACCGCGACTACAAGTTGTGCATCGAGTGGCGTTGGCCCGCGAAGCCCGGCAACTGCGGAGTGCTGGTGCACGCGTCGACGCCGCGCGAACTCTACGGCATGTTTCCGCGGTCGATCGAGTGCCAGTTGCACGTCAACAATGCTGGCGACTTCTGGTGCATCGGCGAGAACGTCTCGGTGCCCAACATGGAGAAGCGTCGTCGTGGGCCCAAAGAGAAGTGGACGGGCAAGCAAGGCGACGAACGCCGCATCAAGAACTTGACAGAGGGTTCTGAGCTGGCCCCTGGTGAGTGGAACACGATGGAGATCGAATGCCGCGGCTCGAGCATCGACATCTGGGTCAACGGCGAGCACGTCAATGACGGCTTCGACTGCACGGCCGATCACGGCCAGATTGCGATCCAGGCAGAGGGCGCGCCGTGCGAGTTCCGCCGGCTTGAGTTGTTGCCGCTGGGACCGAAGCGCTAGTCAGGTCGGCTGCCCCTATCGAGGCACCATTCTCCGGACTGGCTACGCCCTTTGTGGTGGGTCCAGCAGTTAGGTCTGGACTGCTGGCGCGGCCGAGTTCCAGGCGCGACCTAGCGGTCGCGCCGGGCTAGCTTCGTATGAGCCAGCCTTGCGCGAGCTATTCTTCGGCCGGTTGCGCCGGTTGCGCCGGTTGCGCTGCCCGCGGCGACTGCGGTCGTGGGGTCTGCTGCTGCGACGGCTGCGGCGGGCCACTGCGCTCTAGCTGAGCTTGCCTCGCGGCCTTCTCAATCTTTTCGCGAATGATGCGCTGACGCTCAGCTTCCTCATCGGCCAGTCGCTCTGGGTTCTCGAGGCCCATAGTCGGACCAACATCCCACGTGCCGTCCCGGCGGCTGGCACTCCGTGCCAGTCGCTCTTGCTTCTTTGCGTCGCGCTTCATCTGCTTATCGCGTTCGCGAGCACGTTTCTCAAACGTCTGTGGGGTCCGTTTCTTTGCCATTGATATTTACTCCATCCGCTAGTCGCGGTTAGTGCAAGGGTTGCGTCTACCGCTCGACTTCCATCTCGAGCAATCCCAGCCCGTGAGTCTTGCCTTGCGCATCAGTCTTTAGGCTCTCACTGCCGCCGCCGCCGAGTGAATCTCGCAGCAGGAAGTTGAGAGCCAGGATATTGGGGGCTTCGAAGCGGGTGATCTCCCCGAAGCAGATCTTCTCAAAGTGCTTGCGCACTCGCTCGACAGTAAGTTCGCGCTTGATGAGTTCGTAGTCAGCGTCGTTGGTGACGAAGATGCCGACGTTGCTGCCGTCGCCCTTGTCACCGCTTCGCGCCATGGCGAACTCACTGAGTTTGACCTTAGTCATCTACGACTCCTCCACGCGAACGCGGGTTTGAACTTGGCTCTTGTCGAGCAGCGCCGGCCAGTAGCCAACGATGTCGGTTGCCTTCGGACGACCACCAGCGAAGCCAGTAACTCCCGGAGGACCAGAAGTTACAAGCGGCACGACCTCGGAACCGAAGCGGTTGACCTTGGCCTTGTTGTCACTCTTGACGCCGATGCGCATGACAACTTCCGGTGGCTGAGTGCTTTCGAGGATGCCAGCGTGGGTTACGCCAGCACCAACGAACTCGACCATCTTCTCTTCGTCGGTGAACTCGCAACCGTCGAGGGCCAGGCGGCCCCAGACGATGTCGGCGCACAGTTTGGCCTTCTCGATGGCGTCCGGTCCGGCAATGGTCAACTGACCGACCGCCTTGTAGCCGTTGTTGTAGCTCAGCGAAACCTTGTAAGTATCTGTCGGGGCTGAACCTTTGACGCCGGATACCCGAACGCGGTTCTCGCCGATCTCTTCGACCTTGGCGCTGGTGAAGTCCGCCGCGCAGTCCGGGCCGAGGTAGCGGTTGGGGTCGCCCATCTCGTAGAGAAGTTGCGAGACCACCGTGTTGCGGGTGACCATGCCGCCCGTGCCTTCGTGCTTGGTGACCACGAATGTGCCGTCGGATTGTCCTTCGATTACGGGGTAACCGATGCGGACGAAGTCCTTTACCTCACGCCAGTTGGTGTAGTTGCCGCCCGTGCATTGGGCGCCACACTCGGCGATGTGGCCGGCGACCGTGCTGGCGGCCAGCTTGTCGTAGTCCTCGGGGGACCAGCCAAACTCGTGGATCATCGGGCCGCCGACGAGCGCCGGGTCGGTGACGCGGCCGGCAATGACGATTTGGGCGCCCGCGGCGAGGCACTCGGCCACGGCGAACGCACCGATGTAGGCGTTGGCGCTGAGCAGGTTGTCCTGGATCTCGGACAACGGCCGGCCGTCGTCCATGTTCTTCATCGCGTGGCCGCCGTTGGCCAGTTCCGGGATGCGGGACAGGATGTCGTCGCCGTCGATGACGCCCACTTTGAGGCCCTTAATGCCCTTTTTGCGGGCGAGTTCGAGCACCGCCTGCAGGCAACCGTCGGCGTTGACTCCGCCGGCGTTGGCGATCACCTTGATGCCCTTCTCGTGGATTGCGGGCAGCGTGCGGTCCAGCATCTGCACGAAGTCCGTCGCGTATCCCGCTGCCGGATTCCGCCCCTTGAGCTTCTGCATGATGCTCATGGTGACTTCCGCGAGGTAGTCGAGGGCTAGGTAGTCAAGAGGACCCTCGTTCACTAGGCGCACCGGGCCCAGGATTGAGTCGCCCCAGAATCCTTGGCCGTAACCGATGTTGATCTTGTCGCGCATATGAGTCCGAAGAACGGGGCAAGCACAATAGCGACTATGCATCGTGAACGCCCGGCAAACCCGGATTCTGACAGGGTTTGGTGTGCGCTGCCACGTGGCTGACCCCGGGGTTGAGGGGGCTTTGGTCAACTTACGCCCTCCGGAGGCAAGCTTCTGCCAGGGGTCGGTCGTAGATGTGGCTGGCGCACTGCGCAATACGCAGAGCATTCACGCGCTTTGGCCATGATCTCGTTCTGACAGCTTGCGCCAATCAGCCGGGGCACCGAGCATCGCGATTGCTGTGAAAAGATCTCTGCTGCTGTGCTCCCTCGCCTTGTTCGCTAGTTGCTCCGAGGATGCGACTGCGCGCCACGATGCAAACCCAGCTGATGCAAACCCAGCTGATGCAAACCAGGCTGATGCGGATGCCCCGAACCGGCGACTCGATCCGCTTGACGACTCGGACTGCAATCTACAGACGGTGCTCGTCGCGGGCATTCCTGGTAGTCCCGGCAACCTGATCAAGTCCGAACGCAATCCCAACGGTGATAGCGAGCTGGCCGTGGTGATGCGTTTGTTCGTCGACGGTTTGCGCGACTCGCGGCTGATGATCGAAGCCGGCGAGCCGGTTAAGCCACTTTTTCCGGTGCATCGTGTGATGCGTTGCGCGTGGCCGACGGTGCCTTCCGAGCGCGACGAAGGCTACGACGCGCGTTCCAAGGCCTACCTAGGCGTGGTGCGCTACTTCGACGAGTCGCCGAGCAAGGATACTTACAACGCGATTGTCAGTAACTGCGTCGCGTGCCACCAGGTGTCGTGCGGCGGCGTGATCGAGTTCATCGAAAGTCTGCGGTGGGAGTAGTGGCATGAGCGCGGCGATAATCGACGAAGCTGAGAGCCGTCCGGTCGACACCATCTTTTTGGTGTTGGCAGCGGTGTTCTTGTCGTCGCTAGTCGTCTGCAACTTGATCGCGAACAAGTTCTTGACGGTCGACCTCGGCTTCAAGGTGTTCACGCTGTCGGCGGGCGCGTTGCCGTACCCGATCACGTTCTTGGCGACGGACTTGCTGTCGGAGCTATATGGACGTCGGCGTGCCAATCGCGTTGTGATGGCTGGCTTTGTGGCGTCGTTGTTTGCGCTGCTTGCATTGTGGCTTGGTGGCGAGTTCCAAGCGATTGAGGGTAGCCCCGTCAGTCAGGAGACCTATCAGTCGGCGTTTGGCAACACGTGGCGCGTGATCTCGGCGTCGATGACGGCCTACTTGGTGGCGCAGTTTCTCGATGTGCGGTTGTTCCACTTCTGGCGCGATCTGACCAAGGGCAAGCACTTGTGGTTGCGCAACAACGCGTCGACCGTCGTATCGCAGTTGCTTGATTCGGTGCTGGTCGTGCTGGTGCTGTTCTGGGGTGCGAAGCCCGGCGATGAGATGTTGTCGATCATCTTGGACCTGTGGTTGTTCAAGGCACTGGTCGCGTTCGCGGACACGCCGCTGTTCTACTTCTTCACGTGGTTGCTGAAGCGCGTGCCGATGCGGCCGTTGTAGCGCGCATGTGAGACCGCGGAAACGTATTGGTCTCCAATGCGAAGGTTCACGAGTCCGAGCGCGGATACAGCGACGATATTCAGGTCGCCGCGCTCTGCAAAGGCGCGTTGCCTGTCGTGCCTGGCTACATCCGCTCAGGAGCCTTGATGCCGAGCAGGCCGAGGCCCGTCGTCAGCAGACGCCGTGCGGCATCGACTAGCACCAGCCGTGCATCGCGCACCGCCGATTCGGCACCGACCACGTAGTGATCCGCCAGGTAGCTGTGGATCTCGCCGGCTAGCGCGATGGTGTAGTTGGTGACGATGCTTGGCTCGGACTGATCGGCGGCGCGTTGCACGGCCGTTGCGAAGTCCATCATCGTCAGCAGCACGCGCTCGGCATCGGCCAGCAGCGCGAAGTCGATGCTCTCGACTCCAGGCACCGGCATGTCGACCTTGCGCAAGATCGAACTGAGGCGCGCACACGCGTATTGCACGTAGGGACCCGTTTCGCCTTCGAACGCGAGCATTGCGTCCCAGTCGAACTTGACGTCTTTGATGCGGCCGTTCTTCAGGTCATTGAACACGATTGCCGACACGCCAACGTGTTCGGCAACCGCATCCGGGTCTTCGAGGTCCGGGTTCTTCTCGGCGATGACGCCGCGCACCTTGGCGACGGCTTGATCGAGGATCTCGTCGAGGAATACGGCGTTGCCCGAGCGTGACGCGAACTTCTCCCACTTGCCTTCGGGGCTCTTCGATAGCACGAGGCCAAACGGCACGTGTTCGACGGCGTTGGCGACTGGCTCCTTCATCTTCTCGAGCACGCCCTTCAGTTGCGCGAAGTGCAGTTTCTGCTCTGAGCCAACGATGTAGAGGATGCGCGTCGGCGAGAACTCCCGCTCGCGGTAGAACGCTGCCGCCAGGTCACGGGTGTGGTAGAGAGTTGTGCCGTCACGTTTGCGCAGAAGGCATGGCACTTTGATGCCGAACTCCTTCAGCGTAACGACCTGCGCGCCTTCGCTTTCCTCGAGCACTCCGGCGGCTTCGACGCGCTTCATCGCGTCATCCATCTTGTCTTCGAAGAACGACTCGCCGGTAATGTGATCGAACGTCACGCCGAGGCGCGAGTAGGGCCCTTGGAATGCCTTCAGCGATTCGTCGCGCAGCATTTGCCACATACGACGTTCTACGTTGTCCTCGCCCGACTCCAGGTTCTTGAAGTGGTCGGCTGCTTCCTGCAGCAGGTCGGGGTTCTTCTGCGCTTCACCTTCGAACTGCTTGTAGAGCTCGAACATATGCCGCATCGCGGACTCGTGCAGCTTGGCTTCGTCGCCGAAGTGCATGTAGGCCGTCATCATCTTGGCGAACGGCATGCCCCAATCACCAAGGTGGTTGATGCCGTGCACGGTCGCGCCGAGGTGACGGTGGATGCGGCACAGGGCGTTGCCGAGCACCGTGCTACGCATGTGGCCGATGTGGAACGGCTTCGCGATGTTCGGTGAACTGAAATCGATGCAGACGACCTGATCGTTTGCCGCAGCGTTGCCATACGGCGCCGCTTCGGTCTGGATCGCGGTCAGCACCTGTTGCGCCATCGCCGCGCGACGGAACTTGAAGTTGATGAATGGCCCGGTCGCTACGGCTGACTCGATGACATCATCGGCCTCGATCTTCTCCGCTAGTTCGGCCGCGAACTTCGGCGGCGGCTGCTTGGCCAGTTTTGCCAATTGGAACGCCCCGAGCGCTACGTCCCCGTGGTCACGGTTCCTGGGTGGATCCAGTCGCACCATTCCGGCAGCTTCGGCAGGGAGTTGCAGGTCGGCGATTGCAGCGAGCAGTCGCTCGCGCAGATGGCTATTCAGGTCAGTCACAGTTTGTCCGGGGAGTTGGGCGAACAGAATAGCGTCGCCGCTGGGCATTGCCGCTCCGTTCCGGGCGCAGATGGGTGTTGTTACGGCCAGAAGGTGGTGACATAGAGACGGTGCCCCGAGAGAGTCGAGTCCCTACTTACGGCCCTGTCCGCCTACGTTGCATCGTTGGCCGGATGACTGGGAGTTGAACGGGCCCGTTGGATCGGTGTCGCTCAAGCTCAAGGTCGCCCGTTCTGGGTAGGCGGTGGTGGCGGTCTCGACGCGGATTGGCTCGCCCGGGTTCGTCAACCGGAACGCGGGCAACCCAGTTAGCGGCCAATCTGAGATCGTCGATGACGAGTTTGACGACTACGATCCGGAGCAGGACGACGAATGATGTTCCAACTACACCGAGTAAAGGTCGCGGCTCTGATCGCCTGCATGGGGTCGCCGTTATTGGTGGCGCAAGAGTCTCCAACGTGGTCCTCCGATGTCGCCGCGATTGTCTACCGTTCGTGCGCGTCGTGTCATCGCCCTGGCCAGCCGGCACCATTCTCGTTGCTCAGCTACGACGATGTGTTCAAGAAGCGCACGTTCGTCGCCGAGGTCACCGCACTCGGTTACATGCCGCCATGGCAGCCGACGCATGGTGACTTCGCGGGCGATCGTCGGTTGTCGCAGCAGGACCTCGCGACGATCCAGAGTTGGGTTGCGGCAGGTGCGCCGCGCGGCGACCAGGGCAAGGAACCGAGCGCGCCGACGTTCACCGATGGTTGGCAGTTGGGTGAGCCGGACGTGATCATTCGTATGCCGGATGTGCTGGACGTGCCGGCTGCTGGCGCCGACATCGTGCGCAACTTCGTCGTGCCGATCGCTCTCGAACGTATGCGCTATGTCGCGGCGGTAGAGATTCGTCCGGGTAGCCGCGCCGTGCACCACGCGGTGCTAGCGGTTGATCGCACGCGACGATCGCGGCAGTCGGATGATGCCGATGCTGGGCCGGGGTTCTCAGGCATGACGCTTGGCGCCGCCGCGCCGCCGGACGGTCACTTCATGGGTTGGACGCCGGGTAAGAGCGTTCGACGCAGTCCGGATGGCATGGCCTGGCGGTTGTTCCCTGGCGACGACTTCGTGTTGCAGTTGCATGCCGTGCCCGTTGGCAAGCTAGAGAAGGTGCAGCCGGAGATTGGCATTTGGTTTACCGACGAACCGACCCGGAACGTGTTCGACTTGGTCATGTTGTTCTCCGAGGAGATCGATGTTGCTCCGGGAGTGGCGGACTTCGTGTTGCGTGACCATCTGGTGTTGCCCACGGCGGTGACATTGCATGCGGTCTACCCGCACGCGCACTATGTATGCCGCAAGATGAAGGCGACGGCGACGTTGCCCGACGGCAAGGTGCGAGTGCTGTTCACAATTGATGAGTGGGACTTCGATTGGCAGGACGACTATCGCTTCCGGCAACCGATCGATCTGCCGGCCGGCACGCGTCTGGCGATCGAATACGTCTACGACAACAGCGAGAACAACGACAACAACCCAGTGCGGCCGTTGCGGCGGGTGCGGTTTGGTCAGGAGTCGGCGGATGAGATGGGGACCTGCACGTTCTCGCTGACGCTGCGTGATCTGCGCGAACGTGCTGAGTTGCAGTTGGCGACGACCGATCGTGACCTCGAGAAGATCCCTGATGCGTGGAACCTGCTGATGCGGAAGTGCCAGCTAGAACGCGAACGCGGCAACTTCGCGGTCGCCCAAAGAGCGATCGAGAAGGCGTGCAAGATCTCTCCTGGTGCGGCCGCGGTGTGGTTTGAGCGCGGCATGTTGGGTGAGAGCATGCACAAGCTGGAGACCGCTGCGTCGAGTTACCAGCAAGCGCTGCGCATCGACAAGAACCACGCGATGGCCCATATGCAACTCGGCACGCTGTTTGGCCGCAGCGGCAATGACGCGAAGGCGCTGCTGCACTTTGGTGAAGCCGTGCGCGTGCTACCTAACTCGCCGCGTGCGCACAATAATTTCGCGACGGCCAACTTCGCCGCTAACAAACTTAAAGTTGCCGAGCGTCACTACCGCCGCGCCATTGCGTTGCAGGCGAACTACTTCAACGCACAGTTTAATCTTGCGCGCGTGCTGGTGGGCATGGGCCGCAAGAAAGCAGCGCGCCAGGAACTGAAGCGTGCCGCCGAACTTCGCCCACGCGAGCCGGCGGTGCAGCAGTTGCTGAAGCAGTTGGATGCTGGCAAGTAACTACGGATTGCGGCTGCACAGGCTACAGCGATCGATTCCCTAGCGAGTTCTCGCCGGCGCGCGCAGTTCGATCTCGGTGATGCGCAATTGTGGCCCCCAGGTCGCGATGCCGATGCGCGTCATGTCGGGGATCGCACGAATTGCGTTCTGGTCGAACAACACCTGCGTGCCAAGTCGAACCGTTAGCCGCTTGCCGTAGTAGAGCAGTTCGAGGGTCGTTGGCTTCTTGTCGTCGACCTCGTAATTGACCGGATCACTTTGGTAGACGAGTCGGTCGTAGCGCTCGATAGTCGCCTGCACCTTGTCGCCGCGCGGGTTGAGGATCAGCGTCCATCCCGACAAACCATCGCGCAGGCCGTCACCTTGGAAGGTCACGCACATCTTTGGCGCAAGACTCTTCTGTTCGAGATCGATTGTCAGGCGGAACGCGTCGAGTCCCTTGGTCGCCTTTTCTGGCAACCATGCGAGGTTGGACGGGGAGTCCTTGGGGAAGCCTGGCCGCACTGTGTACTTGCGCCACTGCACGCCGCGATTCGTCGAAGTGCCGTTGAGCGCCTTGTTGCGAACGGTCCACTTGCCGACTGGCGTGTCCAGTTTGCGATGGGCGCTGCGGGAACTGCCCTTGACCTTGAACACTTGCCGCCATTTTTTGCCATTCGGCGTGTCGATCGCCGTGAGCTTCTTCTTGGCTGGTTGCACATCCGTGGTCCAAGTTTCCAGGTCCAGCGGCGAACCGCTGCGCTTCGCGATCGCGAGCGAACATCCTGAACCGCCAGTTCGATTGCGCACCTTCAGCAACACCTTGTTGCGCCCCGGTTGCAGCGTCACTTTGAATCGCGCCGCATCGGGAAGCATCGTCTGCCAATTCGGTCGCCACGGCCCGTGACCGCCGTACTTGCGGTTGTACTTGCCGATCAACGTATCGTTGACGAACACCGTCACATCATCGTCGCCACGAACGTGCAGCCACGCTTCGGTCTCGGCTTCGACGTTCACATGGGTCAACGCGTAGATTGCGGTGTTGTCCATGTAGGAGAAGTGAAAGCGCAACCAACCGGTTGCGTCGACGGTCACCGGCTTGTTGCCTGGGCGCCGCCACGTGGGGTTGTTGTTGATGCTCTCGTAGCGCTTCGCTAAATCGATCTCGAATTCTGGCGGGAAGCGATAGGCGTCGGGGTTGACGCCCTTCTTCTTAAATGGACCGATGACCCACCAGTCTTCGATGACGCCAAGCTCGTCGGTGTGGTCTTCGACGTTGGCGTTTTCGCGCTTCAGCCGCTTCGCCATCACGTCGCGCGGCACCGGCGAGCCCAGCGAGTCTTCGAGCTTCGCCGAGACCGCGGCGCGTCGCGTTTGGCGTTGTTCTTCGCGCACCATCGCCAGATCGCTCGGCAGTAGAGGCCACCGGAACTTGATCAAGTCATCGAACGCCTTCTCACCAAACGCTTCGACCAGGTGATAGGCATACGCCCGTGCCAACATTGGCGTGCGCGTATCCTTGATCGCATCGCCACGGTAGTCGCGGAAGAACTTGCGGTAGCGCTCCCAGTGGTAGTGGCTGCCGACCTTGCCGTGCTCCTGCATGAAGTGCAGCAAGAAGCCGGCGCTGGGGCCGTAGTTGGGAATGCGCCAGTATTCTAGATCGCGGTTTAGGTAGTCGCCGAGGAACGCGCGCTTGGCACTACCGAAGGCGAGGCGCGACTGCGCGACTTGCCCGAGTTCGTGATAGCTAAACGCCGCGGCAAAGTCGGCGAGGCCTTCGCGGAAGCCTGGGTAGATCGGCTTGGTGTCATCGACACAATGCGCGAGTTCGTGGTAGAAGAGTCCGCCGTCAACGCGGCGCTTCGTGTCGTCCGGTTTGGCTCGGCCGATGTCGATGATCTTGCCACCGCCAACGCCACCGCCAAACTCCCATAGTTCCTTGAAGTAGACCGTGACGCGGTCGCCTTGCGGGTTGGGCACGCGGCCGAACAGGTCCGTCTGGTAGAGGTAGGCCAGGTCGAACAGCAACAGGCTGTCGGCCGGGATGCCGTTGACCAACTTCTCCGGGCCAATCATCACGAAACGATGGCTGACGCGTTGGCTGGTGCGAGCCCAACTCGGGTGGTTCATCGCGGCGTCGGCTTCTGCCCGCTCTTCCGGCGGCACGTCCTTCAGCCACGCGCGCTCGATTTCGCGACGCGCTTCGGCTGCCTCATCGCGAAGTTCCGGCGTGAACTCAACCGTGCGAACGAGTTCGCGAGCGATTGGCCGGCGCTTCTTGTCGCTTGCCATCGCGACTGCAAATTCCAACCGCTCGGGCTCTGCTTTGTGTTCGGCCGCCAGTTGGTCGACCTCAGCTTGCTGCTCCTTGGTGATCGCAAACACTCTCTCGGCAATGCCGTCGCGATCCTTGGTGACGCGTCGCGCGTTGCTGAGTGCGCCGAGCACGGCTCGGTCTGCGTCTTCTTGCAGTGCGCCACCAACTGCATCAAGCAACACCAGCGCCGCAAACAGGCGGCCGCGATCGTAGAGGCGTCCCGCAACCTGGCGTAGGTAGCGGGCGCGTTCTGCTTGGATGCGTCCTTTGACGATACCGTCCTCTTCGAATGACAGCGGTGCCGGTCGCATCTTGCCGACCTTCAGCAACGCCTTCTGCAGTTGCTCCTTCAGATTGTAGTCATCTGTGCGACGGAACGAGAACTCTAGTTGGTCCCACGCGGCGCGCGCATCGTTCTTGGCCAACTCGAGCGCGGCAGCAATCGTCGCCTCGACGTTAGTGGCATCCGGTACCAGTTCGATCTCGGGGAACTTGAAGTTCGCGATCTGCACCAGACCGTTGCGCGGTCGCGTCTGCGACAGTGGCGGCAGCACCTCATTGTCTTCTGGGTTGAGGAAGCCGACCAGCACGTCGATTTTGTTGACGTTCTTTGGCGTCAGCGGGAAGAACAGCGATAGCTCGTAGCTGACGGGCTTGTTCGGTTGCCATTTCATCACCGCGACTGGTGGCGCGTGGTCGCGCTGCTGAACGGTGCGACCACCAGAACGCAACTCGAGGCGAACGGCATACGGTTGTCGAAGCGGCGCTTCCGTCGTGAACGTCAGTTTGACGGTCGCACGCCCGGTGGTGGCGAGTGCGCTCGAATCGACCGAGCCCACGACCTTGATCGGCAAGGATTGTTGGGCCGCGATGGGCGCGCATGCGAGCAGCGAAAACAGGCAAGCCCTAAGCATGGGCGATGGGCGGCGTGACATCATTGGCGACTGGGGGGGTCGACAAAGCGTAGCGGCTTGTCGGGCTTGGTGGGCGGCGGTCCCTTACTTGTGGTCAAGCGTGAGGTCGAGTTGGTGCGCCACGCCAACCGCAAGTTCGAACGGTGCCAGTGTGGTCGATGTGAACGCTTCGTGAGTCACGCTCGCGATGGCTGTTGGCACTAGCACCCCGATAAACCGATAGGGACCCCGGCAAACGGTGATGGCGACTCGCGCGTTGCTGCGCGTCTCTCATCCGCCCAGGTGCATCATGGGCACTGCCCGCCTGATTTCGCCGACGTTCACGTTGCGAACGTTTTGGTGCCGCTAAAGGGGGGGCGCTTCTCTAGAAAGCGCGGCTACTGCCAGTTCTCCCACTCAGTGTAGGCCTGAGCCAGTTCCGCTTTGAGCAGTACTTCCTTGGCCTGCAGTCCCTTCATCTTGCTGGCACTGGCGTAGTTGTCGGGGTCGAGCATCGATGCCTGCACGGCTTCGATATCGCCTTCGAGCGTCATGATCGTGGTTTCCAGTCGCGCGAACAGTAGCGGGTTGCGGATCTTGCCGGTCTCGCGCGCAGGCCTCGGTGGTTCGATGGGCTTGGCGTTGCGTTCTTTGGCCGCTGATTCGGCGGCGCGCGCAGCGGATCGTTCGGCGGCGAGACTACGTTGGCACTGTTCGAGACCTTGGTCGAACGTGCGCACCGTGCCGTTTTCAACCCACATCACGCGGTTGGCGACTTGTTCGACCAATTGACGATCGTGCGTGATCAATACGACCGTGCCAGGGAACTCCTTCAACGCCTGTTCCAAGCCTTCGGTGCCGGCGACGTCGAGGTGGTTGGTAGGTTCGTCGAGGCACAGAAGGTCAAACTCGGCGCGCGTCATGCGGGCCAGTGACAGTCGTTGCTTCTCGCCACCGGACAGGTCGTCGACCGGCTTGTCGATCTCGTCGCCCATGAACAAGAACAACGCCAGGTGGTCGCGCAAGGTGCGGTCGTCGACGGTGCGGTCGAGTTCACGCATCGCGTCGATCACCGTGCCTTGCTGTGGTAGGTCGTTCTTTTCCTGGCTGAAGTAGCCGATGCGCAGGTTGTGCGCGTGCTTCAGTTCGCCGCCGGCGGCCACCCCATCCTTCGCCAGCAACCGCAGCAGGGTCGTCTTGCCCGCGCCATTGCGACCGAGTAGCGCCGTGATCTCGCCGAACCAGATGCGGAACGCACCGTTCTCAATTAGCAGTTTGGTGCCCGCCTTGACGCGCAACGCTTCGCCTTCGATCGCGACCTGGCCAGCTTGGCCGCGAGTTGACTGACCGAAAGTCACCTTCATCTCGGTGCGCTTGCCCTTCGGTTTGTCGATCAACTGCAAGCGCTGCAGTCGCTTTAAGCGACCCTTCGCTTGGGCAGTCTTCTGCCCGGCCATGTTGCGCTTGATGAAGTCCATCTCCTTCTCGACGAACTCGCGCTGGTTCTTGAACTGTCGTTGCTGTGCCAACAACGCCAGGTCGCGCTGCTTGCTGTAGGCGCTGAAGTTGCCCTTGAAGCGATTGGCGACGCCGTTGCTGACTTCGACGATCGCATTGGCAGTGCCGTCGAGGAACCGGCGGTCGTGACTGACGACGAGCACGGCACCTGGGTAGCGAACGATGAAGTCCTCGGTGAACTCGATGCCCTGCAGGTCGAGGTGGTTGGTTGGTTCGTCGAGCAGCAGTAAGTCGGCCGGCGTCGTCATCAAGATCGCCAACTGCACGCGCGACTTTTCGCCGCCGCTGAGCACCGAGATGTCCTTCTGCCAGTCATCGATTGGGAAGCCGATGCCGGTCAGTACCTTCTCAACCTGGTGCTTGCGGTCGTAGCCACCACCCGCTTCGAACGCCGCCTGCAGTTCGCCGTAACTGCGCAGGGCGGAGTCGCTGCCTCCGGCCATCTCGGCTTCGAGCTTGCGCATGCGCGCTTCGAGTTCGGCATGTTCTCCGGTGCCGTGCATGACGAACTGTTCAATCGTCGTGCCTTCCGGCATGCGCGGCATCTGGGCACCGTAGGCAATGCGCAGGTTGCGCTTTGGATTGCGTTGGCCGGTGTCCGGTGGATCGATGCCGGCCAGAATCCGCACCATGGTGGTTTTGCCAGCGCCGTTGTCGCCGACCACGCCAATGCGATCGCCTTCGTCGACACGCAGCGACAACCCATCAAGGATGGGGAAGTCGCCGAAGCGTCGCACGATCTTGTCGAGAGTCACCAGGGTCATTGGGGCGAGCAGGATAGCAACTTGGCGGCGCAACGACGAACCATACGGGCGTGCTTCACGGAAGCGTGTTCGGCGCACCGCTCGGGGACGATTGGCGCGGGCCGCGCATCAAGTAGCGACGCGGGCTTGAGGCCCGTTAGCATTGCTGACATGCAGCAGCGCGAATACATCGTCACTGGCGAGGCATTGCCTCAGTGGAGCAATCCGATCAGTCACGCCGTCGTCGCGAACGGCACTTGCTACGTCAGTGGCCAACTATCCGTTGATGAGCAAGGCCAATACGTCGCCGGTTCGTTTCACGAAGAGGCCGAGCGCGCGTTTACGAACCTGTTTGCCGTCTTGGCGGCCGCGGGCTTCGAATGTGGCGAACTAGTCTTCGTCGACGTGGCGGTGACTGACATGGCGGCGATGGATGCCGTGAACCTTCTCTACACGCAATACTTCGCCGAGGGCCGGCGACCAGCGCGCACCGTGGCCGAGGTGGCGGGCTTGCCGTTCGGTGGCAAGGTCAAGGTGATGGGCACGGCCGTGCATGATGCCAGTGCCGGCTAGGCGCTTGGCGCGTCTGGCGTGACTTACCTTTGCATGTCGACGCCGACCACGCGGTTCTCGTCGTCAAATGACACGACCAACATGTAGTCGGTGACCGCTGCGCGGAAACCGAAGTCGAGAATCATGCAGTGACCCGGGCACTCCGGGTAGAGCGCGATGCGCTTCAACTCGCACCGCTGGAGGAAGGCGCCGATGTCCTTCTTGGTCGTCGTCATGCACGTCTCGGACTCGGTCGCATCGAAGAACTCGGCGTGCCGGTCGCGGAACGTTTTGACGGCAGAACGCTTTTTGTCGGCGTCAGTCAGCATCGCCGTGCGCGCGAGCGCCTCAAACTTCGCTACGTCGTCGAGTTTGTCCGAGAACTTGCGTATTTGCTCGATGTCGATATCGCCCTCGATGTTGAGGTCGGTTCGAACCTCTAGATCACCGTGCTTGGTGGTCGTGCTCCAGTAGCCATGCGCGTCGTCGTCGAGGACGCCAAAGACGGGGTTGGTGTGCTTGCTCATAATTGCCGGCGGCGCTTGAAGGTGGCGATGATGCCAGCGGTGTTCGATTCCAACATCAATAGCTATGCCCGTAGCACGGCTTTGGAGCTGACTATCTTCCAGCTTTGTAAGCCAAGCTTATCGCAGTGCTCGTTGATGTAGATGTCTTGGTCTTCCCATCGCTCGATCAATGGTGTCTCTAACCGCCTAGGTCGATGGGTCAGTCCTTTGACCTGCGCGCCGCCGCGAAGCCACGTCTGGAGGTTGGAAGTCGCTGTCCTCGTCCAAGCAATGACCTGCGCTGGGTCCACGAACTCATTTCGCGGGAACGCGCATCGCTGTCCGACGACCAACTTCCAGCCGACATCGGGCGAAAATGACACGTAGACGTTCTTGCTCGAGAAGCACGCCCAGTTCCAGGTGAGGGTCAACGCCGTGCATGCGATCAGGAAGATCCAAGTACCAGTCAGCCGGTGTTTCGGTTTGCCTTCGGTCTCTTGCTCGTCGGCTTGCTTGATGCTGTGCCGACCCGTTGGTCCAGTGGTATTCCGACGCCGCGAGCATCGTTGGCCACGGGGAGGTTACTCACAGGCCGCAAACCACTAGGCTTGGTGCTACCTGTTCGTCCCCCAGACCCCGCCATGATCCGAGTCGCCCTACTGTCGACTCTCCTGCTTGCAGGAGCTTCGTCTCTCCACGCCCAGAAGAAGGGCGATAGCCCCCTTCTCAAGGTTGGTTTGGAGGACCGTTTTACGGCCAAGGACCCGAAGGCGATGGCCAAGCTCGGTGTCCTGAATTACGGGCCGCTGACTTGGGCGGACCACAAGCGCACGACTGACATCGAGAAGGTTCTCGGTGAAGGGCGTGTGTTGTGGATGGAGACCGAGCACTTCAAGATCGGCTGCAACTTGGGCTTTGTCGGTGGTCCGAAGGACTCGAAGGCGCGGCGCCTGATGAAGAGCGACCTGAAGCGACTCAATAAGAAGTGCTCCAAGATCCCGGCGAGCACGAGCAAGCTTGGGCCGTGGCTGCGCATGCATCTCTACGCGCAACGTGCCGATGACATGTACACTGAGTTCGTCGAGTTGACGGGCAAGGAGGAGTTGGGCAAGCACCTCGGCAACAAGGAGAAGTTCTTGCTGCTGATGTTCCAGAAGAAGTCGGACCTGGCGCGCTACATGACGTCGTTCGGCAACCGCAAGAGCGAGCAGTCGCAGCGACTGCAGCACTACGGCACTGGTCACTTCTCGGTTGTGATGACCGCCGAAGGTGATGATGGGCCGCGCGACAATGAGACTATTAACGCGCAGTTCCGGTTCTTCATGACGCAGATGCTGTTGGACTCAGTCGGTGGCGCGCCGATGTGGTTGAGTCGCGGTCTCGCGCACAACTATGAGCGTGAGATCCCCTGCAACATGATCAACTGCGGCATCAAGCCGAACGAGAGCGTCGACTCGAGCACGCAGTATAAGTGGGCCAAGAAGATCCTCAAGCGCAGCAGGCACGACGGCCTTTGCCTACCGTTCGTCAAACTCGCGAACGAGACTGATCTTGGCTACTACGGCTCGTTGCAAGCGTGGTCGGTGGCCGACTACATGATGCAAGACAAGGCGAAGCTCGCGAAGTTCTTGCAGTTGGTGCTCGGCAAATACTCACGCAGTCGCCAGATCCAGGCGTTGGAAGCGGCCTTCGGGAAGGACCCGGAGACGTTCGACCTGGAATGGCGGAAGTGGGTGAAGAAGAACTACAAGTAGGCAACCCTCGCCGTGGTGCCGCGTTGGCGGTGCCTGGCGTGCGCTACATGATCCGGTATTCGATCGCGTGCGGTTGACCCTTCAGCACGTATTCGACCATCACGCGCCGCGGCTTCTTCGCCTTGGACTGCTTGATGATGATCGCCAGCAGTTCTTGCGCGGAGCCGACTGGCGCGCCGTTGACCGAAGTGATGACCGAGCCCTTTTGGATAGCTAGTTGCACGAGGGCATCTGGGACGCGGCCGACGCGGAAGCCGCTATACCACGAGCCGTCCTTCCTTTGACCGCGCAAGAAATCGCCGATCGATGAGTTCTCAAGGGCTTTGATGCCCGCCTTCGCAATCGTGTCGCGCTCGTCCGACGGATAGAGCTGAACGATCGCATCGTTGATGTTGCGGATCGGCGGGAACAGGTTCTTGCCAGCTGCCTTGGCCCACGCGACCAGTGCTTCGATCTCCTGCGGCGGTGGCGCTGCATCCTTCGCGGCGATCAGTTGGAAGATTGCGGTTGCCTGGTCGCGCACGTTGTTGTTGTCGCTGCGCAGCAGTTGCCGCAGGCGCGGTAGCGCGGGTTCGAGCCATAGATTGGCGAAGTCGGTGCGCGCGACGATGGTCTCTTTGATGAACCACAGTGCTTGGGCGCGGTCGAGTTCGTCGTCGACGTCGAGCAGTTGGAAGAACGGCACCAAGCGCAAGCTGTGGAGGTGGTCGTTATCCGACGGCAGACGCGTCAGGCCTTGGGCCTTAGCGGCCGGCGAACCGATCGCTGGCAGTGCGCCGACCACCAGGGCCTTCTCGTCGTCGGTTAGTTGGCCATAGCGCTTGCCTAGGTGCGCGCGCATGAATTGGATCGCGCGCGGGAACGCCGCTTCGCGCGTGCTGCGAACGGGCTCGCCGGGGATGTGCGAGATCAGCTCCATCACGTAGCCGATGTTCGAGCAGTAGAACGCGGCGTAGAACGCTGTGGCGCGCTGCACCTCGTTGCGATGCAGACGCATCATGCCGGCGATCATCCCGGCATCGATGCCGAGTTCGTCGACCTTGGCACGCGCCTGTAGCCAGGTTGGGTCATCGATGACTTCGCGACCGGCGGCGTCGAACGACTTGTCCGCGCTCCGGCTGGCGATGTTCCGCATGATGTTGAGCTGGCGGAACAACTCGTCCGGTGGCGCATACAGATCCGTCGGCGCGCGGAACGGCGACAGCATGTCGCGCTCCGGGTAGGCCACGAGGGGGTCAACCGACTGTTGCTCGACAGGCTTCTCCGGCTTCGTGGCGTTCGGAGCTTTGGCTGTGGCGGGCTCCGGTACGGGGACTTGCCCTGGCGCTGCCTGAATCAGGAACGCCATGGCGAGGGTGATCAACGGGTTAGTGGCGGCGGGCATAGGTGGTACCGATAGCTGCTAGTCGAGGGTCGGTGGTGGCGTAACGCGTTTGTGCGCGATTCCACTTAGCTTCGCTCAGCCACGCAGCCAGAGGAAGCCAACTTGCAACAGACCAATCATGATGCCGAGAACTCCGCCGAGCATGACGATCGCCCGGAGTTCGCGGTTGGCGACTTGGAGAATCAGGCTCTCGAGCTTGAGGATTTCGAACGCCGCGACCTTCTCTTCCACGAGTTTAGGCACGTCGAGTCCCTTGCTTAGGCCCTTCTCGACTTCATCGAGCACGGTCTCGCGGTGGTCCAGAATGCTCTGCGTGATCGACGCCTTGATGTCGGCAATGCGGTCTTCGGTCAGGAAGCCACCGATCAGCGGCAGGCTGCGTAGTTCTTGGATCTTGGGGCCGAGGCCCGTGTCGAGAACGCGACCGAGGATGCCGCCGAAATCGAGTTTGTTGAGACTCTTGATGACGTCCTTGTGCTCGACGAGATGGTTGCCGACGACGTGGCCGATGGCCTTGGCCAGTTCCTGCTGACGGCGCCCGATCAGGCCCTGCATTTTGATGAACAAGAAGCGGCGCGGTTTGACCGGGCGGAAGATCATCTTCACAGCCAGCCAGTTGGTCATTAGGCCGATCAGGCCGCCGATGGCCGGGATCGTGATCCAGGTCCAGATGTCAGGTGCGGGAGGCATTTTGGCCAGGAGTATGACGATGGGCACGTTCCTACTCAACGCCGCAATGTCAGGTCCTGTTCTTGTCCCGGGGCACGTGGCGATTTTTGCTGCCAAACTGGACCCCGGCTCAGGCCAAATGCGGCCGAAGATCTCTCCGGCTGCGCGTGCCGGGCCAGAACAAGAAAGCACATCCTCGCATGCAAGCGGATGTGCATTTTTGTGCCTAGCACCCTGCGCACATCCTGAGCGCGCCGGCATGATGCGTGCATGCTGCAGTTTTCGCAGGTGATCCAAGCGGTGGATTCGCATACCGCTGCCGAGCCGACGCGCGTCATCACAGGTGGCCTGCCGATGATTCGCGGGGCGACGATGGCCGATAAGCGCGACGAGTTGCGCCGGTCGCACGATTCGATTCGTCGTTCGCTGGTCTTAGAGCCGCGCGGGCACGATGCGATCATTCTTGCGTACTTGCTGCCGCCGACGCGCGACGACGCTGACCTTGGCGTCGTGTTTGCTAACGACGCGGGTTATCTCGGTATGTGTGGCCACGGCGCGATTGGCCTGGCGACGACGGCTGTTGCGATGGGGTTGGTGCCGGCAGTCGAGCCGGTGACCGAGCTTGCGATGGATACACCGGTTGGTCTGGTGAAGTGTCGTGTGGCTGTCGTCGATGGCCGGCCAAAGAGCGTCACCATCACCAACGTGCCATCGTTCTTGTATCGCCAGCGCGTCGTCGTCGATGTGCATGGCTTCGGCAAGGTCGCGGCGGACATCGCCTATGGCGGCAACTGGTTTGCGTTCGTCGAAGCCGAGCAACTTGGGTTGATGGTTGAGAAGACGCACTTGTCGGTGTTGATGCAGGCGGCGACCGCAATTCGCGAAGCGATGGTTCGCGACGGCGTGCGCGGCGTGCATCCCGATAGCGGCGAAGAAGAGATTATCGACCATGTGAAGCTGTTCGTGCCACTCGATGGCGAACACCAAGGTGCGCGTGCCCTGACGCTTTGCCCAGGCACTGCCTACGACCGTTCGCCGTGTGGCACTGGCACGTCAGCAAAGCTGGCTGTCTTGCATGCCAAGGGTGAACTCAAGAAGGGCGAACGCTTCGATAGCGAGAGTGTGCTCGGCACGCGCTTCGAAGCCCGTATCGTCGCAGAGACCACCGTCGGAGAATACCCAGCGATCGTGCCCGAAATCACCGGTTCGGCCTGGATTACGAGCTTCGCCAACTTCGTCATCGACCCCGACGACCCGTGCCGTCACGGCATCTGAGTGACGCTGTAACGATGGCGTTCCAAGGCTTGATCGCGACTTCCTAGCCTTCACGGCCAGAAGTTCGTGGTAGCGCTCGACAAGGCCTACTGCGCTGCCGTGCCGCTCATGCAATGGCTCTGCGCGCCGCGACAACGCGACGTTTAGAGTTCGGCGGACGGGCCTCTGCTTGGGGGCTAGCGCTGGCCGCTCGATTCTCTGGGAGTGATGTTCTCGTAGGCCCACGTGAACGAGACGCGCTTTGCTCGCGGGGCGAGTTCTTCGATCCGCGGCAGGATCTTCTGGCGGTGCGTGGTTAGCTTCGCGCGTTGCGGGCGCTGTGCGTTGTAGAGCTTCGTGTGCTTCTCGGTGCGCGGGTCGCCTTCGAGCCCTTCGAGGGCTTCGGTGATGATCGCGGAGAGAGCGGCTGTCTCTTTTTGGATTGCGGCAAGGTCGCTGCGCAACACCTTGAGTTCGGCCTTCTCTGTTTCGCTGAGACCCTTGCTCGCGGGCGTCCACTGTGAATAGCCGCCTACCAAGAGATCGAGATCGCCATCGCCGTCGATATCGACAGCTTCTGGGTGAAGGCCGACATCGGGGCGCTTTGGCTCCGTGACCTTCGGCTTCGGGCTCGGCTCGATCAGGGTGATGGCTTGGCCGAACGAAGAACCCTCGTTCAAGTAGATTGCGACGCCACCGCCAGTGGCATCGCCAAAGGGGTCGCCCATGCCTGAAACCATCAGATCGAGCTTGCCGTCGCCGTTCCAGTCAACGCTGCGAATCGTCGCTACGGTGCCGGCGTCATGCATCGGCTTGCCGCCGGCCATGACCGTTTCGTTCTTGGCGGCGAACTGTGGCTTCTGGTTGCTGCCTTCGTTGCGGCGCAGGTAGACGTAGCCGCTCTTGTGGTCGCCGAGCACGAGGTCGAAGTCGCCGTCGGAGTCCCAGTCCATCGCGATTGCCGAAGTCAGGTGGCCTTCTGCAGGCTTACCGTTCGTTGTCGGCATGTTGCTTTCGGGGTTGCAGCGATCTGTGGCATCCCACTTCTTCTCCTCGAAGTTCCAGAACGCATTGAGCACGATGATCTCGCCATTCTTGTCGAGGATCGTATGCGGTTGCTGCCAATGCTTGCCGTCGCCGAATGCGACGTGTGGCGAGCCATCGAAGATGCCCACAACGATGTCGAGGTGTCCGTCATCATTAAAGTCCACGAACTGTGGACTCATGCCGATGCATCACCAGTTGCCGAAGTCGAGGATCTTGCCGTTGGCATCCTTGAGCTTCTGTTCGTTCGCAAACGTGCCGTCTGCATTCTGTAGCGAGAAGGTCAGGTGACCACGCAGGTCGCCGATGACGATGTCGAAACGGCCGTCGCCGTTGAGGTCGTGCGCGGCGGGCGATGGATACATGCGCCCCATGCCGAGCATCTTGTCACCAGCGCTAATGCGAACGGGTTCTTTGAATTGTATGCCTTGCGAGAACGCATGGGATGTCAAAGCTGCGCCCGTGAGCGCGAGGATGGCCAGTGGCCTCAGGGTCTGCGTCGCTACCTTCATAATGGCTCTAGAGGATAGCGAGTCGCTGCCAGCGGTGGGCGTCTTACGGTCATTGGCGACGCGTTCTGGCGGGGTCGCTGTCTGGGGTGAGCAAATTAGCGACCTGGCAATGCGGAGATGATTCGCCATCTCGTTTATTCGTATTGCCTTATGTCATTCGACTCGGCGGATTACAGCATGCCTCGCGGCAAGCGAATGACGGTAACGATGGCCGCCACGATCCAGGACTGCATCGTCGAAGAACGCTCCGCCCAGGACCATGACCGCGGTGTCGATGTTGCTAGTCGTGTTGGCCAAGGACCGAAAGTTCACCCGCCCGGATCAACAACCCGGTGAGGTTGAAGATGGCGTCGATGCTGGCGATGAGGGCTGGACAGTGCGTGGTAAGGCGGCGTTCTGGCGCGACGCGTGGATCGTCATGATGGCCAGATCGGTGAAGTTCGGTATCGTTGCCATTCATGCGGTGGGCATTTGCGGTGGTGCTGTTGCTGACAGGATGCGTGGGCTTTCATCCCTTGCATCCCGAGTGGGACAAAGTGAACCAGTCGGTGGCTGGCGGGCCGACTGATGACGCGTCGTCTTATCGACCGACATCGGACAACCCGTGGCAGGTTATTGGCTACAGCCATCAAGGGCGGCCACTGCGCATTCGTCGCATCGGCAACGGACCGAGGCGCGTGATCTGGATCGGTGGCATCCACGGCAACGAGCGTGAGGGTTCGGTTTCGACGGCCGAGTTGCCATTGGCGCTGTCGCGTGTGGCCGGCGCGCTTGGTCAGGTAACGCTGACGATTCTCGAAGACGTGAATCCTGACGGCACGGCGTTGCATCGACGCACCAATGCCAACGGCATCGATCTCAACCGCAACTACCCGGCGCGAAACTTCCTAGCCGGCAAGTCCTTCGGCGAGCGCCCGCTCGACCAACCCGAAGCGAAGGTGCTGCATGATCTGGTATGCGCCGAACGGCCACATCTCGTGATCGTCGCGCACAGTTGGCGCAACGATCACTTCATCAACTTCGATGGTCCGGCTGTGAAGCATGCGGAGTTGTTCAGTGAGCGTTCGAACTACCGCGTGAAGCCATCCGATCGCATCGCACCGACACCCGGTTCGCTTGGCTCGTGGATTGGCCGCAAGCTAGGCATCCCGATCCTGACACTCGAGCATCAGCGCGGCAGTGACCCGCTAAAGTGCTGGCTGGATACGCGTAGAGCGATTCTGTCAGTCATCCTGTCCGCATAGGTCGAATGGGGCGCTGGTTCCTGATTCGCCTCCTGTGGTTGCTCGTGACGCTGTTGGGCGTCACGTTTGTGACGTTCCTTGTGCTCGATTTGGCACCCGTCGATCGTGCCGAGATCGAAGTGATGAAGGCGCGGCAATCAGACTCGTATGTCGATGTTGCGCATCGCAACGAATCGATCCGGAAACTGCGCATGCACTTTGGCATGGCCGACCCCGTCACCGGCGAACCGTTGCCGCTGTGGCGGCGCTACAAGGCGTGGTTGGGCAATGCGTTGACGTTGCGTTTGGCCGGGCCGGGAGAAGACCACGCAGCACTGTGGCGGCGACTGGCCGAAGCGCTGCCGGTGACGATGTTGCTTGGTGGCATCAGTCTGTTGATTGCGTTGCTGCTTGGCTTGCCGGTCGGTGTTTGGCTTGGGCGGCGAGTCGGTCGCCGCCGCGAACGCTTTTGGTCCGCGGTGATGCTGGCCGCCATTGGCGTGCCCGAGTTCTTGATGGCGACGCTGTTGTTGCTGACCTTCAGTGTCGTGTGGGTGCAGTGGTTCCCCGCGGGGGGACTGCGTTCGACCGGCGCCGACGAGTGGGCGTTCTTCTGGCAGTTGCTCGATTTCCTCTGGCACCTCGCTCTGCCGGTGTTCGTGATGTCCATCGGGCCGCTGGTCATGGTGACCAGGTTTGTTCGCGATGCCGTGGCGCGTGCGTCGGCCGCACCATTCGTGATCAGTTTGCGCGCGCTTGGCGTCGAACCAAAGACGGTGAATCGGCGATTGCTGCGTCATGGCGCGGTGCCCGTCGCAACTCTGACTGGTGGCTTGCTGCCACTGTTGGTTGGAGGGTCGATCATCGTTGAGAACCTGTTCTCGCTCGATGGGCTTGGCCATCTCGCGTTCCGCGCCGTGCTTGGCCAGGACCAGGCGATCGTGATGGCGCTGGTGTTGTTGACGTCGACGGTGACCTTACTGGCGCTGTTGATCTCTGATCTGATGCATCGTCTCGTCGACAATCGTGTGAGGTTGACGGATTGAGTAAGGCGAGCACAAACAGCGTCGAACTGGCCGCGACCGGAACTGCGCCCAAGAAGACGGGGCGGCAACAGAAGAGCGCACTGCGTGGTTGGTTGCCGTGGACATTCGTCGGCTTGATTCTGACCGTGGGCATCTTCGCGCCGTTAATCGCCAACGATGTGCCGTTGGTTGCCAAGGTAGATGGCAGTTACAGCTTCCCGGCGTTCGCCGACCTCGTTGGAGATGTGCCGCCGGGGCCACACGACCTCAGTTGGAAGCAATGGTGGTCCCGTTTGAGTAGCCAGGACGAAGACTGGGCTTGGATGCCGCCTCGCCCGTATGGGCCACTGGAGACGGATGCCGCACTATTTTACAGCGAGCCATCGTGGGCGCATCCGTTTGGCAACGACGACACCGGCCGCGATGTCTTGGCGCGTGTTGTGCATGGGGCCGCGACTGCGGTGTGCCTCGGGCTGCCGTCGGTGTTGATGGCTGCACTGATCGGCACGCTGCTTGGTGCGTGGGCCGGCTTTGCTCGCGGCATCGTCGATGTGGTCGTGCAGCGATTCATCGATGTGTTCCTGTGCTTCCCAACTTTGCTGTTCTTGTTGTTCGCGTCGGCGTTCTTCGGGAGTTCGTGGTTCGCGCTGATCACCGTCATGGTGCTGCGCTTCTGGATCAGCTTCGCGCGCATTGTGCGCGGCGAGATGCTGTCACTGCGCGAACGCGACTTTGTGCTCGTTGCGCGTGGCCTCGGAATCTCGACCTGGCGCATTCTAGTGCGTCACTTGATGCCGCAGACCATCAGTGCCATTGGTGTGACTGCAGCGTTCTGTATGGCGTCCGCGATCGTGGCGGAATCGACCCTGTCTTTCCTCGGCGTCGGCCCGAACGCGCAAAGCTCGTGGGGCACGATGCTGCGTCAGGGCAGCGAGCAGGCAGCGATCGGTGCCTGGCACCTGTGGTTCTTCCCAGCGGCGGCGATTATCACCGTGGTCGTCAGCTGCCACATGCTTGCTGATCGCCTGCGCGTGCAGCCAACGGCACAGTGATCTGCGCGTTGTGTTCGATTGCTATGGTGGGTGCGCGGCGGCGATAGGGGCTCGCCGCCGCAAAGCAGACTCGCGCTAGCGCGAGTGGGCCTTCGACTTGTCGCCGACGTTGGAGCCGGCTTGACGGTCACCAAGCAGGTGCTCGGCGAAGTATTCCCACGTGCGATGCTTCATGTATTCGTTCGCCGCGCCGAAGCTGTGGCGAGCACCGGGAATGATCAGCATGTCGAAGCGCTTGTTGGCTTTGATCAGCGCATTGACCAGTCGCATGGTGCCAGCGGGATGCACGTTGTTGTCGATTTCGCCGTGCACGAGCAGCAGCTTGCCCTCGAGGTTCTCAGCGAGCTCCCAAGTCGTTGCGACCTTGATGTCGAACTTGGTCTTCTTCTCGACGGCGTCGTTCTCGTTGACCTTCTCGGTCTTCTTCTTCTTGTCGCCCTTCTGGCCTTGCTTGGCTTTGGCATCTGCGACGGTGCCGCCCTTCTTCTTGGCTTTGGTATCAGCGACCTTCTTGTCGGTCTTCTTCACGGCTTTCTTAGTCCCGTCTTTTTCGGTGCCTTCCTTGTCGGTGGTCTTCTCGCTGTCTTTCGCCTTGGCCTTCTTGAGGCCGTGGTAACGCTCCGACCAGGAGTTGTTGTAGATGTTGTTGTCGTGGTTGCCGGCCGTCGACACGCCAACCTTGAAGAACCGGTTGTAGGGCGGCTTCAGTAGCGCGGTGGCGGTTAGGAACCCGCCGCCGGAGTGGCCGAACATGCCGATGCGTTCGATGTCGATGAATTCGTGGCGTGCGGCCAGTTGCTCGATCGCGGTCTTCTTATCCTCGAGGGGATAGTCGCGCATGTTGAAGTAGCCGTAGCTGCCGTAGGCCTTTGATCGTGTCGGCGTGCCACCTCGGTGGCCAACCTGGATGACGATGAAGCCAACCTGCGCCAGCTCCTGTAGCCGGTGCGTCGCTGAGAACGTGTGCGTCACACCTTCGGTTTGTGGGCCGGGGTAGACGTGCACGATCAGCGGGTACTTCTTGGTCTCGTCGAAGTCGAACGGCTTCCACATGTTGCCGTAGAGGTCGGTGGTGCCATCCGCCGCCTTGACGACGAAGCGCTCCGGTGCGCTCCAGCCAAGCTGCTCTAGCTGCCTCGTGTCCGACTCTTCGAGCGGCATCACTAGGTTGCCTTCGGCATCGCGAAGCACGGAAACGGGTGCCTTGTCGGTGCGCGAGCAGTTATCGACGATAAATTTTCGCGACTTCGATAGTTGCGAACGATGGCTGGCGTCGCCTGCGTCGAGCAAGGTTAGATCGCCGCCGTCCAAGCGCACTCGATAGAGGTGCTCGTAGTAGACGTTCTCGCGTTTCTCGCGACCGTTGCCACGGAACCACATCAGTCCCTTCTCTTCATCGATGTCGATGATGCTGCTGGCGCGGAAGCGACCACGGGTGATCGCGTTTTTCAGCGTGCCGTTGGTGTCGTAGAGGTAGTAGTGACCCCAGCCGCTGCGCTCGGACCACCAGATCATCTCGTTGCGATCATCGAGGTAACGCAGGCGTTGCGTCACCATACCAGCCTTCTCAAGGCTCTCGGAGAACAGCACCTTGAAGTCACCGGTTTCGGGATCGACGATGCCATACTCGATGTTGCGAACCAAGCGGTCGCGACGCATGACGCGCAGTTCACCGTTTTTCATCCAGCGCAGGTCGACGTAGCTCTCGTCCTTCCACTTCGGCTTCAGGCGCACCATCTTGCCAGTCTTGCGTTGGAACATCATCAGCTCGCTGTGACGCACGTTGTTCTCGCCAGGCATCGAGTACTTGTATTGCTGCAGCGTCGGGCGCGGCTCGCTTAGTGAGTTGACGAGGAACAGCTCAGCGACGTCACGTGAGTCCGTGCGCGTGACGTAGAACGCGCTCGAATCGAGCGACCAATTGACGGACGTCGGCGTGCTCCAGTCATCCTCGTCGTTGCCGCCGTAGGAGTAGTCTTTTTGGCCGTCCGTGGTCAGTTGCTTGGCTGCGGTTTCGGCGAACGGGAAGCGCAGGGCTTCCTTCTCGTCGGCCTTCTTCGCCGGCTTCTTCTTCTTCGCTTTGGTGGACCTCACGTTGGTGGCCTTCGCCTTGGTGTCCTTCGCCTTGGTGTCTTTCGCTTTGGTGTCCTTCGCTTTGGTGTCTTTCGCTTTGGTGTCCTTCGCTTTGGTGTCCTTCGCCTTGGTGGCCTTGGCTTTGATGGACCTCACCTTGGTGTCCTTCACCTTGGTGTCTTCCTTCTTCTTTGAGTCGCCTTCGACCGCCTTCGCATCGTCCTCTGCTTTCGGCTTGTCGCTCTTCACCTTGGCTAGATCTTGTAGTTCCCCGGTGCGTTCGACGATGTAGAGGTTGTTCTTCCTCGATAGCACATATAGCTCGAGGTTGGGCGAGAACGATGAGCGGTGGCCGCGTTTCGCTTGCGCGACTGCTCGCGGATCGACCTTCTCTTCTTCCTTGTCCTTGTCCTGGTCTTCTGTCTTGTCTGCCTCGGACTTCTTGTCCTTCTTCTTGTGCTCTTTTTCGTAGGTCTCGAGGGCGCCACGCCATTGCGACAGCAGGGCCTTCTCGCGTTTCTCGGTCGCCTTCTTCTTCTCGGCTTCGGTCAGTTCCTTCTTCTTAGTGCTCGTCGATTGCGAGCGACCGCGGCCACGTTGGCGTCGAGACGAAGATGGCGTAGCCGAGCTGTCGCTCTTCTTCGTCTTGGCCTTCTTTTCTAGTTTCGCGCTTGAGCGCGTGTAGACGAAGTTCATGCCCTTGACGGAGAACTGCATCTCGTCGCCAGTCTTGTCAAATTTGACGCTGCTCAGCGAGATCGTTTCTTCGTCGATCGGCATCTTGCAGGCTTCGCTAAGCAGCGCCGCCAAGAGTTCGTGATCGAACAGCGGTACCTTGGTCTTGGCGACCGGATCGACCAACCAGTAGCGGCGGCCTTCACTAGTGCGGAACGCGTACCAAAGCGTCTCGGAATCCGGAATCCAACTAGCGCTAACCGACGAGTCGTAGGTGAACTTGCGCAGGAACGACGACGAGAACTTGTTCGCCTGTTTGTAGTTCGCCTTGTTGAGCGGGATGCGTTCGCTGACCTCCTGTGCCTGTGCGGCTGGTGCGAGCAACAGCAGCAGCACCGTCGAAACGATGGACAGGAGAGTCAGTCGGTTTGCGTAGGCAGAACGCGGAGCACTGGCCGGAGAGTTGGAGCGATGCATGGCTAGCGGGTTGGGTGGCGAACGGGTTGGGTGGCGAACGGGTGCGAAGGCGTGGACTCGATGGGTTGGGGTCGGTCTCGTAGGCTATTCCAAGCCTTGAAGCCTGTCAGGTCGCGGCCTGTGTCGCATGTGTCACGAGCTTGTCTGCTGTGCGCGACATGCCCTTGGCCCCGAGCAAATGGTGCAAATCCCATATGGTGCACAGAGGGTGGATTTTCGATTGTTGCGGTTACTGTTCAGCGGTCCAATCCCCTCGAGCCACTCGGAGATCGCTGTGTCCACGTATCGTCCTGTTCTGTCCGTTACCTTGACCACGAGCATTGCCTTGTTGGTCGGTAGTTCGCCACTCTGTAGTCAATCTGGAGGCGAGGAGGCGCGCATTAGCAAACTCACTGAGCAGATCAATCGCTCGGAAGCCAAGCTTGCTATCACCGGGGGAGTGGCCGACCAGTCTGGATCTACGGATCCGGCACGCCGCCTAGCATGGTTCGAAGAGCACAAGCGCATGCGGGCATCGACGCCGCACCAGGACATGCCGTGGCACTTCCTTGGTCCGGACAATGTCAGTGGTCGGATCACCGACCTAGCCGTGCCGACACCACGCGGTCGCACCTATACGATCTATGGCGCGACGGCGACGGGGGGCGTGTGGCGCTCCGACAACGAAGGTACGACGTGGGAGCCGATCTTTGATCAAGAGGCCAGCACGTCGATCGGAGATATCGCGTTGGATCCATCCAATCCAGATGTGCTGTGGGTAGGCACCGGCGAAGCCAACATTTTCCGCAGTTCGACTGCCGGTTGTGGTCTCTACAAGACCGAAGACGGCGGCAAGACGTGGCAACACCGTGGCCTTGGTGGCACGCATACCATTGCTCGTATCGTTGTGCATCCGAAGGATTCAAACACCATCTACGTCGCAGCGGGTGGCCACGAATGGACCGATAATCCCGAGCGCGGTGTCTACAAGACGACCGACGGTGGTGAGAGTTGGCAGCGTGTTTTGTTCATCAACGAGCGTACTGGTGCCGTCGATCTGGTGATCAATCCGGAGGACCCAGATGTGCTCTACGCGGCGACGTGGCAGCGTATTCGCAGGCACTGGAGCGATCCGCGTATTGAAGAGGGCTATGACAAGAGCGATATCTGGAAGAGTGTCGATGGTGGCGATACGTGGAAGCCGATCAACCAGGGTCTTCCCGGTGCCGAAGTTCGTGGTCGCATCGGGATCGACCTGTGCCAGGCGCAACCTTCGACGCTCTATGCGTTCGTTGATTGCTACGAGGTTGCGAAGGGCGAGTCGCCGAAGGGCGAGGATTCCTATGGCCGTGCGCGCAAGAAGACCATCGAAGGCGCTCAGGTCTATCGTTCCGACGATGACGGCGTGACTTGGCGCAAGACCAGTAAGTCGGATCGCTACATGCGTGGCGCGTGTTCGACCTACGGTTGGGTGTTTGGGCAGGTACGCGCGGATCCCGTCGACCCCGACACGGTCTACATTATGGGGTTGGCGCTCAACGTCTCTAATGACAGTGGCGCCACGTTCCGACGCCTGCGCGGTATGCATGGCGATCATCACGCTTTGTGGATCGATCCGGCCAACACGAGTTACCTGATCAACGGCAACGATGGCGGCGCGGCAATTTCTTACGACGGTGGCAAGAAGTGGCGCACGACGCGAGAGAACTTGCCGGCGGTGCAGTTTTACAACGTTGGCTTTGACTCGGACTCCCCGTTCCACGTCTACGGTTCGATCCAAGATCACGGTAGCCGTCGCGGCACCGTCACGATCGATCGCAAGAAGAACCGCATCTCCGGTAGCGATTGGAAGAGCGCGCCCGGTGGTGAAGCGTCGACGCACGTGGTCGATCCGAGTGATAGCAACACGCTCTATTCCGAGGGCTTCTACGGCAATATCTCGCGCACCGACATGACGACCCGGAAGCGCACTGCGATCAAGCCGAAGGATCGTGAAGGCGAGCCAAAGTTGCGCGGGCAGTGGTTGGCACCGTTCATTATTTCGCCGCACAACCCGCGCATCATCTACCACGGCATGAACCACTTGTTCCGCTCTATGGATCGCGGTGATGAGTGGCAGCGCATCAGTCCCGACCTCAGCTACGCGGAGCCGGAGAAGCTTGGTGACATCCCGTACCAAACGATCTTCTCGATCGCCGAGTCGCATCAACAGTTCGGGCACCTGTTTGTTGGCACGGATGACGGTCGCGTGCACCGCACGTTTGACGGTGGCAACAAATGGGAAGAGATCACGGCTGGTCTGGCGCCGCATCGTTGGATCTCGCGCATCGAGGCTTCACGATTCATGAAGGGCACGATCTATCTTGCGCAGAACGGCAAGCGCAATGATGACTTCGCCGCCTACCTGTGGCGCTCAAGCGACAACGGCTCGACTTGGCAGGACATCTCCAAGGGCATTCCTGGCGGCCCGATCAATGTGGTGCGTGAAGATCCGAAGGATGCCAACATCCTCTACGTAGGTACCGATCATGGTGTCTATGTCAGCACCGATGGCGCGAAGACCTGGGACGTTTTGGGCGCTGGCTTGCCGAGCACTCCGGTGCACGACTTGATCATTCATCCACGCGATGATGTTGCGGTGATCGCGACGCACGGCCGTGGCATGTATGCGTTGGACGTGCAGCCGTTGCGCAAGGATGGCGATTCCAAAGAGCAGCCCGGCAGCTTGCCGGACGGCCATGCGCCGGCCGGCAAGTAAGGGGCCTCAGTGGGGCTTGAGCGAGTAGAGTCGCTCAGCCCCCTTCGACCCATGCAGTTCCTCGCACGACTTATTCTGCTTGTCAGTCTCGCCACCTCGGTGGTCGCGCAGAATGGCTTCCATCTCTACTTCGGTCACGGTGGCAACGTCATCCTTGAGCAGCCGAAGTTGCCGGCCCCCGATCAGGGATTGACGCTTGAGTGCTGGTTTCGAGGTGCCGAGCGATTGCGAAGTTCCGTGTCGTTGTTGGCGATCGGGGCGGAGCAGAAGAAGGACGAAGACCGGGGGTTGTTCACACTCGCGTTGTCGGCGAGCAACAGTCTTAACTTCACTCTGCACAACGCGGCGGGTCAGTCGCAGAGTGTCGCCGGGCTTGGCAAGTGGTTCGATGGGCGTTGGCATCGAGCAACGGCGACGTGGGATGGCTTGACGATGTGCGTTTACGTTGACGGCCGGCAGTTGGCGCAGAAAGAAGCCAAAGGCTTCGCGCCGCTTGCGACGTCAAAACACGCATTGAAGATCGGGCCAGTCAACTCCCCGAAGGCGCGCCGGTCGACCCGGTTCGATGGCTGCATTGGTGGCGTGCGGGTTTGGGGTCGCGGGTTGACTGCCGCCGAGGTGACGGCGGGCGGCAGCGAGACGGGGTGCATCGCGAGTTATGCGTTGACGGCGGATGAGCCAGTTGGCGAGCTTCGCAATGAGGTCGGAGAAGATTCTGTTGCCGATTTGACTGAGGATCTGGCAACAGTTGGTTGGCTCCGCACGCGTTCGTGGATGCATGCCAATAACGGCAAAGGTGTCTCGGATCGCGGGTTCGACTTCTACTGCTACGACCTCGCCGACGTGGTCACCGGTTCGGGGCGTCAGATCTTAGTCGAGCATGCAAAGAAGAAGCGCGTCGGTGTGCTGTGGCAAGATTCGCAGACAGGCTCGATCGCCGTCACGTGGATTGACTCGAATTTGCGTTCGCATGAGACCTACGAACTGACGGCCGCTGCTGGCATGCGACTGGCCGGTGGGACGACCGACGATGTGGGCAACGTCTACTACCTGACGATTCAGGACGCGCCGCGCAACCGTACGGAGGACTTCGAAGTGGCGGCCGTGATGCATAAGGCGCGGTTCGATGGCTCTGGCCCTATTCAGCGAGCGTTGGATGTCTCGAAGCGCGGTGTCAATATCTACGACTTCAGTTCGGGAGTGTTGCGCAGCGCGAGTCTGCGCCACAGCAAGGGCACGATCGGTGTGATGTTGCCGCGGCGCATGCACAAGAGTGGCGATGGCCTGCGGCATCAGGGTGCGATTGCGTTGACGTTCTCCGCCAAGGACTTGGAGTTGACGCATCACCATGGCCAGACGAGCGGTCACTCGATGGCGAACTTTCTGACGGTCAACAAGAAGGGCAACTTCGTCGCGTTGGATCTGGGCGACAACTACCCACGCGGTGTGCATCTGCACGAGTTCGACAAAGCGAAGCGCACGTCGCGGTTGGTGTTCACGTTCAAGACGCAGCATTCGACGCGCGCCAAGGGTGGCTACCCGGTCTACGGCGAGATCAGTAGCAGTGGCCGGACGTTCTACAAGTGGTCGAACGATAACGCTGTCTATACCGAGCTTGGCGGGCTTGTCGAGAACAAGCGTTCGTACTCGATTGTGTTCGCGACGGATCAGGGAGTCGATGGCCGCGTGCTGGATAACAGTCGCGCGTTTCGTGGCTGCGATGATCCGCGCAATCTCGCGCTAGTGCACGTTGTTAAGAACTTTGGTCGGGCGCCAGGCGGCAGTGAGATCGGCGACGCGTTGATGGCATCGTTGCCGCGAAAGCCCGTTGTCGAGACCGGCGGCTACTTCGACTTCTCCGGCCGCTGGCACAAGCAGCGGGTTGTGGGTGTGACGTGGCTGACCAAATATGCGGCGGGAGAGGGCGCCCACGCACCGCTGCTTGTCGCGCGCGACGATGGCAACATCCTCGTGCTGTGGGAGAAGACCGGCGGCGATGCGTCGTTGCGCGCGATGCTGATCGAACCCGATGGATCGGTTGTTCAAGAAGAGTTCGCGTTGCCGTTCTCGACGAAGCTCAATCGGCAGGATCGAGTGCTCACGATGGGCGACCGCACCTATCTTCTCGCGAGTGATGGCGGTGGCGATCGGCGCCGCGGTGACGAACAGTCGCGGCTCTACTTCTTGCGAAACTAGCTGACACCGTGAGCGAGCGACGGGTTGGTGCTTAGTCCCGACGCCTTGCTAACGCTGTTGTTGCTGGTAGCGCGAGGTGCCGCTACTCCGGCATGCCCAAGCGACCCATTGGCGTCTTGATGGCGGGCGGCCACAGGTCGATGCCGAACGTGAAGCCGAGTAGGTGTAGTTCGATGCCGTCCTTGATGCCGATGGCGGCGCCGAGCGTTAGCAAGTCCAGGTGCACCCCGGTGCGCGTCGGCGTCAGGCCGACACCAAAGCCAAGTGGGCCATGCCAATCCTTGCCGATCATCCTCGGGTGTAGGTCGGCGCTAACGCCTGCTTGTTCGAGCACCCAGCGTGCGTAGCTGTTGCTGTTGGGGCCGGGCCACATCACGTAGGTGCTGTGCTCGGGATACGTCTCCGGTTGACGCATGACTTCGATCAGGCGGCGTGCATCGTCGCCGCTCCATTCACTCAGTAAGTACTCGTTCGAAGACTCGTTGATGTAGGTGATCGGTGAGAAGCTGCGCACACAGCCGAGTTGGCGGCGTATCGATTCGACGGTCTCTGTCTTGCGGCCATCCGAGTAGCGGCGCTGCTTGGCGGATCTGTTGAGGTAATAGCCCCATTGGCTGCCGGCCCAGATTTCCCACTGCTCCCAGATGTTGCTGTTGTGGTCGTAGACGAGGAAGTATGGGTGCAGCGCGACGCCACGAGCATGGAGCGAGTCGCGTGTCCACATTTGCACGAAGTCGTCTGGCGGCGAAGAGGCGTGGTCGATCCAGCCCTTCGAAGAACTTCCTTCCGGCGCGATCGTGTCGCCGTTCGTGGTGATCGTGCGCGGGGAGATGAGGGTCGGGTAAGTGTGTTCGAGCGACCGCGTGGCGCAACTGGTGAGCGTGAGCAAAAGTGCCGCAAGCATGGCGCAGGGTTTGGCGGCAGCAGTCATCATTGAGCGGCAGGTTAGCAGTCAGCGAGCCGATGGCGAGGCTGCAAATCTTCTCACTGGATCGGTGCGAGCGGCATGTGGCGCGTTCGTTTAGCCACCGCGCGTGTGCATCTCGAGATGCGGATTGTCGCGGAGGTTAGCTGGTTCGGCGAGCGGCGCGCGGTCGGTCATGCCCGCACGCACTTCGGCACCGCGGTCCGAACGATCAGTCCAAACCTCGATCAGCCTGTTCCGCAGCGCTTCATCACTCATGCCGCTGCGAATGAGTTGCCGCAGGTCTGTGCCCTTTTCCGCGTAGAGGCACGTGAACCACATGCCGTCCGCGGTCAGGCGCGCGCGGTCGCAAGTTGCGCAGAAGGGCTGGGTGACGGAACTGATGATGCCGAAAGTCGTGCCGTCGGGCAGGGCAAAGCGGTCGGCTGGCGCCGCATCAACACGCGCCACCTCGGTAATCGAGCCGTACTTGGCTGACAGAATTTCGAGGATGCGGTCGCGCGTGACGACGCGATCCATGCGCCAGCGGGTCGCACCGCCAACGTCCATGTATTCAATGAAACGCAGTTCGGCCGAGGCGGAACGGGCGAACTCGATGAGTTCGACGAACTCCCCGTCGTTGACGCCGTTGATCGCGACGGTGTCGATCTTGGTGTTCTCGAAGCCGACTTCCCGCGCCACGCGCAAGCCTTCGAAGACGCGTTCGAGATCGTCGCGCCGCGTCATCATCGAGAACGTCTCCGGATCGATCGTGTCGAGGCTGACCGTTAGGCGGTGCAGGCCGGCGTCCTTCAGGTCTTGTGCGTGCTTTGGCAACAGCACCCCGTTGGTCGTCATCGCGATGTCGCGAAGTTGCGGCCGCTCGGCCAGCATCTTGATCAGCACCGGCAACTGCGAACGCAACAGTGGCTCGCCACCAGTGAGTCGCACCTTGTCGACTCCGAGTGTGACGAACTGGTCGACGACCCGGGTGATCTCTTCGAACGACAGCACGTCGTCCTTGGGCAGCCAGACATACTCATCTTCCGGCATGCAATACTGGCATCGCAGGTTGCAGCGGTCCGTCACGGACAAGCGCAGGTTGCGGAGCGGCCTGCCTAGGCGGTCTGGAAAATTGGAGGTCACAGGTCGAATGACAATAGCATCCGCCAATCGTCTTGGAAGCCAGCTACGTAGCGCGTCCGGTCCGAGCGATGCTCGCAGGCGGCCGCAGTTAGTTCGGAAACTTGTCGGCTAGCTTGCGTAACCGGCCGATGCGGTGGCGCGGAGGCGCCTCGTTGGCCTGCGTATCGATCGGTGGCATCGCCAATTCAAAAATTTGCTGCAGAGCCGCCGCGCTGGCGTTGCGGGTGTGGGAAGGCGTGTGCTCGTCCGCGAGCAGATCGAGCAGCATGTTGACGGTGGCGCGTTGGGGCCGCTTAACCAGCGCATTCCACAGCGCCGTCGGCACCGGTCGTTGGCGCAGTGCCTGGCGCAACTCACGGCCGCCATGGCGGACCAGTTGCAGCGATTTCACGTCGACGCGGGATCGTTCCTTGTCGACTTGGGCGATCACCCGTTTCAGGTCGTTCTCGAATTGCGTGCCAAACGCGAGCGCCAGGACCCGTTGCAGGATGCGGTCGTGGTTCTCGATCGGCTCACAGGTGCCGTGGCCAGCCTTGGCAATCTTCTCGAAGTGGTCCCGGGTGGCGGCGCTAGCGCGATCAGGGCTCGTGATCAACGTGTGCACGAACGATCGGCGGTTGAGCGTGAAACGCTTCACCTCGGCCAGCAGTTTTTTGAAGTCGTTGGTATGCGCTGGCGCGTCGCCAGCCAGCACCACGACGCGGCGGGCGCTGTGCCGCCAATTTTGCTTGAAGGCTGAGTTCAATCCGGCCCGCACATCTTCGCGAAGATCGCCGCCGCCTTCGGCAACGATGAATTGCACGAAGTTGGTTGCACGCCAGTAGTCGATGTCGAGCGGGACCTGGCGCACGCGGTATTCCTCGCGGGGACCGCGATCGCGGTAGGTCACTAGGCCAATGCGTGCGTCTGGCACTAGCGTGCGCAGGACATCGAGCATCTGAATGATCGTCGACTTGGTGTCGAGAATCGTACGGGTCATCGAGCCTGTGCTGTCAAAGACGAACATGATCTCGAGCCCGGTCTGCTGCAGGGCCTCGACCTGCTCCTTGAAACTGCCGGAGCCGATGCCGATTGCACCGTTGTTGACATCGCCGCCGCTGTTCCTCGCTTGCTTGCGCGTCACGAGGGTCGGGTTCTCGGTCAGTTGCTGCTTCTCGTGGTTCGGTCTTTCGGTGATCGGGACCCGCTCCTCGTCGATTAGGAACTCCGGATCGTCTGGCAACTCATCGGACTCGGGTTCCGAGGTGACTTGTGGCGGCGCGGGCGCGCGATCGCCCTTCGGGTCGTTAGCCGTGAGGCTGAGACTGAGTGTCGCTAAGCGCTGCTCATCGGTCTGCTGGGCTTGCGTGATCCAAAACAGAAACAGCATCAGCAGCAAGTGCAGCACCAGCGAGACCATCAGCCACGGCGCGCGGCGCAGTTCTGTCGACATCTGCTGCGCGAAGGATCTGTCTTGGCGCCACGGCCGGGCGGCCGCCAACCGCACCTTTTTGAAACGGTAATCCTTGGCGGCCAGGCGCAGTGCGGGGATCGGGACCACGACCGCATTGCCATCGTCGACCATGACGACGATTAGCTCACCGGCGATCCCGAGCCGATCTCCGGGCTGTAATTCTCCGGAGCTGACCTTTTCTTCGTTGTGAAGAACCCCGGCCATTTCGCTCAGATCCTCGAACGTGACCCTCTCCGCGGTTACCGAGATGCGGACGTGGAATGGCTCTGCCTCCGCAATGCGAAGGTCACAATCGTCGGCGTTACCGAGGAAATAGTCTCGACCGGGATCGAGGGCGTGGCCCGAATTGCCGAGTCTCAGCGTCAGTAGAGGGGAGCCTGGTTCCACAGCGTTCTTATTATCGTCTGTTCCGGGGGCGTGTCGTAGTTGCACCGAGGCGATCTGCCTGCCACCATCTTGGCGCAAACATGAGCTTGCGCATCATTGGCGGTGATTTTGGTGGTCGGACCCTCAAGACGGTTCGCGGCTTGGGAACTCGACCCCTCCTTGGGCAAGTGCGTGAGGCGCTCTTCAACATCCTGGGAGATCAGGTTGACGGCGCTTTCGTATGGGACCTTTTCGCTGGAACTGGATCTTCCGGCATGGAATCGCTTTCGCGCGGTGCCGCCAGGGTCTTGTTCGTCGAGAAGAACGGTAAGGCCATCGGTATCCTGCGCAACAACTTGCAGTCGTTGGGCGACGAAGCCTTCGAGCGCGGGGTAGTGATTAAGGCCGACGCTTGGGACCCACCGGTGATGCACCGATCGCTGTTTGGCGCGGCCCGCGACGAGGATGCCGATGCCGATGCTGATGTGGATGCCGAGACCGATGGTGGCGCCGAAGTTGAGATCGCCCCCGACATCATTTTCTTGGACCCGCCCTACTCGATGGTCGCCGAAGACCCGGTCAAGTCGATGGCGCGAGCGCGTCGCCTGCTCGATCGCACCGCCGACAAGGGCTGCGTGTTGTTTCACTTCGAGCGTGGCGTGCTCGACGAAGATGACTTCGATAGCAACCTCGACGTCGACCTGCGCGAGTGGGGCACCAGCGTCGTAGCGATGCTCTGGCGCGAAGGTGATGCGCCGGCTGCGGTGTACAAGCGCCGCGCGAAAGAACGCGCGAAAGGCAACTAGTCCTAGCCGAGCCTGCTTACTGGCCGACGACGATACGAAGAGCGTTCGTTAGCGGCCATACACGCCCGAACTGACCTGGTCGCGGACCGTCAGCGTCGAGTTCGTCTATGAGTTCGATTGCGTAGCGATCAGCGCCATCGTGACTTCGGCACCGGCGAGCGCTTGGCCGCCGAGTCTAAACAAGAATCCGTACGGCGAAGTGTCGGTGTAGAGATCACTCAGATAGACGAGAGGCTGTTGCGGATGTCATCGAGTTTGGCTCTGGGTGTCGAAGTGCCCATGCGATCGTTGGATTCTGAAGCAGTCGGTCGATTTCTCGGTGATGTTGGTGGTTTACACCACAGTCGAAAGTGGCCGCCCAGGAGGTCCTCTTTGGGACTGTGTGCAATGAGGCGTCAAGCCAACCGGCACGACGGTCCGATAGCTGTCTCGCGTAGGTAACTGCGCACCAAACGCATCCAGGTTCTATTCAACTTGACCACGTCGAAGGCTGACATCGATCGAATCGTCCAAGATCTAATGGGCGGCGATCTCACCAAGGAGCAGCGCATCATGCGACTGCGTGTCCTTGCTAAGTCGGTCGACGACGTTCCGGAAAAGTTGATGGATGAGGCTCTGCGAAAGCTGATGGAGCGGATCACCGTGTGACCGCCGTATCCAATCGATCCATATAGAAAGACGGAATCGCCATGAGATCTGCGCTGCTTGTTTCTTTCCTCCTCGGTGTCTCGGTACTGCCCGCACAGAGTAATTTCGGGCCTGCGGTTCGTACCAACCTGAGCGCCATGCGCGCGAACCCCGACGCCTATCAGAATGTGAAGGTGCAGTTCGTCGTGCAGTTTGCGTCGTTGGGCCGGATCTCGAATCCGTTCTTCACGCAGTTCACACCGACGGAATACACCAACTTCTACGGTTGGGCTGACGACCAGAAGCTGTGGCAAGAGAAGCACTACAACGACGTGTTCGGCATGCTCTTCCTGAGCAAGTCCAACACCCAGTTGGAAACGCTCTACACGATGGGTCTCTACACCCGCATTCGTTGCACGGCGGTGGTTCGGAACACGTTCCAGGACATCCCGTGGATCGAAGTGCTCAGCTTCGAAGTGCTGGGCGAGAAGCTCGACACGGCGGTCCTGACACACCTGCACCGAGGCGTTGGTCTGATGGAGCAACGTCTCTGGCAGCGCGCCATCTCTGAGCTGTCTCTGGCGCCCGGCGCCGGCGTGCCGAAGGCTGCGACCCAGGCCGCCCACAAGAACCTCGGTGTCTGTCTGCTGCGCATGGGTGAGCCCCAGGCGGCGATCGGATACCTGCAGTCGGCGATCTCGCTGGCCACCGGCAAGGACTTAGAGACCGAAAACCTGCTCGCCATGGCCCAGAAAAGCCCTGAGAAGGCGATCGATCGCACCGTCGATTCGAGCAAGCTGAGCGACAGTGAGCGCCCGATGTGGGAGGCCTTCGAGACTTCGAAGACTTCGATGCCGGCAACTCGCGTTCTCGGTCGCTGAAAATCGCGCCCCTAGGGGGCATTCTCATGGACTGATCCAGCCCATGAGTATCACTAACGCCCAGCCTCTCCCGACCGAACGTTCCACCAAGGGGCCGTTCCGGCTGGCGCTTGCAATGGTCATCGTGACTGCGGTCACGATCCTGTGGGGAGCCCTGACCACGAGCACGGGTTCCGGTCTGGCATTTGCCGACTGGCCGCTGTCGGACGGCCAATTAATGCCGGAGAGCAGTTACACGACGCTGCCGGGCTTCCTCGAACACTTTCATCGCCTGTTTGCGTCGCTTGCTGGCCTGCTGTCGCTGGCGCTGGCCCTCTGGTTGCAGATCAAGGGACTCGGCGATGCGAAGGCCCGGGCCACGGCATGGTTCGGTGGTTGTCTGATCCTGACCCAGGGCATCATTGGGGGGGTTGGCGTTCTCGAGGGCTTGCCGGCGGCCACGTCGGTCACGCACGGCACGTTGGCGCAACTGACCTTGGCAACTTTCGTCTGGGTGACCTACCAGTTGTCGGACCGCTACCGCGCGACTCCGCCTGCGCCGGGCGTTGCGCCCGGTAGTGGCCGCATGTTGGTGATGGGGGCCTTGTTCATCGTGGTCCTCCAGACCGTGCTCGGCGCCGTCGCGCGCCACACCAATAGCCCGCACGCTTTGTGGACGCACGTCGGCCACTCGTTCATCGTGTTCTTGGTTGGTGTGATCGCGACGGCTTTCTCGATTGGCAAGCTGTCGGACACTCCCGGTATTCGTGGCCTCGCCCGCTCAATCGTGTTGCTGCTGATCGCGCAAATTGCACTAGGCTTCGTGGCCTTGGCGATTCGCAATTCCGCTGGCAAGACTCCTGAAAACGTGGCCAACCTTGGCTCCGCGACGGTGATCTCTGTGCACGTTCTGATGGGCGCTCTGCTGACCGTGTTGATGGCCGCGCTCGCGGCGCACGTCTTCCGCGCCACCCGCGCTGTCAAGATCTCATGACGTCGCCAAGCATGACGTCGAGCCATCGCGGCACCCTGCGCGCCTATTGGGAACTCGGCAAGCCGCGGCTATCGATGATGGCGGTGTTCGCTGTCGTCGCCGGCGCCTATATGGCGTGGCCGTCGCGCACGTCGAGTCCGCCGTGGGACTTGTTGGTCGGGACGACGGTGGGCACGTTTTTGGCGGCGATCGGCGCGGCCGCGCTCAACATGTATCGCGAACGGCATCTCGATCCATTGATGCATCGCACCCAGGATCGGCCGCTGCCGACGGGGCGCTTGACACCAAAGAACGTGTTGTGGTTCGGTGTGGTCATGTCGGTGGTCGGCGTGTTGCTGGTGCTATTCGGCGCCGCGCCGCTGCGTGGTGATGGTTCGCGTGCGATCGGCGACCTCAATTGGGCCGCCGCTTCCTTGTGCGCACTGATCGTCATCAGCTACGTGCTCGTCTATACGCCGATGAAGACGCGCACGCCGCTCAACACGCTGGTCGGAGCGATCCCCGGCGCATTGCCACCGGTCGTTGGTCATGCCGCAGTCGTAGGCTTTGCGCTGCCACAGTTGGTGTTGTTTGCGATCATGTTCTGCTGGCAGATCCCGCACTTCCTTGCGATCGCTTGGCGATACCGCGAAGACTATGCGCGCGCTGGCATGCAGATGCTGCCGGTTGTTGATCCAAGCGGTCACCGCACCGGCATTACGATGCTGCTTTACGTCGGTGGCTTGATCATCGCCAGCATGCTGCCGTTCATGACTAAGATGGCCGAAGGGCAATACCTGGTCATCGCGGTGCTACTTAACATTCTGTTCTTCGTGCCGGTGTTGTTTGCGGCTCTAACGCGGAAGGACGTGGCGATGCGCATGACGTTCATCGTGTCGATCGTCTACCTACCGCTGCTTCTGATCGCGATGGTGATGTGGCGTCGATGAGTGAAAAGTCTTCTTCCAACGCGGCCGTGTCCGCCTCAGATGTTTCGTTCGCATACGGCGAACGGCAGGCATTGCGAGATGTGTCGTTTGACGTCGCTCCCGGAGGCTTGTTCGGCTTCCTTGGTCCAAATGGCTCCGGCAAGTCGACGTTGTTCAAACTGCTGTCGACGATCGTACCGTTGCAACAGGGTTCGATCACGATGCTGGGGCATGACCTCGCGCGTGAGTCCGCTGCAATCCGTCGCCGCATCGGTGTCGTGTTCCAGTCGGCTGCTATCGATCGCAAGCTCACCGTCTTCGAGAACCTTCGTTACGCCGGCATGCTACTCAACCTCGGTGGCAAAGAACTCGCCTCGCGCATCGATGAATCGATGGCCGCAGCCAGCCTCACCGACCGCAAGGCCGACGCCACGGGCGAGTTGTCTGGTGGCCTGCGCCGCCGCGTCGAAATCGCCAAGTGTCTGATGGCTAAGCCTGACCTGGTGCTGCTCGACGAAGCGAGCACTGGCTTGGATCCCGCCGCCCGCCGCGAAATGTGGCAGGTGCTGCGAGCCCAAGAAGGTCTGACGATCCTGTTCACGACGCACCTTATGGATGAAGCCGCGGAAGCGGATCGCCTGATGCTGCTCGATGAAGGCCAAGTCGTCGCCCACGGTCGCCCCGCCGAATTGATGGAAGAGGTTGGCGGTCAGGTTCTCGAAATCGAAACGCCGGATGCTGTGGCGCTGGTCGGCGAACTGCGCACGGCATTCAAGGTCGACGCGGTACAGATCGACCAGACCGTTCGCATCGAAGGCGAGAAGGTGCAAGAGCTCGTGCCCGAGGTGATGACGCGCTTCGGCGATCGCATCCGCCGCCTGCAGTTGGCGCACCCGTCACTGGAAGATGTGTTCCTAAGCCGCACCGGCAAGCGCTTCGTGGTAACTGCACCAGAACCAGACGTGAAGAAAGGCCGCAAGAAGAGGAAGCGCTCATGAAGGGCGCCATCTATGCCCTGTGGCATCGCGAACTGGTCCGCTTCATGCGCGATCGTTCTCGCCTGACCGGCTCACTGATGCAGCCGATCATCTTCTACCTGATGTTCAGCGGTGCGCTTTACGGCTCGTTCAAGCCGTATGGCATGGATTACAGCGTCTACTTCTTCACCGGCACGCTGGCGATGATCACGATGTTTACGGCGATCTTCTCGACGATCACCGTCATCGAGGATCGCAAAGAAGGCTTCCTGCAAGGCGTGCTGATCTCGCCGGTGCCGCGCTCATCCATCGCACTCGGCAAGATCCTCGGTAGTGCCACGCTATCGTTTGGCTTGGCGGCGATCTTCTTGGCGTTGGCGCCGTTTACCGGCATCGACATGTCGTGGGATCGCGTGCTGCCGACCCTCGGTGTGTTGGCGCTGTTATCGATCGCGGTGGCTGGACTCGGCTTCTCGCTCGCGTGGGTCATGGACAGCACCGCCGGCTACCACGGCATCATGATGCTGTTCTTGATGCCGATGCTGATGATGTCGGGCGCGTTCTTCCCCATCGAAGACGCGCACTGGCTGATCAGTTGGGTGCGCCACGTCAATCCGATGACCTACGGCGTCGGCGCACTGCGTCACGCGTTGCAAGGCGAAGCCCCCGGTTGCCCGACGTTCACTGTTTGCCTGATAGGAGCGGCCATGTTCGCCGTCGCCATGTTCGCCCTCGGCACCTTCGTGGTGACGCGCCGTCGCGCCCGCGACGCGATCTGATCTCATGCTTGCCGCTTTCGATTTACGCTTCCTTGCCGACGTTGATGCGATCCTCAATGGCATCGCGTTTGTTCTCATCTGCTCTGGCTTGATCGCGATCAAGCGCGGCAACGTCGAGTTGCACAAGAAGCTGATGCTGTCCGCGCTCGGCTGCTCGGCACTGTTTTTGGTCTGCTACCTGACCTACCACGCCACGTGTGAGTCGGTGAAGTATCAAGGTGAGGGTGGCATCCGCACGTTCTACTTTGTGCTGCTGATCACGCACATTGTGCTCGCTGTCGTGCAGGTGCCGCTGATTCTGCGTACCGCCTGGCTCGGTCTTAAGGACCGCCGCGAGTTGCACAAGAAGTGGGCGAAGATCACGACCCCGATCTGGCTCTACGTGTCGATCACCGGTGTCGTGATCTACTGGATGCTTTACCACTAGCGCTGTGATCGCTGCCAGCATCTCAGATCTGCTCCTGCGCCCTGAGGCATTCGTAGTGCTCGGGTTAGCATTGGTCGGTGCGATCTGGGTGCCGCGTTTGGCTAAGAAGTGGGCGCTGCAAGCGGATGCCCTACCGGAGCGGGTTGCTGGCGAGGCGCTGTTGTTGCGGCCGGCTCCGGCATCCCGAGCGACCTACGTGGTCTTGGCACTGACGACGGGCATTGGCGCAGTTGCGATTGCACTGGTGCTCGGCCTGCACATGCCAAGCTGGTTCTTGGGCATCGCCTGGAGCTTCGTCTGCTTGCTTGGCCTGGTGTCGGTGCTGAGTTTGATCCCGATCACCGAGCAATTCGAACTGGCCGACGATCACATCCGCTGTCGCCACCTGTTCTCCGACTGGCGCACGATGAAGTGGCAAGATGTCGTTCGCGCTGAATACCAAGTCACTCAGCAGCGCTTCCAAGTGAACGACGCAGGTGGCTTGGTGATGCGCATCAGTCGCTGGATGCCGGGCCATCGCCAATTCCTCGAACTGGCAAGCCGCAGCGTTCCAGAAGGGGCCTTGGGCCCTGATTGGTGCAAGCACGTGCCCGGCTACCTTGCGGATCAAGAAGCCTAGTTGGCGTAGGCTGGACTCGCGTTCTCACCATGGCCATCACGACGATGCTTGCCGGCATCTTGGTGGCTCGGTGGATTCG